>CAZAGD010000030.1:0-24212 GCA_964484485.1 uncultured Syntrophaceae bacterium
CCATTTCCGACAAAGAGGGATGCACTTTTGAAAAAGGAAAGGTAAAAGTCCCCGCCGCTTTCCACGATGCCTTTAAGAAATACTGCGAAGGAGGGTGGATCGCGGCCTCGGTAGATGCTGAAGCTGGCGGTCAGGGGTTACCTGAATCAGTGGGCATTGCCGCCGCCGAAATGTTTGTGGGGGCCTGTTGTTCCTTTACGACCTATCCCGGGTTGACGCGCGGGGCCGCTAATTTGATTCAAAGTTTTGGTACTCCCGAACAGAAAAAATTATTCCTGGAAAATATGTATAGCGGCAAATGGACGGGAACTATGTGTCTCACTGAACCACAGGCGGGAAGTGCCGTAGGGGATATTAAAACCATGGCTAAAAAGGATGGTGATCATTATTTAATCCAGGGAACCAAGATTTTTATAACAGCGGGAGAGCACGATTTAGCCGAAAATATCATTCATGCCGTTTTAGCGCGGACGGAGAATGCTCCTCCCGGGGTCAAAGGGTTGAGTCTTTTTATTGTGCCCAAGATCCGCGTTAACCCCGATGGTTCTTTGGGAGAGCCTAACGACGTAAACTGTGGGGGCATCGAACACAAGATGGGCATTAAGGGATCGGCCACTTGTACGCTAAATTTCGGCGACGAAGGCAAATGTCATGGATATCTTTTAGGGCAAGAAGGGCAGGGCATTCAGCTCATGTTCCAGATGATGAATGAAGCTCGTCTGGGCGTAGGGTTACAAGGGTTTGCCCTGGGCAATTTGGCCTATCTTTATGCCTTAAAGTATGCCAAAGAGAGAATCCAGGGGGTCGAGATCACCAGAATGAAAGACCCTACTGCGCCGCGCGTACCGATCATTAAGCATCCGGATGTGCGGCGGATGCTCATGACCATGAAGGCTTATACGGAAGGGCTGCGCGCTTTAATTTATCGCGCCGCCTATTATGCGGACTTAGCCAAAGTAGCTACTGATCCACAGGAGAAAGAATTTTGTGAGAACATGGTTGATTTGATGATTCCAGTAGTCAAAGCTTATTCGACAGATATAGCCTTTCGCCTAACCGAATGGGCCATCCAGATCCATGGCGGATATGGCTATTGTGGGGAATATCCAGTGGAGCAGCTTTGTCGCGATGTCAAAATTACTTCTATCTATGAGGGAACTAACGGGATCCAGGCTATGGATTTAGTGGGGCGCAAGCTATCTTTAAAAAAGGGCGCCTTATTTTTGGGGTGGATGAAAGAGATCAATGGGTTTATAGAGAAGTATAAAAATCATGAACATCTGGGCAGCGCCGTCTCGCAATTAGAACAGGCCAAGAATACCTTGGTAAATGTGGCTATGCAATTTGGCAAAGCGGCGGCGGGGGGCGATATTCTTTTCCCCATGCTTCATGCTTGCCCGTTTTTGGAGATATTTGGCGAAGTAGAGTTAGCTTATCTCCTCATTCAGCAGGCTTTGATAGCGGAGGACAAACTACAGGCCATTTTCGATAAATATGGAGCCGCCACACCTGAAGCCCAAAATAAATTAATAGAAGAACTATCAGAGGCAGCTTTCTACAAAGGTAAAGTCTTTAATGCCGAGTTTTTCGTGGCCAATATTTTGCCCCATGTGCAAGCGCGCGCCACGACCATATTAAGCGGCAATCGCAGTGCTCTATCAATCCCGGAAGCAGCTTTTTAGGTAAAACGAAGATAATTTATGCGCATTTCCAGGAGGTGGCTAAAGGGCTACCTCTTTTATTTAGACGGAAAAACTCGGTAACGGAAGAGGTGGCCATGAAGCTTTCCTTGTTTTTACTGGCCACGACCTTTTTCTGGGGTGTGGCCGCCATCTTTGATAAATTAGCTTTAGGGAAGACTCCCCCACTTACGGGCTTAATGGTGCGCCAGTTTATTCTTACTGGGGTATTACTTTTCCTGGGCTTAGCCACAGGCCGTCTTGGTCATATGGCTACCCTGGAATGGCGTACGATCATTCTTTTCGGATTGAGTGGAATTTGCGGCGGAGCCTTAGGGCTGTGGACTTATTATCACGCTCTCCGCTTAGGAGGAGCTTCGCTGGTGGTCCCCATAAGTGCCACCTATCCTTTAATAACCGTACTTTTGAGTTGGCTTATTCTACACGAAGGGCTAACCCTGCCGAGAGTTATCGGAACCATCTTCATTGTGCTGGGCATTTGGTTAGTCAAATAAGGAGGCTATTTTTCCTCCATGATGGAGAGGGATTCCTTTTTAGTGAATCGGCATCGGGGATAGTTACTGCAGGCGATGAAGGGCCCATAGCGGCCGCGCCGATAAACTAAGGGCGCTCCGCATTGGCTACAATTTTCACCGGTATATTCCGGGCCGTTGTTTTCATTGGCGGCGTCGGCCGCCGAAATCTTTTTGGTAGTCTGACAAGTAGGATAATTAGAACAAGCCAAAAATTTACCAAATCTTCCTCTTTTGACTAACATGGTGGCCCCACAATTTGGACATTGTTCGGCACTTTCTTCCTCTTGGGCCACTTCGAATTTCCCTTCGCCGTTAATCAAGATTTTTTTGGTATTTTTGCAGCGGGGATACCGCGAGCAAGCCAAAAATTTCCCATACCTGCCATTTTTAATGACCATCTCGGCCCCACATTTTTCACATTTTTCGGTTAAAGCCTCATTCTCGATAATTTCAATCTCTCCTTCTTCATTGCGGCGAAATTCTTTGGTATTGCGGCATTTGGGATAATTGGCGCAAGCAAGAAATTGGCCATGACGGCCCAGTCGGATGACCAAAGAGGCCCCACATTTTTCGCATTTGAGGTCAGTGGGTACTCCCTGCCCTTTTAAATCCTGCATCTTTTCTCGAGCATTTTCCAGGTTTTTCTGGAAAGGCTCGTAAAAATCCTCTAAGGCCTGCACCCAAGAAAGTTGCCCTTCTTCAACTTTGTCCAATTCCTCCTCCATCTGGGCGGTAAATTGGACATCGAGGATATCTGGGAAATTTTCGACCAACAGTTCCGAGACTAAGCATCCTAATTCTGTGGGGTGAAGACGCCCCTTTATTTTGGTCACGTATTTTCTTTCTTGGATGTTGTCCAAAATAGTGGCATAGGTGGAAGGACGGCCGATCCCCTTTTCTTCCAGTTCTTTAATGAGGGTGGCCTCTGTGTAACGGGGTGGAGGCTGCGTAAAATGCTGTTCCGGCTTGAGTTCCATTAGCTGCAAAACATCGCCCACAGCCAGAGGGGGAAGTTTTTCTTCTAGTTGTTCTTCTTGGCCATTATTTTCGTCCTCCGCCTCAATGTATAAAGTCATAAACCCCGGAAATATAAGAAGGGAGCCGGTCGCTCTAAAAAGGTACTTTCCCGCCTGAATATCCACGGTCGTTTGATCAAAGATAGCAGGATTCATTTGGCAGGCCACAAAACGCTTCCAGATTAATTCATAAAGGGCGAAGAGGTCCTTTTCCAGAAAAGGTTTTACTGATTCTGGATCGCGGCTTACTGAAGTAGGACGAATGGCCTCGTGAGCTTCTTGGGCTGTCTTTCGGCTCTTGTAGATATGGGGATTTTCCGGCAAAAATTCTGCGCCAAATTTTTGCCGGATAAATTTGCGCACTTCCTGCAAGGCTTCCGGGGCAATGTGCACGGAATCGGTGCGCATATAAGTAATCAGTCCTACCGGCCCTTCTTGACCAAGATCTACTCCCTCATAGAGTCGTTGCGCTAAAGACATGGTCTTTTTAGCCGGAAAGCGTAATTGCCGCCAAGCCTCTTGTTGCAATTGACTGGTAATGAAGGGCGGGGGCGGATTTTTCCGACGTTCCTTCCTTTCGACTTCTATTACAGAAAAAGTACACCCGGCCAGATCTTGCAGGATGCTTTGGGCTTCTTGTTCATTCTTAATATCCGCCTTTTTAGAATTGATGCGGATTAAGTTCGCGGTAAAAGGTGGAGGCGTACTCCCGGCCAACTGGGCATGGATAGTCCAATATTCTTGAGGTTCAAAACTCTTGATCTCTTTTTCGCGATCGCAGATTAGACGGACAGCCACCGACTGCACCCGGCCAGCGCTCAAACCTCGTCTTACTTTTTCCCAAAGCAGAGGGCTAATCATGTAACCGACCAAGCGATCAAGAATCCGCCTGGCCTGCTGGGCTTCGTATTTATCTCGGTTAAGACGTTCGGGATGACGCATGGCCTCCTGCACTCCGCGGGGTGTAATCTCATTGAAGAGAACTCGATGAATCTTCTGGGAGGGTTTCTTTAACTCTTCGGCGATATGCCAAGCAATGGCTTCTCCCTCTCTATCGGGATCAGTAGCGAGGTAAACGGCATCTGTCTGTTCGGCTGCTTTCTTTATTTCTTTAAGGACTTTGGCCTTGCCTTTAATAATTTGATACTCGGGAATAAAACCATTATCTATATCAACGCCCAGCTTATTTTCGGGCAGATCTTTTACATGTCCAACTGATGCTTTGATGATCCAGTCTCCCTTTAAATAATTAGCTATGGTCCGGGCCTTAGCCGGAGATTCCACGACCACTAATGACTTACCCATTAATACTCCTTTTTTTCAAAACCTCAGGCAAAATTTTAATTACAGATTTATAGTTATTACGCTTGCTTATTTTCTTAAACTCCGATTAAGCTCTTATGAAATTCATCCCTGGCAGTTGTTTTACATGGCCAGCCAGCTCTAAAGAAAGAAGAATGGCCAGGACTTTGGAACTGGCCATCTCCGTGCGCGCGGAAACTTGATCGATATGCAGGGGCTGGTTGCTTAAAAGGGCATAAATTTTCTTCTCTTCCGTAGTTAAATTAGGTTCGACCGGTATTTCCGGAGGAGCGGAAATACTGCTCAGGGGAATAAGCTCTTCTATTATATCTTCAGCACGCAAAACTAACTTGGCCCCCTCTTTAATAAGCCGATTAGTTCCTTCACTCCGCGGAGAGTCTATATTTCCGGGAACAGCGAAGACTTCGCGACCTTGTTCCAGGGCAAAGCGAGCCGTAATTAAAGAACCGCTGCGCAAAGTGGCTTCCACCACGGCTACCCCCATGGCCATACCGCTAATAACGCGGTTACGAATAGGAAAATGGTCTTTATCCGGCGGAGTACCAAAAGGAAATTCAGTGATTACGGCTCCTTGCTTGGCCATCTGCGCATACAATTCTTTGTTTTCCGGAGGATAAATGATGTTCAAGCCACAACCCAGAACTCCGATAGTGCGCCCTCCTCCTTTGAGCGCTCCGCGATGAGCGCAAGAATCCACTCCGCGGGCCAGCCCGCTAATTACCGTGATTCCTGCCCGGCTCAATCCTAAAGCAATCCTTTCCGCAGCCGCTTTGCCATAGGTGGTGGGATTCCGGGAACCCACTATGGCCACAGCCCTTTGATCTTGGGGAAGAATTTTCCCCAAAATGTAAAGAATAGGAGGGGGGTCATATATCTCCTTTAGGTTAAGAGGATATTCAGGATTATCCCAAGATATTATGCTTGCTCCCATTTTTTCAGCAAGGTGCAGTTCTTTCTCCACTAAGGGTTGCCAGGCAAACTTTTTTAAGTCTTCCGCAACTTTGGCCCCTACTCCTTCTATTCTTTTAAGTTCATGGAAAGAGGCGCGAAAGACGAGTTCGGCATTACCAAAAGTTTGCACGAGGCGCTTATAAATAATGCTGCCCACTCCCGGGGCTAAATATAAAGCCAATTTATGATAAAGCCCTTGTTCCATTTTTGCGGAAACAAAATCCTTTGATTAAAAAAGGGCTGGAGGTTTTAAGATAGCCGCCCTCCCTGAATTTAATCTACTAATGGCGAATTTAACTTTTCCCTTATAGGGAATTCACTCAATTTCGGAAATTACTTCATCACCGGGATTGATTTCCTGGGAAGAATTTGTAATTACTGCGGTAGAACTTTCTTTTTGGACAGAAACTATTACCGCCTCCCCTATTTTAAATTTAGGTATTTGATTGCCTTTATTTGATAGAATTTTTTCCGCCAAATGTCCAGGGCGGTAAATCTTAAAAGTATTACCTACAATTAGGCCATCCTGACTTCCGCGGTCTATAAAAATGTATTCCTTTAGCGCAATGTTTTCAGATTTATGTAAAGAAAACAATACCTGCCCTTTGATTTTTTTGTTGGTTCTGATCGAAGTTTCGGCCAGGGGAAGGAGAGGTGAGGAATAAATTTTATCTCCGCATTCAATGGGCTGGGATGATTTATGAACCTTAGCGGTGATGATATTCCCTTCTCCTCCCAGAACAACTAATTCCCCGGGGATAAATACTACTCGACCTATATCTTTCTTAGTTTGGGGATGGATGACGACGTCCAAATAACGCCCGATAAAAAAGTGATCACCTGGCTTGACGTTTTTTTGCGGCTCCAACTTTAGGTAGACTATATCGCCTAAAGTCAAATTGACCGATCCCTCCTGGCTGCCCACAATTTCTCCCCAGGAAGGAATTTCTTGCGTGGTAATAAAAGGATAAACTTTTTCTCCTTTAGAAAAGGCCGGAAAAGTTTCTTTGGGCGCTGCGGTGATTATATGGGGGGTAAAAAAAATTAGCCCGCCTATAAATAAAACAATAACAGTGATTGCTATCTCTCTCCTACCCATTTGTCACCCCCGAATTTAATATTATTAGCTCAAAATTAAATTAACTTCCCCTATTGTTATTTGTCAAGGTTAATTTTCGAGACCTTTGCAAAAGTCCCTCAGGAGGCAATTCTGTCTTTCCTGCGAAGGCAGGAATTCAGTATTTTCAAAGCATTTCTGGACTCCCGCTTTCGCGGGAGTGACCAAAAAGTCGATTCTTCAGAGATCTCATTTCTAACTTAACGCAATTCCTCATCCTGCCTCTATTGGCTAAGGCTATTCCGCAACCCTCTTTATTCTCTGCGGAAGCCCAGAAAAAATGGGGCTATTATTTTTATTTTCTCCCTTAAACTACGACAATTTAGTGTTAAAGAAAAAATCTAGTAAGTGTCCAAGCCATTAAGGCCATCCTGACTATTTTTCAAAATTATGAAAGCATGCCCCTTATATATGCAGGTGTGGAAGGAAATTGCTGCTGAAAAGGCCATGGTTTCTTTAGCCGGGCCTCGGCAGAGTGGTAAAACGACATTGGCCCAAATGATTGGCCAAGAATTTGCCAATCATATCTATGTAAACTGGGATATTCCCGGGGACCGAATACGTTTAATTGAAAATCCTTTCTTTTTCCAAGAGATCGAGCGCCGGAATGGGTCAGTGCCGCTCATCGTCTTCGATGAAATTCATAAGTATAGAGATTGGAAAAATTACTTGAAAGGGGTTTACGATCGTTTTTTTAAAGAGTTTAAAATTCTGGTTACGGGAAGCGGGCGGTTGGATATTTACCAATGATTTGGAAACTCTTTACCACCCTCTGCCGTCGAGAGTGGGTAGTCCCATATCCATTACCTCTTTATCGAACACCCTAAAATTAGCTTATAACACGATTCGAAATTGGCTCTCCACTTTTGAAAGATTTTTTCTGATCTTCAGCTTATCGCCCTAGACTCGCAAAATTGCCAGAGCGATCCAAAAAGAGCGCAAGATTTACCTTTGGGATATACCTCGCATCCAGGACCCCGCGGCGAGATTTGAAAACATGGTAGCTTTGGAGCTTTATCGCGCAGTGACGATCTGGAATGACCTAGGCTGGGGAAAATTCTCCCTCCATTTTATTAAGAATAAGGATCAGCAGGAAATAGATTTTCTGCTGGCCCAAGAAAACCAACCACTGCTCTTGATAGAGACAAAGCTGTCAGAAACCCGGCCCTCACCTGCTCTCTTACGTTATCAAGCAGCGTTAAAGATACCCGCTATTCAACTTATCAATCAGGCAGGAGGCTACCGCATCATAACCAATGACAGTCAGCGAATCCTAGTTGCTCCTGCTTGGTTGTGGCTTTCAGATATTCCTTAAAAAATTATATCGGGCCTATTTGCCAAATGCTCACCGATAATCATTTTTGTTTTAGTGACTCTAAGGGATGATGAGAATATGTAGGGTAACCCCTTGGGGGTTGCCCATTCAGGCAAGGGATAAAACCTTGCCCGACTTCTTCTTTTTATTCTCTGATCTTCCTTTTTCCATCCTTCTAAAATGCTGACCGTCGATCAGTTTTAATATTTCTCTCCAGCAGGAGACAGGTGGGAGGGAGAGAGGCGAAATTAAAATCGGCTGGGAATTACTTATCTCCTTCTCATGCACCCTTTATCCACCGGGCCCGGCAAGGATAAACTTGTCTTGAAAATAAAAAACCCGAATAATACTCCCTATTTTTAAATAGAAATTTTTATTCCCCGTCCGTTCCTTTGAAAGAACTAGTGCCTCATTTTAATGAGCTTTTCTCCCTTTTGCCTGAAATAGGTACGAATTTCCAAAGTGATCAACGGTCGGTCCAAAAGGCCTTTGACTTTTTCGGATAGGATGATAAAATACCTTTGTTTTTATGAGAATTTTTTTGCAGGTGCCCAAATGGAAGAAAGGAGTTAGGAGATGGATTTTGAATTAACAGAAGAACAAAAAATGATTCAAGAGATGGCCCATGATTTTGCAGAAAAAGAAATAAAACCTAAAGCTCCTGAATTGGATAAGACGGAGAGACATCCCGCAGAGATAATTCAAAAGATGGCCGAATTAAATTTAATGGGCATGGCCATTCCCGATACCTATGGGGGCGGCGGAGCAGATGTCGTCTCTTATGTATTGGCTTTGGAAGAAATATCTTGGGGATGTGCCAGCGTAGGAGTAATTATGTCCGTGAATAACTCCTTAGTTTGCGATCCCATATATAATTTTGGAACGGAAGAGCAAAAGAAAAAGTTCTTAACTCCCTTGGCCTCCGGAAAGAAATTGGGATGTTTTGGTTTGACCGAACCTGAAGCTGGATCAGACGCGGCGGCCCAAAAAACCACAGCTGTTCTGCAGGGTGATGTTTGGGTTATTAATGGTAAGAAGAATTTTATCACCAACGGCAATGTGGCGGATTATTGTGTCCTTATGGCCATGACCGACCGCAGTAAAGGATATAAAGGGATTAGTTCTTTCATTGTAGACTGCAAGAGCCCTGGATTCTCCGTGGGCGTAGTGGAAAAGAAGTTGGGAATTAAAGCCTCAGGGACGGCTGAATTAATATTAGAAGACTGCCATGTTCCCAAGGAAAATCTTTTGGGCGAAGTTGGCCAAGGTTTTTATGTAGCTATGAACACTTTAGATGGCGGACGGATTGGCATTGCCGCTCAAGCCAATGGTATTGCCAAAGCGGCCTTGGAAGCAGCCATCGCTTACTCTAAGACGCGCACTCAATTTGGCAACCCCATATCCAAATTTCAGGCCATTCAATGGATGATCGCCGACATGGCCACCGAGCTGGAAGCAGCGCGGCTTTTAACTTTAAGGGCCGCTTTTCTAAAAGATCACAAACAACGCTATGAAAAAGAAGCGGCGATGGCCAAGCTTTTTGCTTCGGAAACGGCCAACCGCATTGCCACTAAAGCTTTACAGGTTCACGGCGGCTATGGCTATATTCAAGAATATAACGTGGAGCGGCATTTTCGCGATGCTCGCATCACGGAAATTTACGAAGGAACCTCCGAGATTATGAGGTTAGTCATAGCCAATAATATTCTCAAAGGAAGATAATAAAAAAGGAATGATGGAATAATGGAATGTTGGAATAATGGGGTAATGGGATATTGGTTAAAGAAATAAAGAAAGGAAGAGGTAGATAATGATTAAAACAAAAGAAGATTATATGGAAAGTTTAAAAAAGTTGAACCATGTTGTTTATTACAAAGGGCAGAGAGTGCCCGACATTACCGTCCATCCGGCTTTTATCCCGCACATTAATGCGGCGGCCAAAACATACGAATTGGCTCTCCGGCCTGAATATGAAGATTTAATGACCGCCACGTCCCATCTTACGGGGAAGAAGATTAATCGCTTCACCCATATTCATCAAAGTCGAGAGGATTTAATTAAAAAAGTCCAGATGCTGCGCCTTATTTCTCACGAGACCGGCAGTTGCTACCAGCGTTGTGTGGGGTTTGACGCCCTGAATGCTCTCTACAGCACTACCTACGAGATTGATGAAAAATACGGTACGCCTTATCATGAGCGCTTAAAAAAATTCGTTATTTATATTCAAGAGAATAATTATATGGTGGTGGGTTCCATGACCGATCCTAAAGGTGACCGCTCCAAAAGCCCAAGCCAGCAGGCTGATCCGGATCTTTTCACGCACATAGTAAAGAAAACAGAAGAAGGCATCATCATCCGCGGGGCCAAAGCGCATCAGACGGGAGCCGTAAATTCTCATGAGATGCTCATCATGCCCACGCAGGCCTTGCGGCCGGAAGATAGAGATTACGCTGTTTCTTGTGCGGTGCCTGTAAATGCTCCCGGAATAACCATGATCTTTGGCCGCCAAACTAATGAGGAGCGCAAATTCGAAGGAGGAATGGATATTGGTAACCCGGAATTTGGTCTCGTCGGCGGAGAGGCTTTGGTGATCTTAGATGATGTCTTCGTTCCTTGGGAAAGAGTTTTTATGTGTGGAGAATATGATTTTGCCGGCATTTTGGTAGAGAGGTTTGCCTCCCTCCATCGGCAGAATTATGGCGGCTGCAAAGGAGGTTTAGCCGATGTTTTAGTAGGCGCCAGTGCCTTAGCTGCCGAATACATGGGGACTAGCCAAGCCTCTCATGTGCGCGACAAATTAGCCGAAATGACCCATCTGGCCGAAACTATTTATGCGGGCAGTGTAGCTTGCTCGGCCTTGGGACACAGGATGAAGGCAGGGAATTGGGAACCGGATACTTTATTAGCCAATACCACTAAATATAATGTAACCAAGAATGTCTACGAAGTGGCTAGGTTAGCTCACGATTTAGCCGGAGGGATTATTGCTACCATGCCTTTTGAAGATGATCTAAAAAATCCAGAAGTGGGCAAATATGTAGAAAAATATTTAAAGGGTGTGCATAATATATCTACGGCAGATCGCCTGCGGCTTCTTAGACTTATAGAAAATATGACCGGCGGCACTGCTTTAGCTGAATCTATGCATGGAGCTGGTTCACCACAAGCGCAGAAAGTAATGTACATGCGCTCCGGGAACATAGAACAAAAGAAAAAATTGGCTAAAAAACTGGCCAAGATTTCTGAAAAAGGATGAGGATATTTAGCCCTGCAGCCGAAAACATCGACTTGTTCTCTTCGTTAGACAAGAAACAAATCAAGAATTAGTTTCCGCTCAGGTAAACACCTTTAGCTTTTTCCCTATAAGGGGAAAAAAGGGGATAGATTAATTATTAAGTGATATTTATATAGGCGGGTGCAGTTCTTAAAATAAAAAGGAGGATGAAGAAAATGAGAGAAGTTGTTATAGCAGCGGCAGCCCGCACTCCCGTGGGTACTTTTGGGGGCACCTTGCGCGATATACCTGCCGTGGAATTGGGGAAAATAGCTGTAACAGAAGCTCTAAAAAGAGGTGGTCTTAAACCAGAACAAGTAGAGGAAGTAATTTTGGGCAATGTGCTGATGGCTGGTCAAGGGCAGAATCCGGCGCGGCAAGTCCTTATTCACGCCGGCATTCCTCAAGAGGTCCCAGCCACAACCATAAATAAAGTCTGCGCTTCGGGGTTAAAATCCGTCATGATGGCGGCCCAAGCGATTAAAGCAGGAGACGCGGACATAATTGTGGCGGGAGGGATTGAGTCTATGAGCCAAGCGCCTTTTTACGTGCCCGGAGCGCGCTGGGGTTACCGCATGAATGATGGTGTTTTGGTCGATGGGATGATTTATGATGGATTGTTAGATATCTTCAACCGTTATCATATGGGGGTGACGGCCGAGAACGTGGCCGCGCGGTTTAACGTTTCCCGGCCAGAGCAAGATAGCTTTGCTTTAGCCAGTCAGCAAAAAGCAGCCCGGGCTATAAAAGAAGGACGGTTTCGGGAAGAGATTGTTCCGGTTAATGTGCCCCAGAAAAAGGGAACGCCCCTAATTTTCGATACCGATGAACATCCGCGGCCTAACACCACCTTGGAAGCCTTAGCAGCCTTGAAGCCAGTTTTTAAGAAAGATGGCACCGTGACCGCGGGAAATGCTTCGGGGATCAATGATGGCGGAGCAGCTTTAGTAGTTATGTCTATGGAAAAAGCTAATTCTTTGGGCCTAAATCCATTAGTCCGTATTGTCGCCTATGCCACGACTGGTGTAGCTCCGGAGATAATGGGTACCGGCCCAATTCCGGCAAGTCAAAAAGCTCTGGCCAAAGCAGGCCTTAGCGTAAAGGATTTAGATTTGATAGAGGCGAATGAAGCTTTTGCCGCCCAGGCCGTTTATGTAAATAGAGTTATGGGTTGGGATCTAGAGAAGGTAAATGTCAACGGAGGAGCGATCGCTCTGGGCCATCCCATTGGGGCTAGCGGGGCCAGAATTTTAATTACTTTAATTTATGAGATGAGACGCAGAAAGGTGAGGTTCGGGTTAGCCACCCTCTGCGTAGGTGGAGGTATGGGCGCGGCCATGATCGTCGAGCGCATCTAAAATTTTTTATGCGCCAGATTAAGCTAGTTATAGAGTATGAGGGTACGAATTACCATGGCTGGCAAATACAACCGCATGTGCGCACTATTCAAGAAGAAATTTCTAAAAAAATTTCCCAGATGACCGGGGAACAAGTGACGCTCTTGGGCGCAGGAAGAACGGATGCCGGCGTGCATGCTTGGGGACAGGTGGCGTGTTTCCAAACAAATTCCCTGATCCCTTTAGAAGGTTTTTACCGGGGACTTAATAGTCTTTTGCCCCCGGATATCGTGATTAAATCGGTGGAAGAAGTTGCCGAAAATTTTCATCCCCAGTTTAGCGCCCGCAGTAAAATCTACCAATATATCATTCTCAACCAAAAAGTTCCTTCCGCTATCCATCGCCATTTCTCCTGGCATGTTCCTTTCCCTTTAGATGTGCCCGCTATGCAGAAGGCGGCCGATTGCTTAGTAGGCCGAAAGGATTTTTCTTCATTCCAAGCGGCCGATGACGAGCCTACCCACCCGGTGAGGGAAATTTTACGGGCGCAATGGATAGTGCGTGAGGAAGTTTTCTTGGATTTTTTTATCGAAGCTGATGGTTTTTTGAAACATATGGTCAGGAATATTGTGGGGACATTGGTGGATGTGGGCAGGGGAAAGATTTCCGTGGCGGATTTCCAAAAGATTTTAGAAGCCAAAGATCGGCGCCGAGCAGGCAGAACTGCTCCCCCTCAAGGACTTTTTTTGGTAGCCATTAAATATGATTAGATTGCCAGATAAAAAATAATCTTTATGGAGGGTTGGAAAAGCATGAAAAATAATTTTAAAAAAGCGGGGAGTACTTGCTTAATTATGGGAATACTTTTTATCCTAGGCCTATGCTGGTCAGCTGCCTGGGCAGAGAAGCCAACTCCGGGTGGCACTCTGCGCATAGCCCTTTCTGCTGAACCACCGGGATTAGATCCCACCACTAATCCTTCCGCGACTATTAAACGGGTCGTCCATTATAATATTTTAGAAGGATTAGTTAAAATAGACCGGCAGGGCCGAATCGTGCCGGCCTTGGCCAAGAGTTATCAAATTTCTAAAGATGGAAAAGAATTTGTATTTCATCTGCACCCGCAAATCAAATTTCATGATGGCCAACCATGCACAGCCGAAGATGTTAAGTACAGTTTAGAAAGGCTTTTGGACCCGCGCACGGCCGCTGTCCAACGCAAACTTTATGAAGGAATCGCGGCCATCGAAGTATTAGATTCGTTAACCGTAAAGTTCAAATTGAAAAAGTATGACGCTAATTTTCTCTTCAATTTGGCCCGGGGGGACGCCATCATCACGCATCGCCAGGCCAGCGCAAATTTGAAAAGTAATCCGGTGGGGACCGGCCCTTTTAAATTTATGAGCTGGAAAAGGGGAGAGAGTGTGACCATGGTGAAAAATAGCGATTATTATCTGCCGGGCCTTCCTTATTTGGACAAAGTGATCTTTAAATTTATTCCGGATCCGAGTGCGCAATTGGCTGCGTTACGAGCTGGGGACATTGAAGTTATTGCTTATGATTTGGCTCCGGAAAATGTGCCTACTTTAGAAAAAGATCCACGCTTTAAAGTCCTCAAAGGAAGCACGACAACTGATGTGATTTTGGCCATGAATCATTCCCGAAAACCATTCCATGACCAGAAAGTGCGGCAGGCCATCACTCTGGCTATAGATCGGCAAGCAGTAATCAAAGGTGCGGTGGCCGGCTATGGTATTCCCATTGGCAGTCATATGGATCCAACCAACCCTTATTATGTTGATCTGGCTGGCTTGTATCCCTATGACCCTGAGAAAGCTAAACGGTTGCTGACGGAAGCCGGTTACCCGCATGGTTTTGAAGCCGTCCTGCGGCTTCCCGAGCCCTACGCCTATGCACGCCGCTCGGGGGAAATAATCGCCGACCAGTTGGCCCGCGTAGGCATCAAAGTCAAAATAGAAGTTATCCAATGGGGACAGTGGATTGATCGCGTTTTTAAAAATGCTGACTATGATTTGACGGTAATAGGGCACGCCGAACCTTTTGACATAGATATTTATGCCCGACCGGAATACTATTTCCGTTATAACAATCCCCAATTTCAGCAGCTTATTCGCCAGGCAGAAAGCGAGATGAACGAGGAAAATCGCCGCAAAATTTACGCTACAGCCCAGCGCATGTTGGCCGATGATTTTGTGTGCGTGTATCTCTTTGTTTATCCAGCCCTGCCCGCCATGAAGAAAGAAGTAATGAACTGGTGGAAAGATTATCCCACTATAGCTGCTGATGCTACGGAGGTTTATATCCAAAGATAGATGCTCATCCCTTCTTTATTTTCCTGTACTCTTCATCTCCCTCCGCGAGACTGGGTCATCATGGGGTGAAAGGTCCGGAGGCAGGCCGGAGGCAGGCCAGAGGCAGGCCAGAGGCAGGCATGAATGAAGAAGCATCGGCGGGAAAAGAAGATGTTCAAAAATGACCAACGATTTTCCGCAAAGGGGGGCGGATAGTTAAACCGGATAAGATGATTAAGCTTCTAAATCCGCCCGCACCCATGGAAGGTCTACTGCCTCAAGATTCTGAATGAATGCCTGCCTCTGGCCTGCCTCTAGACCCCTTCACCCAAAGTTAGCTATTTATTATTTATGATACAGTTTGCCGCGGTTAATATTCGCTCCTTTTGCGGTTTTTCCCAAAATAAGCTATCATTATAATTGAATTCAAAGCATTTTAAATGATATGCTGACCTTTCTGGCGAAAAGATTTCTCATTCTGGTTGCTACTCTCTTTTTAGTCTCAGGAATTATCTTCCTCGTTCTAAAAGTAATTCCCGGAGACCCAGCTCAAATAATTTTAGGAATTGAAGCAAGCCCGGAAAACTTGCAACAATTGCGCCAGAAATTAGGATTGGATCAGCCCTTAATCGTGCAGTATGGGCAGTGGCTCTGGGCTTTGCTCAGAGGAGATTTCGGCTATTCCCTCACCTATGATTTACCTGTGCGTGCTCTGATTATTTCCCGCCTAGAAGTAACCATCCCCTTGGCCATTATGTCTATGTTTCTGGCTATTTTCTTTGCTTTGCCCTTAGGCATTTATGCCGCTGTCCATAGAAATCGCCCCGGAGATTATGGAGTCATGGTCTTTTCCCAATTAGGTTTGGCTATACCGGCTTTTTGGGCGGGAATTTTGCTCATTCTCCTTTTCGCCGTAAAACTGCAATGGTTTTCCGCAGGTGGATTTGCCTCCTGGGTGGAAACACCCTGGATGGCATTTAAATCCTTACTTCTACCCGCCGTTTCTTTAGGTTTAATCAGGGCTGCTGTTTTAGCTAGGATGACGCGCTCTTGCCTCTTAGAGGCTTTAGGCGAGGATTATATTCGCACCGCCCGTTCTAAAGGTCTTTCCGAGAATATAGTTATCTATAAACATGCTTTAAGAAATGCCCTCATCCCCGTGATCACGCTCGCTGGTTTACAGATGGGTGAACTTTTGGCGGGAGCCATAGTCATCGAAAATGTTTTTCACTTGCCCGGTTTAGGGAGGTTAATATTTTTAGCCATAAACCAGCGCGATCTGCCGGTAGTGCAGGGAGTGGGGATTTTAATCGCTTTCGGCATCGTCATTATAAATTTCCTGGTAGACATAGTTTATGGTTTGGTAGACCCGCGCATTCGTTTGCGGGAAAAGGAGAATAGTTAGCCTTGCGTTTAGGGAAGGTTAATTTAAATTTGTTTTTAGGCGGAATAATCGTCTGCCTCATCATCTTTGTCGCTATGCTCAGTCTGGTTTATACGCCTCATGACCCTAACCGCATGAATCTGACCCAGCGCTTTCAGCCTCCAGGTGGAATTCATCTTTTAGGCACAGATCAATATGGGCGAGATATTTTGAGCCGCTTGATGGAAGGTGCGTGGAATTCTTTAATCGTAGGCGCCATAGCCGTGGGTATTGGCCTGACTTTGGGAGTTTTATTAGGTTCTTTAGCCGCCTATTGGAAGGGATGGAAAGATGAAGGGATTATGCGCTTGGTAGATGCCCTTTATGGCTTTCCCGCAGTTTTGAGTGCTATCCTGTTCACTTCCATGTTTGGGCCCGGAATTGTAAATAGCATGATCGCCATAGGCCTTTTTAACATCCCTATTTTTGCCCGTTTAACACGAGGAGTTTCTCTCTCTGTCTGGGAGAGAGATTTCGTTACCTCAGCACGAGCTGTGGGGCAGAGTAATTTAGCCATAATTTGGCATACGATTTTGCCCAATATTCTTTCCCCCTTGATCGTCCAGACGACAGTACAGATCGCCATTGCTATCTTAGCTGAGGCGGCCTTAAGTTACTTGGGTTTAGGTACCCAACCGCCGCAAGCAAGCTGGGGAAGAATGCTCAGCGAAGCGCAGACCTTCATGGAGATTTATCCTTGGTTAGCCATCTGCCCTGGTTTGGCTATTGCTCTGGCGGTGTTAGGTTTTAATCTTCTGGGCGATGGGTTACGGGATTTGTTCGATCCCAAATTGCGGAAAATGGGGCACAAATAAAGCTAAAGGAGGAGATCGTGAAAGAAGGAAGGTTAACTGACCGTGTGGCAGTTATTACAGGCGGGGCAAGAGGAATTGGTAAGGCCACGGCTTGGAAGATGGTGCAGGAAGGGGCCGCCGTAGCATTATTTGATCTTCTTCTTCCAGACTTAGAAAAGACGGTTCAGGAAATAAAGGCGCAAGGAGGAAAAGCCCTGGGTCTGCCGGTGGATATTAGTTTACGACCCCAAGTGGAGAACGCTTTTGCTACCATAGTTGCTGAATTTGGAAGGATAGATATCTTGGTTAATAATGCCGGAGTTGTTTTTCCAGCCTTATTAGAGGATGTGCAAGATGATGATTGGGATAAGGTAATCAGCGTAAATTTAAAAGGTACTTTCTTTTGCACCCGAGCTGTTTTGCCCGTGATGAAAAGAAATCGTTATGGAAAAATCATTAATATAGGTTCACGCGCCAGCTTGGGTAAGGAAGAGAGGACAGTTTATAGCGCAACGAAAGCCGGGCTCATTGGGATGACGCGGACTTGGGCTTTGGAACTTGCCCCCTATAATATAAATGTCAATTATGTAGGTCCAGGTCCTATTGCCACAGAATTATTCCAAGCCAGTAATCCTCCGGATAGTCCCCGTACCCAAGCCATTATCAGAAGCATCCCTTTACAGAGAATGGGGGAACCTAAAGATGTGGCTAATTTAATTTCTTTCCTGGCTTCTGATGAGGCATCTTTCATCACCGGCCAAGCCATCTTCATCTGCGGCGGGCTGACCGTTGGTGCCGTGCATTATTAAAGAGTGTGCCCCTCAAGATAATCCCGGAGTCTAATCTTGCCGGTAATAATGGACTTGGCTTCGGGCCAGTTTTTTTTGATAAATAAGGCAAAATAAATATGCCCGATTAAGAAACTGAGCAAAGAAGCGGAAAAGAAAATGTGCAGGATACGGCTGTAGAATATGAATTTCCAGCCTAAGCCCAGAAGAGCAAGGGGAAGAAGCTCGCGCATTGGTTTCCAGATAACCATTCCCGTTAAAATAAGAAGGAAGATATTACCAGCTACAACCCAATGGAAAAAGATTTGGGCCGGATGGTACTTGCCACTGCGGGGGTAAAATGGCGAAAAGCCCAAAAAATTTTTAACCATTTGTATCATGCGGCGCACTTCTTTTTGATTGATGGCCATAGGGTTTGAGGCGCGAACGATAAAGCTTTCGTAAATAGAATGGAAGGTCAAGGTGATTAACAAAATAGCCGTTCCCCATTGATGCCACCGAAACCAATAAGCTGGAGGGGGAGAAGAAGAAAATAAATCGGCAGGCTGGTAGATCATCCAACCCGAGATAAATAAAATTATGATGGCGGCTGCATTAGCCCAGTGGCAAATTCGTTGCATAAGATTATGTCGCCGAAGGAATTCTTCTCCACCACTAAGTGGCTCGGCAAGTGGTTCACTTGGTTTGGGCTGGCGGAAGGCCCGGCGGCCAGCGTGAATTCCGCAAAATAATAAAGCTACCAAGATAAAAAAATAAAAAAAAGATTCATCAAGCCGATAAAAATTATAGTCGGCCATATTTTTGCAATCCTTCAGCTACTTCGGGAAGCCGCCAATGCTGGAGGGTAGCTTTAGTAGGAATACCTTTAGTCAAATCCCAGCCCATGAGTTGGTAATATTCGGTCTTAGCCTTCTCCAAGTCTGCGCGGTTATATTTCCGTCCTCCGGCATCTTCTTTTTCAAAATATAAATCGTGCAGAAGATCATCTTGGCGAGTGCGGCCATCGCGGGCGGCCAACGCTCTTTCTAAGGTGCAGATCATACTTCCTATGTTATACGACTCCGCCACATCCATCTCTAAACCGGTAACGGCCGAATAAAGACGGGACTCTAAAGATACATCGCCCACATGGTCAGGAGTATTGGCATTAAAAAGATAGGGGAAAAGAATATCACAAAGGATATAACAATCTTTTAGTATGGAATGCTCATGATAGCGTTTCACCACTCGCGCCGCCCATTCCCAGTTTAGGCTTTTCCCATCAGGGCGAAAAAATTCGGCAGCTTCAGCCGAGCCATAAGCTTCTTTCATGGCGGCTTTAAGCAGGGGAAAAATTTTCGCTGGATCCGCAGTTAGGGCGTCTTGGCCAACTGTAAAAGCAGCTCCCCAGAGCATAGCGATATAACTATGGGAGACCAGGGCGTCACGATTATCTAAGGCCCACATCAGGGCTAAAGCCGGCACAGCATAACCGGTAGGGAAACCCCCCAGATAAACCCAATGTTCTCTGTATCCTCCAAAATTTCCCGATCGTGGATAATACATTTGGGCCAGCTTTTCGGCCTTTCCTCCCAGCTTAGCTGCTGCTCTTTGGCCGCCTTCAGCTAAGAGATCGCCAAACCCTTCTCGATGAGCAATCATATGTAAAAGTTTAGAAATAAATTTCCAGGAACCAATTTCTTTAAGAGGTAAACCTGTTTCTTCTTCGGTAATCAATTTTTCTCGATAACAATCGGCCAGCCAAGGGACGATGGCCATAATTTCGTAAGCATTTATCCCTAACAGGTCAGCCAGCTTGGCCGCCTGCCAAGTTACTTTACTGTATCCTTTTTCGGGTTCATGAACGATTGATTCCAAATACATGTAAGATTGGGCACAAAAAGCGACTCCGGGAGTTATATCGGGCCCTTTTACACGCGAGCGACAGGCTACGGGACAAGCAAAACAGCTATCCGGAGTTTGCGAATATCCTGAAGAAGGATCCCGACAAAGGTCGAGGAGTTCACCGGGAAGAAGCGATAAACTACCACGTCCGTAGCCTCCGCCCCAGATATTATATTTAAACCCTTTTTCTTCAGGCTGGTAAGGATCGCTATGAGCTGGGCGACGGGTAAAGAGTTGGTAAATGTGCTGCGTAGTTTTGGCTAAGTCTTGAGGGCGAGCGACGGGTACATAACCGCTGCCTTGCACGGCGATAGCCTTAAGATTTTTCGCCCCCATTACGCCGCCAAAACCTCCCTGGCCTGAAGCATCACCCGTGTCCGTAAGAATACAAGCAATGCGGCTTCTGTTTTCTCCAGCTTGGCCTATAACCAGTATTCTGGTCTTAGAGCCATGTATTTTCCAGAGCAGTTCTTGAGTCTGGTAGGTATTCAACCCCCAGAGGCGAGTGGCATCTAAAATTTCTACTTTTTGGTCATTTATCCAGAGGTAGACAGGGCGGAGGGCTTTTCCTTCAATTACCACCGCATCGAATCCGGCCCATTTTAATTCGGGAGCAAAATGTCCGCCAATACCGGAGCGAGTAAAAGATTCTATCGGACCAGTTTGGGGGGCTTTGCCTAACACCATGAATCGGCCTGAAGTGGGGGCCAGAGTTCCTTGCAGGGGACCAGTGGCAAAAATGATTTTATTCTGAGGATCTAAAGCCCTTACTTCGGGCGGAACTTCGTCCCAGCAAATTTTGGCTCCCAAGCCGCGCCCGCCCAGAAATTTGGGCACATAATCAAAAGTTGATTGGCTGGTAATCTTGCCCGAGGTTAAATCAACTCTTAAAATTTTTCCAACCCAACCGCCTGGATTTTTCATCTTAATCATCTTTCATTGCGGGATAACCCACGATCAAGCCTTGTTCAGACTTGACCAAGCGGAGCACCCCTAAAGGACAAAATTTGACACACTGCGGATCTCCCCAGCAAAGGTGGCATTTAATAGTTCTATACCTATGGGGGTCGAACTTTAGCCGCGCCGGGCGAAAATGATTGGCACAGGCTTGAACACATCTCTGACAACCTATACAAACTCTTTCGTCAATAATGCGGGCATAAGTACCTTGCTTAATTTCAACCTGAAGAGCGGTCACCGGGCAGGAGCGTAGACAAGGTGGATCAGCGCATTGGTAGCAGAGCTTAGGTTCATAATCGCCCTTTAAATAATTTTTTGTAATCGTAAGCCGGGCTAAAGCAGGAGAATTGCGGCCAGGGCTATTAAAATTGGCGCAAGCCATTTCGCAAATCCGGCAACCGGCACAGAGGGATTTATCGGCCATAATAACTACTTTAGCCAAAGCAACTTTTTCCCCGTTAGGGAAAGTAAAGACTTCTAAGAGGTTTCCTATAGTGAATAAACTGGCTAAACCAAAAGTGCCTAAAGTAAGGCCCTTCAAGACAGTTCTTCTTTCAGCGTCGGCAGGATCGGATGGTTCGATTTTAAAAGATAAATCTTTTTTGCTTTGGGCTTCCATTCCTTCCTCAGTAACTTGAGCTAATTAGAGATAGAAAAGGGAACTAAGTAGCTGGAGGTGAGAAATAAGGTCTGGTAGATAGGGGACCGAAAGATTCCCCAGTTTCCTTAAGCACTAATTTGTAATGATAAGTTGACTCAGCTCCCAAGCTCTTATCTACGTATTCATAACTGTCTTTGCCTGGAGTTAAAGTGATAACTGCCACTTCTTTATAGGGGCCTTCGGCAAAAGCATCAGCCCGCATTATCTGGAGGGTTATAGGATTTATAAAATCACCTTTTACTTTCCAAGTAAGTTTGGTTGCTCGATATAAGGCATGCACGCGGAAGTCAAAAATCTTAATAGCTGTAGATTCAGCGACCAAATTTAGAGCATTCAGAAAAACTAAAGAAAAAAAAAGATTAAAACTTTTCTCATTTAATTTATTCCTCCTAACTCGATTCCTTCATTGATCAGCAGCAAAGCCTTTCCCGCCTTCTAAGGCGGGAAAGGGAAAAGTTATTTGCCGGAATGACTTAAGCAAGGACGAGTTTAATATCTTCTTCTTTGCGGGCGTAGCCAATACCCAATTTTACGGCTTGGAGAATCTGCTTTTGGTACCAAGCATACATGCCTATCTTATTCTGGGCCATATTAGGATACCACTCTTGTAGAATTCTGATGCCCGTAACGTCATTAGCCACTTGATCACCAGAGGCGAGAATCATACCTGGTTTAACCTGCTCGCCATGAGAAGGACCGCCACTAATTAGCGATCTTCTGCCATCCATAATTATTAAATCCGGGCGAAAGGGGAGGTTGATCTCAGCTGACTGCTCTGCTACGAAGATGTGATTGAAACCATGGAGGTAGGCGCCGCGGTCCGCGCGGTGCAGAATGCCTACAGAAAGTTTTAGGCTCATGGTGATGCCACCTAAGAAATGTGTTTTCATGACCGGAGTATAGATGACCTTATCGTAATTTCTTAAATCGGCCGGATAAGCTACGGTACCATCTCCTCCCCCCAGCTTGCCTAAGAATTCCGCATTAGCGTTTCTAATGTTCATCCATTTTTCGCCTTCCCAGGTTTTCAAAGGGGTATTGGTTTCGCGGCAAACAACATCATAGCCAACTTTTTTAATTACCCGTTCGGTAGGTCCCCAGGGACCGCAAGTATCGGCCACCGTTAAATTGGTATATCCTTCGTCTTTAAGAACTATAATGAGAGCCCTTAAAAACTCAGGATCAGTTCCTCCCTGGGGCCAAGGGTCGCCAGTGTTCATATTTGGTTTAATAAGAATTTTGTCAGTCTTTTTGAGAGATTTTTCAAAGCCCCCAATAAGTTTTATAACTTTTTTAATATCGCCTTTTAAATCTTTATCTAAGGGAGTAGCCATAATAATTCCAACTAAGGACTTTTTCCCTTCCGCATACCAATTGGGGTGAAGATGAGACCAATTTACAGGGCGGCCATCATCAATTAAATTTTCTGGCTTTTTTTCAAAATAGTCTTTAGGTAGGGGGGCATTCCTTATAAATTCGCCATATTGCTTTAGCTGAGTATCGCGCATTCTCCAAACACCTTCGTGGGCTGGGGTATCAAGATCATCGACCCCATGAGCCAACTTTGGGCCAAGGAGTCCTAAAGCCGCCACTCCGGCCCCGCAATATTTAGCTACATCTTCTATAAACTTTCTGCGGGTAATTCCTTCTGCACCCATAAATCCTTCCTCCTTTCTTTAATAATTAAGGGGTAAGATTAAGTTACCCTTTAGCTACCAGCCCCCTGATTTAACCTTTCACCTCCTTTCTTTTTAGATTTCACTTAAGAGCGCCTAAATAATTTTTAGGATGACCGGTCATAGAAGGGAAATTACAGTTTGATAATTTAGTTATTTTAAAAAATTTGTCAAGGACATTTTCTTGACTCATTTAATCGGAATGCCAGCCCGTCGTAAATCATCCATTTTCACCCTCTCCCCAGTACATTAATGAACGGTAATTGAAAGAATAATATCATTTGCAGGGTAGGCCTTTTTACGGCAAGGGATAAACCCTTGCCCTACCACAATAGTCCTTTGCCCAAGGCCTTATTTAAAGGGAGCAAAACTTCATCAGATGAACAAGAGAAAGTTTTCACTTTTCCTTCTCGCCAAAAAATAAAAATCTCTACCCTTCAGTGGTGCCTTAGGTCTCTCTCATTTTTTTATAGATTTTTTTGGGGAAATTCCTTTATATTTATTTTGGGTTTAGTAAATTTAGTGAGTTAAAAGGGATCAGAATGTGGATTTATGTCTTACCGGAAAGTTTCGCCATTTGCCGGCTAACTCAAGAAGAACCGATACCAGCTTGGGCTTTAAGCAGCCCCTTTTTCTCTGTAACCCGAACTTTTGAAGAGCTCTCTATAGTTTGTCTGGAAAAATGCGTGCCCCATGGAGTAACTAAAAATACTAATTGGCGCTGTTTAAAGATTGAAGGCCCTTTAGATTTTTCCGCGGTGGGCATTTTAAATTCTATTACCCAGCCGCTGGCTAAAAATGGTATAAGCATTTTGGCTGTCTCTACCTATGAGACAGATTATTTCTTAGTGCGGGAGGAACAACTAGAGGAGACGTTAAAAATATTAAGCAATGAAGGGCATAAAATTATTAATGGGAGCATAAAATAAACGACATCTTAAGGCGTGGTTCGGCAAGCCCCAAGGGCTTGCCCTACGAGAAATTAAAAAAATCTCAAACGTAGGGCAAGGGCTTGTCCCTTGCCGCATTTGGTTTTATTTCTTATGTATAATTACGACCCAATTTCATTGGGGAAACTCGATAAAGCCAGACCACGGAGTAAGGGTGATAACTGTAAATATATAATTGCTCCGATTAATAAGCAGCTAACCTAAATTGTTTTAGAT
>CAZAGD010000031.1:0-3710 GCA_964484485.1 uncultured Syntrophaceae bacterium
CATTTTTACCTTTTACTAAACCTACCGCAGCAGACATTTCTTTCCTTCCTTTGGCCTAATTCTATTGAATAACGAGTCCTGGCCTCTCCAAAAATTTATTCAAAATCATTCCCCCCATAGGCTCTTGATCATTTTTTAAAAAATTCTATTGCTCCTGCTGGGCAGAGAGCTACGCAAAGACGACACCCATCACATTTGTCCGCCTCAATATGCAAATTATGCTCTTTCACAAAGATAGCCTCATAAGGACAGGCTTCCAAGCAGCGCAGGCATTTTTGGCATAAATCTGGATTTATCTTAGAAAGATAAGGAGTATCACCGGGGATTTTGCTGGGCGGAATAATTTTGGCCACCGATCTTCCTCTGAAATCAGCGAGGGAATTGTACCTCTTGCTTTCCATCCAACCGGAAATTTGTCTGAGCCAGCGGCGAATTATTTTATGGCCATGAACAATTATCGCCGTACAAACCTGAACGGCTGTGGCTCCACAGAGAATATAGGAAATTATATCTTCGTAAGAACCTATGCCGGCTCCGCCAATCAAAGGAACGGGTAATTTGGACTCCACCGCCCGGACTAACCACTTGCGGGTAATGGGGGCTTGCCAAAATCCGCCATACCCTCCCATTCCGCCCCAATGAATAGGCCGCTCTGTCTCAATATCTAAGTAAAGTCCTTGGAATCTACCCGTTAGGACAACCGCATCCACTCCGCCGGCAATCATACTTTGGGCGGCTAATATGGGGTCAATCCCTTCGGCCAGCACCTTGCCAATTACCGGAAGTGGTGTTCTTTGGCGTACCTGATTACAAATAGATTGGCATAATTCCGGGTTGCGGCCGGCAATCATTCCCGTGGGCTGATCTTTTTCCACATGAGGACATTGTAGATTGAGTTCGATCATATCAGCCCCACTTTCCGTCACCAGATCAGTCAGTTTGGACCAGGTCTCTTGGTCTGTGCCGGCTATAGAAGCGATAACCTTTACATCAAAATCATGGGCTTCTTTTATATACTCTTTCATCTTGGGGACATATTCTTCAGGAGGAGTAGGGTTAAGACGTTCCGTGGAATAAAGAGAAAAATAGCCACTATCGTCAATGGCTTGCGGGTATTCCACATGCCAGCGTGGCCGGGGTTGCTTTTGCAGCCATTCTGTATAGCATAAGGTTTTGGTGACAAAAGCGGCGGCTTCGCTCTGGAGACATTTTTTGACCATATGGGCGCCATAAGTAGGGGTTCCGGAAGCAATGATAATGGGGTTCTTTAGAGTCACGTTTTTAATTTTGACGCTTAAGTCAGGCATAGCTCAATTGTTCTCCTCATCCAAATAAATTTATTTTTTTTATAACATATCTGTTCTCCCAAAGAAAAGGATTTTTAAAATTATTTAATCTTCCCTAGCCCCTCTTTGGGAAAGAGGGAAAAATTAATTTCCAGCAATTTAAAATGAAACCATCGGTGGCCAGGAATTATTTAGATTGAAGGATTTGTATTGGCCATGGCATAATAATTTAAATTTTAAAGAAGAGAGGAAAGTTTAAATGAATGCTTCCAGAGAGTGGCGTACTAAGAAATATTATCATGGTCCATCTGGAGCCCACCGGCGCGCAGTTTATAAAGCCATGGGTTATACTACGGAGGATTTATCGCGGCCTTTGATTGCCATTGTGAATTCCTGGGGCGAAGTGTGTCCAGGTCACTATCATTTAGATAAATTAGCCCGCCTTGTGCGCGATGGCGTTTGGAAAGCCGGGGGAACACCGCTGGAGTTCACGGCCATCTCTCAGTGTCCTACAGCCAGTTTAGGAGAACCCTCTATGCGTTACGATCTGCCCACGCGCGATCTTTTTGCTTTTGATATAGAAGCAATAATTGAACAGCAGATCTTCGATGGTCTGGTAATTATAGTTTCCTGTGACAAGGTGGTGCCTGGGGCCCTGTTAGCTGCGGCGCGTTTAGACCTTCCCTGTATCATCCTTCCTGGGGGGTGTATGGAATTAGGGAAATTTGGCGAGCGGAGCGTTACTCTTTCTGATTTAGATGAGTTAGTATTTGGCGCGCTTCCGGAGGGGAAAGCAGATCTGCAAGTCATCGAAGCGCTGGAAGATGTAGTCTGCCCTTCACCCGGAGCCTGTTCCATTATGGGTACGGCCAATACTATGCAATGCTTGGCCGAAGCCGTAGGCATGACTTTACCCGGGGCAGCCACCGCGCGCGCGGTTTCTGCCGAAAGACTCAGATTGGCCAAAGCTACTGGTGAAACTATTGTGCAAATGGTTTTTCAAGGTGAGACTGCTCGATCAATAATGGGGCGGCCGAATTTAGAAAATATGTTGCGGGTCTGCTTAGCCTTGGGGGGCTCCACTAATGGCATTCTGCATATTCTCGCTTTAGCCCGAGAGTTGGGTTTAGAAAAGTACATGAATATTAAAAAAGTAGATGAGCTCAGTAGAAGTACTCCTTGCCTCGCCAATGTTCAGCCCGTTGGCCAATATTATCTTCCAGATTTTCATGAAGAAGGAGGTATTCCCGCATTAATGACGGAGTTACAGCCGCTACTTAATCCGGCGGCCAAAGCAGTAGGAGGAAAGACTATCCAGGATTGGGTTAAACGGGGAGAATCCTATAATAAGAAAAATAGGCGCACCATTTTTTCTTTAAAAGAACCGCTGCTTCCTCATGGAGGAATTGCCGTACTCAAGGGTAATTTAGCTCCCCTTAGTTCTTTAGCCCGCATGTTGAATAATACTATTCCCTATCACCGCGGGCCAGCGCGGTGCTTTAACTCTCAAGAGGAGGCCTTAGCGGCCTTAGAAAGCAAGCAGATTAAAGAAGGAGAGGTGATCATCATTCGCTATGCTGGTCCCCGAGGTGCTCCCGGTATGCCTGATATATATGCCCTTCTAGCCGGAGTAGTGGGCATGGGCTTGGAAGGCAAAGTGGCGGTAGTCACCGACGGTCGATTCTCTGGTTTTGCGCGCGGCTTGGGCGTATGTCAGGTTTCTCCAGAAGCGGCCATTGGGGGGCCTTTGGCTTTATTGGGCGATGGAGACATCATTACCATAAATCTACGAGAGAGGTCGTTGCAAGTAGAAATTTCGGCAGAAGAAATGGAAAAAAGGCGCCGGGCTTGGACTAAACCGCCGCAAAGAAAAGCTCCGGGAATTCTAGGCCTCTTCGCCGAAAAAGCGGAACAAGCCCATCAAGGAGCGCGCTTAGTAGCCCACCCGGCCCCATGGGAAGAAATATGAAAACGGGTATTAGCAGCTATATTTCGCCTACGAATAGTATGGAATCGAATTTTCTTGACAATTAAATAAATTTTGCCGTAGAATTGCGCCCATAAGAGGCCAAGGGAGGTTCAATAAATTTTTTAAGGAGGACCCCATGAGTAATGGTACATTTCCGATCAATATGCGGGATATTCGTTTTGTGTTATATGAACAACTGGGCATCGACCGACTGGGCGAGTTTGATAAGTTCAAAGATTTTTCCCGCGAAACTTTTGATATGGTTCTGGAGGAAGCAGCCAAGCTGGCTACTGAAGTTATTGCGCCGTTAAATACCATTTCCGACAAAGAGGGATGCACTTTTGAAAAAGGAAAGGTAAAAGTCCCCGCCGCTTTCCACGATGCCTTTAAGAAATACTGCGAAGGAGGGTGGATCGCGGCCTCGGTAGATGCTGAAGCTGGCGGTCAGGGGTTAC
>CAZAGD010000032.1:0-4059 GCA_964484485.1 uncultured Syntrophaceae bacterium
GCTTTAGGGCTACCTTGCCTTCCTTGGAAATTGCGATTAGTCGCGGAAATACATACTTCCCCATCCCCTAAAAGTCCCAAATGTCCTCCAAAGCACGCGCCACAGGTAGAGTGCGTAACCAGAGCCCCGGCCTCAGCCAATATCTCCCAAATGCCTTCTCGCAAACACTGGTGCCATATCAACTGCGAGGCGGGCGTGGCAATAAGGCGCACTTCCGGATGTACCTTCCTCCCTTTTAGAATTCGGGCAGCCATCCGAAAGTCCTCCATTCTGCCATTAGTACAGGACCCGATAAAAGCTTGGTCTATTTTAATACGGCGCGCCTCGACTTCCATCACCGGTACGCCATTACCCGGATCATGAGGGCAGGCGACGTAAGGAGGCAATTCCGTTAGATCTAAAGAATATATATTTTCATAGATAGCATCTGCATCCGCTGTTACCGGACGGGCCGGTCGCCGCATTTTTCCTTCTAAAAATTTCAGGGTTTTTTCATCACAAGGGAAAATAGCAAATTTAGCCCCAATTTCCACACCCATATTGGCTATAGTAAAACGACTGTCCATACTCATTTCCCTTACTACAGGCCCAGCGAATTCCACTGATTTATAGAGCCCTATGTCCGTGCCATATTTGGCAGCGATGTATAAAATAATGTCTTTACCCACCACGAATTTTCCCGGCCCAGGATAGCGGCCATTGAGGACAAACTTAATCGAAGGAGGAACGCGAAACCATAATTGTCCTTTGGCTAAAACATAGGGCGCTTCTTCGTTGATAGGGCAGGAAGCGACATTGAAACAGCCATAACTGGTGCTATGGGAATCAACGCTCACGATAAGATCTCCAGGCGATACGTAGCCATATTGCGGAAAAATTTCATGCAAAACCCCGTGACGGCCATATTCGAAAAAATTCTTGATTCCATATTTCTTTACGGCTTCGCGCATCGCCACCATATTGTTAGCCGCACCTACCGTAGGTGGCGGGGCAAAATGATCTTCCACGGCGTAAACCCGGTCAGGATCAAAAACTTTCTTAATTCCATATTCTTCCAGGCGCTTGACAGCGCTGAGCGTGAGCGCTGTTCCATCGATGCGCGCCCAAACATATTCGCCTGCTTTAACTTCATTTCTTCCCGCATGCTCCGCCAAGATTTTTTCCGCCATGGTCATGCCCATTTACTTTCCCTCCTCTTGTCTACACCTAGTAAATTTGGGGGAGAATTTTCTTAATAATTTTGGTACTAAGATCTTCCCCTTTTCTATTGGCGCAAAGATTTATTCTTCGCGGATATTTTGGGCCAAATAACTGATAAGGCAGTAATAATAACTAATATTAAAAAAGCTGGGCGATTCCCTAAGGCTCCCCAATCTTCCTCGAACAATAAAATTGCTTTTATTAGCTCGCGGTCAAACATGCCGCCTAAAATAAATCCCAAAATAAAACCCATGAGGGGGTATTCCAGCTTCTTCATAAAATAACCAAAGGCCGCAAATAATAACATTACCGCCACATCTACTAGTAAACCTCTCGGGGCTAAAGCTCCGACCACAGCCAGAATTAAAATTCCTGGGACTAGGGTCGCCGTGGGCAGATACACTATACGAGCAAAATAGTTAACAAAGAGAGCGGCCAAGAATAAAAGGCAAATGGCTTGGAAAAACTGGATTAGAATTACAGCATAAGCAAAGTCCAAATGTTCCCGAATCAAATATGGGCCAGGAGACATGCCATGAATCATAAAAGCGGCAATCAAAAGCGCCGTCGTCACACTTCCAGGAATCCCTAAAAGCATCATCGTAGCCACGGCCCCGCCTTCGGAAGCATTATTGGCCGTCTCGGCGGCTATCACTCCTTCTGGATTTCCTTTGCCAAATGTCTCTGGTTTGGCAGCTGCTCTTTTAGCCATTCCATAGCTTACCATGCTGGCAATGGTTGAACCTGCGGCAGGCATAAGACCAATAATCGTTCCCACTAATACTCCCCTCAGGATGGTCCCCTTATGATGAATGACACTGGCCATCCCGCGGATGATTTCTTTCAGCTTTTGTTGAGGCCTAAAACCATGGTCAAGTACAAACTGCCGCTCCATCATGATCATCAATTCTGATACGGCTAACATACCTAATAAAGCAGGAATAACCGGAATTCCCTCATAAAGAGCATCTATGCCAAAATTTCCCCTGGCACTACCGTAAGCAGAAGATCCCATAGTGCCCACCATTACCCCAAACATGCCGAAAAGAAGAGTGGCCCCAACTTCTCCCCGCACCGCCCCGATAGAAGTCATGGCAAATATAACCACCATGACCATCTCTGCTGGCCCAAATTTAAGGACTATTCGGCCCAGGGGAAAAAAGAAGAAAAGAATAATCAAATAAGAAAAAAATACCCCAATTACTGAACTAATGATCCCCAAACCCAGGGCTTGGTTATGCCGACCGAGTTTAGTCATTTCGTAGCCATCGAAACCGGTAGCAATTGCCGCAGGCGTGCCAGGGATATTTAAGAGGATGGCCGAAATACCGCCTCCATATACGGAACCTGTATAAATGGCGGTAAACAAAATAATTGCCTGCAAAGGGGGCATGTAATAACTGGGGCCTAAGAGAAGTGTAATCGCTAAAACACCGGAGACGCCAGGAAGGGCACCAAGAACAATACCAATTATCAGTCCTAAAATGGTCCAAAGAATAGATTCCCAAGACCATAACAAATTACCTGCATTGCTTATATGCGTTAAGAATTCCATAAAACCACTCTGCTAATTAGAACAATTCTCTTAAGGCAAAGAAAGCTGCAAAAGGGAAGAAAATATTCCATATATTATGGCGATCACCACTGCTCCTGAAACGATTATTTTTACGGGACTACGGCTTCCGAGAATAAAGCTAAAAACACAAAAAGCTATAAATGATGTAAGGTAAAAACCAGCTATGGGAATAAAGATAACATAAAGAATAACCGCACCCACCATCCAGATCCTTTTGTCTCTTAAAATTCTAGAGAAAGATTTGGTGCTTGCCAAAGTTAAAAGGGTTTTTTCTTTTAAAATTTTTTTTATAAGATGGCCTACCTCCCACGCAGCCAAAATTGTCAAGACCCAGAAAGCGGCAATAATAGTTATTTTTTCAGATGGCTGAGGCAGATTTAGGCATTCCCAATAATACCTCAGCGCGAAGAACCAGATGAAAAGAATAAATATTAACCTTCCCCATAATTTAAAGCTCATTGATGATTCCCTTTAGCTGAAATTCCTGAGCTTAAGCGCCTTATTTATAGATGGCGCTTAAGCCTGAGCATTTGTTAAAACTTAAAAAATTCTTTAAATTTCTCACAATATTGGTATGATTCAGCTACGGCCTTCTCGCAATCAGCTGACCCTCTCCAAGTGGCTTCAAGCTTTTGTTTACTTAAAATAGTTTTATATTCAGGATCAGCAGAAGTTTTCTCTAAAGCCTTAACCAGCATATCCCAGCGGTCAGGATACTTTTGTTTAAATCCCTTTTTTACCAAATAAAAGCGGAAATTGGAGACAATAGGCATCGGTTTTAAATTCATTTTTTGCATAACTTCATTTATCGTGGGCACTTCCGGATAGATGCCCATCCGAGCTTTCTCAAATATACAGATGGGCCGGAGATCAGCTTCGGCTGAGGCCCTGGTGCCAAATAGCTCACTTACTATAAAATCTATGTCGCCAGCAAGAAGAGCCATGCGCTGCGGCCCTCCTCCTTGATATGGAATACCTTTAGCCTCGGCGCCTATTCGCTCTTTAAGCAGAGCTACGACTGGCAGTCCCCAAGAATTGGGTAGATAGCCATGTTTAATCTTTGGTCCATAAGTTTTGATATCTTGCAACAGTTGCTCCAGGCTATTGTATTTTGATTCTCTTTTAACCCATATAGATTGGGGAGACCAGTAATCAAGACCCAGATAATCAAAATCCTCCATCTTCCAGGCTCCTTTTAAGATGCCCCCGCTTAAGTAAGGTTCGATTTGGTAAACAATATGGGATCCATCAGCTGGATCATTTTTCAAATGTGCTTTAATACC
>CAZAGD010000033.1:0-66871 GCA_964484485.1 uncultured Syntrophaceae bacterium
GTGCAAAAAGAGTATGAGATACCAAATAAAAAGCTGATAGATTTTTTTTATTTAATGGGAAAAATCATTCCGAGATGGAAATTAATAAAAGCAAGGGAATTAAGGGAATGGCTTAGAGAAGAAGGTAAGAAGATTCCTAAATGGCAAAGAGGGCCGAGGGCATCATTTCTGTTATTTTTATTTTTGGATCATCAAATATACGATAGTTCAATTATCCTTGTAGCTTTGGAGGAAGGAAAGAGCCCAAGGACCATTTACGAGGGTATTAAAAAAGTTTCTCGACAAGAAAAAAGCAATTCGTTCGCGGCATATCATTTCTAAAATGTAAAATTTTTTTCCTATCAAAAAGCCTGAAAGATGGCTTCCAGCCTTAATTTTCAGCTATCAATCAAAAGAAATATATAGCCACTATAAATTCTTCAGGTATCTATACGTATTAGAGGGAAATAAATTAGGTCTTGATAAAGGATTTAGGAAAATGAAGGAGAGAAGAGATAATTTTTTGCTCGACTTTAAAGAAGCAGCCAAATTTCTGGAAAGTCCATTAAAGAGGATTAAAGTTCTAATAGAAAAAGGAAAGCTTCATCCAATAAAGATAGGGGATAAAGAATACCTGTATATGGAAGAGCTATTAAAATGGCAATTAATTGAGGAAGAGGTGGAGATAAACACATGTTTTCCAGGATTTTAAAAATTATGGGTTATCATCTCAAAGTTATTGCGCATGGGAGAAACGGAAGGCATCGCTACCTATTGCCAGAGGAAATAGAAAAAGGGGGTTGAATAATGGATATAAAGCTTTTGAGCGTGGAACAGGCTGCGGAGAGGTTGGGTATAAGGCCTGGCACTCTGCGCCATTGGCTTTGCGAGAGAAGGATAAAATATGTAAAGCTTGGAAGAAGAACACTTCTTGATCCCCGAGAATTAGAAAAGCTTATAGAAAAGAGCACGATTTTCGAAGCCAAAGATCTCCCTGATTTATGCCAAGTAATAGAAAAAAGGGAAAAAAGAAAAAGAGCAGAGATAAAAGTTGAGGTTTGAATAAATTCAAATTATTAAAAAGAAGCCCCCCGAGCTGACCGGTTTCGCGGGGGGCAATATTGATGAGCCCTTCTTATGATAGGCTCATTTATTTTATAGCACAACTAGATGTTATCGGCAAGTAGATTAAATGTAAAAATTGGGAAGTTTTGCAATAGGTGCGGGTATGTATGCTCACGTGGTCAATTTTTCTCTAAAAATGAAGGGAGGATATTCTTATGCAATTCTTGCATTAATGAGTTGGGAACAAGTGAAGAAATATTCTCCCTTATTCCTGGAAAAAGGATTGATCTTTCAAAGAACAAAGTTATGTCTAGGAAGAGGTAAGGGGGGTTAAAAAAATGGGAAGGAAAATGGTTAAATTTTTTCATGATATTAGAGACTGGGAATTAGAAGAAGTGTTGCAGAAATTTTTAGATAAGGGGCACGAGATTATATCTATACATTATGCGGTCTGTTGGGCTGTGCATGCTCCGTTCGAGGTATATAGTGAAGATGGAAAGGTTTCTGATAGCTATCCTTTTCATAGTATATTGGTTATTTTCGAAGAGAAAAAATGAGTTTATTACAATTAGCCAACCCTAAAGATGGGTTTATTAAAGATTTTATAGAGGTGCTAAATAAGAAAACTGATGCTTCGTTAGCATTTAAGCTTTTCTGCGGAATAGTGCTTGTGGGAGTAGCCCTGGGTAGGAGAATCTGGTTTCCCTATGGAGGGAAAAACCTTTATCCTAATCTTTATGTTTGCCTGTTGGGGGAGAGTGGTATTTCCCGGAAGAGCACCTGCATAAATATCGTGAAGAAGGTTATTAGTCATTTTGAAGAGAATTTAATTGTCTCAGATCAATATTCGCCAGAGCGTTTATTTAAAGACTTATCAGAAAGGTCGCAAGCTATCTTTCTATATTCTGAATTTGCTGCTGTTTTAAAGTATTTTGAAAGGAGTTATATGGTGGGGATGAAAGAGTGTTTAACTGAGCTTTACGACTGTCCTCCAAAATATAGGCGGAGGTTGCAGAAGGAAGAGATAGTTATTAAGGACCCTGTTATTTCTATTCTGGCGGGGAGCACTCCTGAATGGTTATTTGCAAATATGACAGAAGAAGATATCCTGGGTGGATTCTTTGGCAGGTTTATTTATGTTATGGAGAGGGAGAGAAAAGAGTTTATTGCTTTGCCGCCTGGAATTAAAGATGGAGAAATTCACGATTTAGCTGGGCAATTGAATGAGATAAGGCAGGTGGAGGGAGAGGTAAAGATTGATAAGGTGGAGTGGGTATTTGAAAGATTTTCCCAAGAGAATTATGAAGAAATTTTAAAATCCGGGTCCTCTGGGATAAAAAAAGCTTTTTTAGTGCGGCTCCCTGAGTTTCTCCTCAAAATAGCGATGATTTACCATTTTTCTAATTCCAGGGTGCTTAATATTTCGCCTGAAGCGATGAATAATGCTTTGGCTTTAGTAGGATATGTTAAAGAGGCATTAAAGAAGTCTTTGGAAGAGGACCTGGCCTTGACGCCTGAAATGAGGAACAGGATTAAAATACTTAAGCTTATCCAAAAGGAGCCAGGAATAGAACATGGAAAGCTTTTAAGGAATAGCAATTTAACTTCTAAGCAGGTTCATGCCATAATTAATCATCTATTGGAGGAAGGGTCTATTCATATTGAAGGAAAGGGGAGAAAGAATGACCCGAAGAGGTATTTTGCTGTAAATTTTCTATAAGTAATTGATAATATTATATATTTTAAAAATCGAATTCGCGCGCGATGTATACCCCCTGTAAGTTACTATAAGAGTAAGGGATTTTTATACGAACGAATTTATTGAATATTTTCTTTAATAATTTCAATATGTTATGCGTTCGTAAATGCGTTCGTAAAATATCTTAGTTACGAACGCATTTTTCTGAGTAATATCATAGAATTAGGCTAAAAATTCGTTAAAATGAGTTCGTTCACTTCTCCCTCAAACGAATTCAAAGAAATGTCAATTTTTTGACAAATGAAATTATATTCCTTATATCGCGTGCAAAGATCCTATTTTTTTGATTGACTTAAAACATATGGAAAAATAGAATACCTTAAAAGGTTTAAACCACCCCCTCCCCGGGTATTAATAAATGGAGTCTCGAAAAGTCTTTCGGATAAAAAATAGTCTTTGAATCTGTCTTCATTCTTCCATGGTGGATTTACTCGAGATTAGAAGATAGATTATGCGTGAGTTAGCATATTACAAGAAAAGAGGAAAAAATAATGTCTACCCGCTTAGCAGAAATATTCGCAGATGATAAACTAACTGAGAAGATAAAAAGACGCTTACCTTACTTATTTCAGCTTGCAGAGTTAGAAAGTTCAAGAGCGGGTAAAACTGGAATGGAAGTTGGCTCAATTAGAGAAAGGATAATAGTGGCTTTGTTGATTTATAAATTCGGAGAAGAAAATGTGGAAACAGAAATACCGATTACTGAATCAGAAATAGATGCAAAATTATTTGGGGAGCCTATATCAATCAAAACGATCACGGGTAAGAATTTGGGCGGTGTCAAACTTATATGGACTGTGGATGCTCAGAAGGCAAAAGAATTTCGTGAGAACTATTATCCCCATTGCGATATTTTACTTGTTCAAATCAACTGGAATGATAAAGGGGGATTTTATTACATCCCATTATCAACTCAGAAAATGCTTTTTAATAGAATAGGCAGAGAAAACTATATCAAGCTTCCAAAACCTGGAACAAATCCCAGAGGTGTAGAAATTACTAAAGAGGCATTATCCAGTTTAATTGAAGCAGAAGATTCAAAAAGCATCTCAATAATCTGGCAAAGAACAAAAATTGAGTTCAATTGCTATAAAAGATGGGTGGATCTATGGAGGGAAGAATAAAATGGGATTTAATAGAAGAAAATATGGCACAAAAACAAGTGCATTCGGTTCTCCGGGAAGAATTAATCATGATTCCACTCCTTTTTATACAAGCAAATTGTATGAGGAATTGCCCAAAGAGGAGGCAGTCGAATATGTAGAAAATGCCGTTCCATCAGAGTTTATAGATAAAATCATTTGTAAATCTAGTGAAAAAATGAATGAATTACCTGATAATAGCATTCATTTGATGGTTACATCTCCTCCTTACAATGTAGGAAAAGAATATGACGAGAATCTCACTTTAAATGAATACAGGTCATTCTTAAAAAGAGTTTGGAGTGAAGTTAGAAGAGTGCTCGTTCCTGGCGGGAGAGTATGTATCAATATTGCTAATCTTGGAAGAAAACCATACATCCCGCTTCATGCTTTTATAATTGATGATATGCTTGATTTAGGTTTTTTAATGAGAGGAGAAATAATTTGGAATAAAGCATCAAGTGGTAGTCCTTCAACTGCTTGGGGTAGCTGGCTTTCTGCTAAGAACCCAACGCTTAGGGACATTCACGAATACATTTTGGTCTTTTCGAAAGGAATGTTTTCTAGAGGAAGTTATGTCAAAAGAAAAAGCACCATTTCTAAGGAAGAATTTCTTGAGTTTACGAAAAGTGTATGGACATTTGCTGCTGAGCCAGCATCGAAAATAGGACATCCAGCGCCTTTTCCAGTTGAATTACCTTACAGATTAATTCAGCTTTACACTTTTGAAGGTGAAGTTGTTTTAGACCCTTTTGTAGGAAGCGGGCAAGCTGCAATTGCAGCGATAAAAACAAGACGCCACTATGTTGGATACGATATAAACCGAGAATATGTAAAATTGGCGGAAAAAAGAATTAAAGAATTTTCATTAGCGTTTAATGCACCTAAATTGTTTGAATTCAGAGAGAAATCAGGCAATTTGATATAATAATTTGGCTTTAAAGGCTTAAATCACCTCAGTCCCGAAGGCTAGAGAGACTGAATGAGGAAAGAGAGGTATGGAGTCTCGGAAGGTCTTTAAGATAAAAAATAGTTTTTGCATTTGTCTTCCTTCTTCGATGGTAGAGATGCTTGAGATTAAAAAAGGTGATAGGTGTCAGTTTCTCTTGCTTCCTGGTTATGGGCTTTTAGTTAAGAAAGAAGGAATGGCCGATAGCTTTCATGCGCAAATGGAGGCTATTTCTGATTTGAGGCAGGAAGCTGATAATATTTTTCATGACTTTAGGCGTAAGGCACGGGGTTTGGTTCACCAGTTTGGTTTTAGGTTAGCTGAAGAATATATTAGTGCCTTATTGGATAATTTAAAACGTCCTGCCCAAAGTTTTTTGGCAGAAGAGCAAAAGGTTCCCGACCTTCTTCTAAGTGGGGAAGAAGAAAAGAAGAAGAGTTGAGCTGAATAAAAAAGGATAGAAAAGATGAAATCATCTTTTAAACTAATCTGCGCAGAAGACCCTAAGATATTAGGAATTGAGAAAAAGAATGGAGATTGGGATTAAAACGCATTAGCTGAGCACATAAAAAAATGTGCGGCCTGAAGAGTTTATAAAGAGCAATTAAAGAAGGATTTAGCTAAATTACTAAGGATAGGCTCCCATAAAAAGAAAGGGCGAGTAAAATGAATAAGAAGCAAAGATGGGTTTTGATTATAGGTGGAATAATCATTGCACAAATGTTATTAAATCCGCCTTTTGAATATAAAACTTTAAATGGCGTAACTTATAGTGGGGGATATGGTTGTCTTTTCACGGATTATGGGAGTGGAAAAGGTGTTAATTTAAGTTTATTATTTACGCAATGGATAGGAGTAATTTTAATATGTGCTATTTTATGGATTGTTTTTAAAAATTGAGAATAAAGAATTAAAGCAGTAATTTAGGGGAAAAAGCCATGCATTTTTAATCTCTTCTCTTTCCCCAACTAATTATAGAAGGGGGTTGAGGGGGAAACGAATTTAGCTGGGGTAGGGGGACTCCAGCGTTAAGAATTTGTTTCCCCTCATAGCTGCCGCCGCTTTCACCAATGAAAATAGAATGAATGCTAAAGCGGCGAGACCCCGTCCGCCATGATTTTGACGGCTTAGCTGAATAATTAAGAGAAGAGCGAGAATAAAATTAAATTAAGCTAAAACTTTTCCTTCCCGCAAGGCTCAAGGATTGAGCCCATGGAGAAGGGAAAGTTTTCTCCTTTACAAAATTTAGAATAAAGAGGCGGTTTAAAATTGTGCTGGGGGTATCAGGGCTTTGCTTAACCCACTTGGGTGGGCAATTTAGGAAGGGGGTTAAGTGGCCTGATACCAGCCAATTTTGCCTCTTTATTTTAAATTTTGTTTTTTTGGGGGTTGGGTGGGAAAAGAAAAAATTAATCGCGGGGCTTGGGTAAGTGAAAAAATACCTTTGTTCCGCCCAAAGGCGAAAAAAGCAAAAAGGCTTGGTAGGCCGAGGCTCTGGGTTAAGCCCCCTCCCGCTCCCTATCGGGATCCGGATCCTTGAGGGCTTAACCTTTCGTCGTTACCGACTCAACCACTCGCCCTTGCCTACAATGCTCCCACCTGGTCGCATTGCTTAACGGCAATGGCTCGGGCAGACCCTCGGCCTACCAAGCCTTTTTGCCGATCAAAAAAACTTTTTTTCTTACCCAAGCCCCGCAAAAGCTGCGGCGGCCGCGGCCACATTTTTTTTAATTGAAATTAAAACTTTTTAAAGAGAAGCAGTGTAGGATGTTATAAAGGTCTCTCCCAAACCGGGAAACCTCCGCTTACCAGAATAAAGGTAAAAAAGCTAAAAATTAAATTTTTCCTTTTTTAAGAAATAAGCGAAAGAGACTCGGGCTTAAATTATCGGATTAGCGCAAATATATAAATGCTATTCGAAAAAATGAGTGCGCCATTATACCAAATCAGTCTTAAAAGATTAGAGATTAGGCTTTAAAATTTGATACCTAACTCAATAATGCTTTTCAAAGAAGATATAAGGCATAGTCAAGTTATAAGTTCAAGGATTACCTTTAAGCGCTGAGATTTTTCCCGGGATGAATTGAGAAAAAAATTTCTTAAAAAAAAGGGTTCTTCCTTAATTTTGGGGGATGCTTTGATATTGTCCGCCATAAAAAGTCTCGTCTAATGGGCTATTATTAAGCCGGGTATTCAAAAAAAATTATTTTTCTATCAAAAAATAATGCTTGACAAGAAAAAATTAGTAAGTTATGCTTATAAGTAAGATAGGTATTTAAGATTTAGATATTATGGTGGGGGTGGATGAATGAAAAAGGAAGAGAAAAAATCGAAATCAGTAAGGTTGCAGGTTCAGCTTGACCCAGAGATAATGAGAGCATTAAGAAGAAGGGCAGCCGATGAATTAAAGACAGTCAGGAAATTAATAATTGAATGGGTGCAGAGCTGGTCTAAAGAAAAGAAATAGGATTGGCGGGTGGGCCTGGAAAGGAGGTCCATAATGAAAAAAAGAATAAAGAAAATATTAAGGGAAATCAAAGAGCAATGCCGTATTGTTATGGAGGATCGGCGGATAAAAGAGAACGATTGGATTGTGGCTCGATTGGGGTTGCATAATATTTAGAGCTCTGCGATCTTGGGGAAAAAGAAGTTGAAAAAGATCCTTGAATAAAAAATTAATGGCGCCACCCGGAACCGGCTAAGGAACCAAGGAGCGCCCGGGCAGGCATGCCAATTAACTGGCCCACCCACCATTTTATTTATAGCACGGATTGATATGGGAGAGCAATAAAAAATGGAAAAAAATGGAGGTAGTCCATGGGTGTTTATAAAAGGGGGAATGTTTATTACATAGATTATTATTTTGAGGGAAATAGGATTCGGGAGCGAGTGGGTAAGAATAAAAGACAAGCTGAGTTGGCTCTTGCTTCAAGGAAAGGGGAGATTGCTCAAGGGAAATTTAATCTTGAGCGAGTAAAAAAGACTCCTTATTTTGAAGAATTTGCCAAGGAATATTTAGATTGGGCCAAAATCAATCATCGCTCTTGGGAAAGAATGGATGCAGTGCGGATAAAATGTTTATCGAATTTTTTTTCAGGGAGGCGCTTAAATGAAATCACGCCTTGGCTCATAGAGAAATTTAAATCAGAGAGGAAAGATAAAGTAAAGCCGGCGACAATTAACCGAGAGTTGGCCGTGCTCTCGGCCATGCTTTCTCGGGCGATAGAATGGGGGAAGCTTAATGAGCATCCTATGAAAGGTGGAAAGGTTAAAAAACTAAGAGAAGATGGCCATAAAGAAAAGATATTAACTGAAGAAGAAGAGAGTCGGCTTTTATCTGTGTGTAGAGGATGGTTTAAAGAAATGGTGGTTATAGCCTTAGATACCGGAATGCGTCTATCAGAGATAATTGAATTAAAAAAAGAGGATATTGACCTTAATAATCATTTAATAAAAGTGAAACATACCAAAAGCGGCAGAGAGAGGAAAATTCCCTTAACTGAAAGAGTATTCTCCATACTGGCAGAGAGGATTAAAGAAGTTAAAGATTCGGAATTTATTTTTGCCAAAGGAAATGGAAATAAGTTATGGGCTGTAAGGAGTGCCTTTCTTAGGGCTTGTAAGAGAGCTGGTTTTGTTGGTTTGAGGTTTCATGATCTGCGGCATACCTTTGCTACTCGCTTAGTAACTTCCGGAATTGACCTGGCCACGGTGCAAAAATTACTTGGTCATGAAAATATTCAAATGACCTTGAGATATTCGCATCCAAGGTCTGAGGATATGAAGCGGGCCATAAAAATTCTTGAGAAGAATGCGGAGAGCAGTCACAAAATGGTCACAAAAGATGAAATGAAATTATTAAATCTTTGTATAACCCCTTGAAATTACTGGCGCGCCCAGCCCGACTCGAACGGGCGACCTACGGATTCGTAGTCCGGCGCTCTATCCAACTGAGCTATGGGCGCGCCCTTAAATAATAAAATACCAGTATCTTTTACCCTTGTCAAATATTGGGTAAAACGCATCTCTCTTTTTTGATCAATCCTTCTTGATTGTTCAATAAATTTTATTAGTTATGTTTGTCCAAGAATAAGTTTAACTTTTCTTGGAGGTCTTGGTTTGAAAAGTCGTCACCTGCTGCTTTACTTTCTTACTCTTACAGTCCGGACATTGAAAATCTTTTTTTTCATACTCTTTAAAAGAAATGTTTAAAACAAAAGGTTTACAACAATCTTCGCAAATAAACTCATAAACAGGCATAAATCATCCTCCTTCTTTTTTAAGAGTTTATCCGCTAAAGCAGAATTCCTTTTTAATATAAGCATGATCAAAAGGGCTATCAATGCCAAGGCCTCAAAGAGGCTAAAATTTTTTAAAAATTTTATAGCAGGCCCGTTTATTTTTTCTTTCCTCAAATTATATTTATATTAGCTTAAGGTAAGGTTTTGAGCAAGGGTGATGTCCATGCTTTTATCTTCTTTCCTCGAAGATTTAAGCAGGGAAATATTAAGAATATATGGGCAAATTGATCAAAAAGTTGCTGCTTTCCAGAAGACTACAGGAATAAAATGCCTTTCCGGGTGTGGCCAATGTTGCGCCTCGGGAAAGGTCAAGATTACGCCCCTGGAGTTTATTCCCTTAGCCCAGCACTTATTCCAGCGCGGAGAAGCAGATGCCTGGTGGTCATATTTAATTGAAAACCAGGAAGGAACTTGTGTCTTTTTCCGGGAAGATCTAACTAAATTTGAGAATGGGCATTGTACAGTATATCCCTGGCGGGCTGCTACTTGCCGTTTATATGGGTTTGGAGTAAAACAAAATAAATACGGGAATCTCGAACCAATCACCTGCCAATTTTTGAAAAATGATTTTTATAAGGCAATCAAGGACTTGGATAAAACTAATTCAAAAGATCTATGCCCGAGCTATGATTCTTTTATGGTTCAAATCGCCTCTCTTGACCCCCTCTTAAGTAAAAACCCCCTACCTGTAAATCAGGCAATTGCTAAGGGTTTAGAAAAATACGCCTTAGTTTTTCAAATAAATTCTTCCAGAGATTATTTCAATCCTCCAGAATCCGTTCCCTATTTCAATGGCCCTGATTTAACTGAAGGAAATATAAAAGGAAATTCAAGAAGCGAAAATTAAGATGACCAGCCCCGCCATTAATAAAAGGCATCCTGGCCAAACCTCTTTAACCCATTGGGTTTCTTTAAAGAATAAAGAACCGACGATCAAAGTCATGGGAATCTCAATCTGTTTTACAGCCTCTACATAAGCGGCCACGGATTTAATATAGCCAAAACTGCCAAATATGGTAGCAAAGGCGGCAAAAAACCCCAGGCTTAAAAAGTAAACAAAATAGCGAGGAAGGAGATACAGATGCTTTGCTGATTGGTAAATAACTATGGGAAAACATATCGCTGAAGCAAAAATATAATTGGTTAGAGTAGAAAAGAAAGGATCGCCTAATTGGGCAGTTTTCTTAAAAAGGAGAATCGTCGGAGTAAGAGTTAAGGCGGCCAGAAGGGCATAGCGCATTCCTTTGTCCCGGATTAGAAGAAGCAAGGGCTCGAGCAAAGAGACCCGAGCCTGTCTTATATTTAGTAAATAAATACCCAAAAAACTAATAATTATCCCCAGGCCTCCCCAAAAATTCACGTTTTCATCTAAGAAAATTACGCCGCAGATGGCCAAAAAAATTACTTGCAGCTTCCAAATAGCTACGGTAACGGAGATGGCCCCATATTTAAAAGACTTAGATAAGAGAAGGGTGGAAAAGACCTGCATCAATCCAGCCAGAAAAGAATAAATCCAATAGTCCCTACCAACCTCAGGGAGGCCTTTAAGATAACTGGCGGCCAGAGCAAACGGCAGCAGAAAGAAAAACCTTCCCCAAACATTAATATATTCATCTAAACTATGCCCCAATTTTTTCATGGTAGCATTTCTGCCTACTTGGCATAAGGCAGAGGCTATGGCAAAAATCCACCACATAAATTCAATAAGCCCTTCTATATCTTAGCTAAGTTATTTTTTACACCATTGGCCAAGAGTCATTCATTATGGCTAAGCCCCTCGGGTTCGCCAAGGCATCTTTTCTAAAATATTTAACCCCCTCATTAATAGCATAGAAGCCAGGAGTGTTATTGAAATTTTCTATTTCTTTCTTGATTTGGAGCAACAAATAACCTATATTGAGAGCATAAATTTATTCCAGAAAAGATCTTTGCCGAAAGGTTCATAAAAAATTGACCTTAGCGGAAAGAATTAAAGAAATCTTGGCCCAACGACCAAAAGTTTGCCTAAATGATCCGCAGCGCAAACGAGCTGCTGTGCTTATCCCGCTTTTTCAAAAAGGGACTGCTTACCACCTCTTAGTTACTAAAAGAACTGAGCAATTACTCCATCACAAAGGGCAGATTTCTTTCCCGGGAGGAAGCCAGAACCCCGGTGAAGACCTCCTCACTACTGCTTTGCGGGAGGCGCAAGAAGAAATAGGCCTGCGGGCGCAAGATGTAAATATTTTAGGTGAACTTGATGATACGAGCACTTTTTCTTCTGATTTTTTAATCTCCCCCTTTGTAGGCTTCATCCCTTATCCTTATCCATTTAAAGTAAATTTTCAAGAGATCGCCGAGATAATCGAAATTCCCTGGATTGAATTAACTAATCCCCAAAACTGGCGGCAAGAAATAACTAAGAAAGATGACCATTTTCAACCGCTTTATTTCTTTTATTATCAAGATTATCTTATTTGGGGGGCGACCGCCAGAATTTTAAAACAGTTAGTTGATTTGCTCTGCCCCACAGAGAAATAGTAAATGTTCTTGGGGAGAAGAGTTAAGTTTATATTTGATCGCTATCTTCAGCGGGCTCTACAAAGACCAAGCTTTTTTTGATTTCTTCAGCCGCTTTTACGCCTTCGGCAAAGGCCAGTTTATTTAATTCTTCTGTGCCGCGCGGTATGCGCGCTAAAACGGCCGCGGCCATAGAGGCGGGAGAGACAAGGCCATCTCCGCCAGGAGCAATTTGAATAAGCAGACTTAAGGCGCCTAAAGCTACGATGTTAGCCATCTGTTCCCGGCCACATTTTTCGCGGGCAATCTTGGTGAAGGGGATCTTGATCACCCGCGGATAAGTTACTTCCGTAACCAATTGGGAATCGGCCACTAAAATCCCTGCAGGCTTCATTTCAGGAGCTGATTCATCATAGGCCATTTGGTTCATCGCTAGTAAAACATCTAAGGCCATAGCTTTGGGATAATCGATCTCTTGATCACTGATGACCACATCAGCCCTACTTGTTCCGCCGCGGGCCGCCGGGCCATAGCTCACCGTCTGCACCACATATCTTCCCTCATAAATGCCCACGGCCTCAGCCAGAATGATCCCCGCCAAGACCAATCCCTGTCCTCCAGACCCACTTAAACGAATTTCAAAACGATCGATCATTTTTTAAATCAAGTCCTTTTGGTGAAATTTTTTATATCCGATCGGAAATTTCTCGCCGATCGCTCTCTTCCTTCTCCTCTTTTTCTACTTTCGCCGTTAATTGATAAGCAGCCGCTTCCTTTGCTTTCTGCCTTACCTTCTGATACTCCTCTATATAACTGGGAGCCTCCCGATCAACCAAGATGCCAATTTCAAATTTCCCTTCCATTTCTTGGGGAGTCATTTTTTTAGCTTTTTCAACGGGGACAGCATTATCACGCTGCCACTTCATCATTTCTATATGGTTGCCCATTTTATTAAGACGGCCGAAATGCGTATGACATTGACTTATTACTTCTACCACCCCAAACCCTTTCTTTAAAAGAGCTTTCTCGATTAATTGATCAAGCTGACGTACATGGTAAACTGTTCCCCGAGCCGCAAAGACGGCCCCGGCGCAAGCAGCAAGCTGAGCAATGTTGAATGAATTTTCTACCGAACCATAAATAGCCGTAGTAGCTCGCTGTCCGTAAGGAGTCGTCGGGGAATATTGACCGCCCGTCATACCATAAATGTTGTTGTTGACTATGATTGCGGTGAGCTCTAAATTACGCCGAGCAGCATGAATGAGATGATTGCCCCCAATAGCTGTGGCATCACCATCGCCCATGATGACGATTACTTTTAGCTCCGGCTTGGCCAATTTTATGCCGGTAGCAAAAGTCAAGGCTCGCCCGTGGGTGGTATGCAAAGTATTAAAATCCACATAAACGGGCAGTCTACCCGAGCACCCAATTCCCGAAACCAAAACAATTTCATCTTTAGAGTAACCTAAATGGTCAATAGCCCTAATTAATGATCCTAAAAGAATACCGATTCCACATCCCGGGCACCAGACATGGGGGAATTTTTTATCGTGACGCAGATATTTATAAATAAGGGGGCGATCTTCCATTATTTGCTAACCTCCTGAATCTTTTCGAGGATTTCCTGTGGTTTGATTATCGTGCCGTCTATTTTATTAAGCGTCAATACTTTGGTCTTCCCTTGATTAACTCTTTTCACTTCTCGAGAAATCTGCCCCATGTTCATCTCCGGCACCAAAAGTATTTTCCCGGCATAAGTTAAAGGTTCCACAAACTTGCGCGGAAATGGCCAAAGAGTGATTAATTTTAAAAGGCCTACTTTCCGCCCCTGAGCTCGAGCTTCCACCATGGCCCGATGCGCTGCCCGGGCGGAACAACCGTAAGCAATGATAACTATTTCCGCATCCTCTATTTGATAGGCTTCTACAAGTTGAATATCATCGAAATGAGAAGATATTTTGCGAAAAAGACGCAAAATAAAGGGTTCGATTTCATCTTGGCGGAGGGTGGGAAATCCGCGGATATCGTGGGTTAAACCTGTAACATGGTATCGATATCCTTCGCCAAAAATACCCATAGGAGGAACACCCGAACTTGTATCTTCATAAGGCAGGTACCACTCGGGAGGAACGGATGGCTTGATGCGGTCGATCACTTCGATCTCGCCAGGGGCGGGCAAGACAATCTTTTCACGCATGTGGGCGATAACTTCATCCAGGAGTAAAATTACAGGCGTGCGATATTTTTCGGAAAAGTTAAAGGCTTTCACGGTCAGGGTAAAGCATTCCCAGACCGAAGCGGAGGAAAGGACGATTATGGGGTGATCGCCATGAGTCCCCCACCGGGCCTGCATTACATCCCCTTGGGCGGGATTGGTCGGTAAGCCAGTACTTGGCCCTCCGCGCATCACATTGACCACCACACAGGGAACTTCGGCCATGCAGGCGAAGCCTAAATTTTCCTGCATCAAAGAAAAACCTGGACCAGAAGTAGCGGTCATGGACTTGACTCCAGCCAGGGATGCTCCGATTATAGCTCCCATACTCGCTATTTCATCTTCCATCTGAATGAAAGTACCATCTTCTTGGGGCAGGCGGTAAGAAAGACGCTCCGCAATTTCGGAAGCAGGAGTAATGGGATAGCCGGCAAAAAAACGACAGCCCGAATATATAGCCCCTTCTGCACAAGCTTCATTTCCCTGCATTAATTGAGCTTTAGCATCTTTTTTATTCATTAACTACTTCCTCGCCAACAATATTTTTTTCTTTATCTTCCTTTTTCTTCCTGGGTGAGCGGAGAGTGATGGCAAAATCAGGACACCTCAATTCACACATCTGGCAACCGGTGCACTTTTCCGGATTTTTTACAAAGGGAGTCCCAGATTCATCCTGGCCTAAAGCCTCTACGGGACAGAAAGCCACACATATGCCACATTTCTTGCACCAACTTTTAAAAATCTCAATGTTATATTTCCCTTTTTTACTCATCTCTTCCTGCCTAATTTTTATCGGCCAATACTTTCTTCATGGTCAAGCCCATCTCGGCCGGATTCTTCACGACCACCACTCCGGCATCTGCCAGAGCTTTCATTTTGGCTTGGGCGGTGCCCTTTCCTCCAGAGATTATCGCACCAGCATGGCCCATTCGTCTTCCCGGGGGGGCATTCTGTCCGGCAATGAAGGCCACCACCGGCTTAGGATAATGACTGTTTTTTATATAGGTAGCTGCTTCTTCTTCGGCCTCGCCGCCAATTTCGCCGATGAGCAACACGGCCTCGGTCTGCGCGTCTTGGGCAAATAACTTTAAAATATCCACAAAATTTAAACCGATGATTGGGTCTCCTCCTATGCCTACGCAAGTAGATTGACCTAATCCTAATTGAGTAAGTTGATGAACTGCTTCATAAGTAAGGGTGCCACTCCTCGACACTACGCCTATTTTACCAGCTCGATGAATATAACCAGGCATAATGCCAATGCGACATTTATCAGGAGTAATAATTCCTGGACAATTAGGCCCTAAAAGGAGGCTTTTCTTCCCCGCTAAATAACCTTTAGCTACAACCATGTCTAAGACCGGAATTCCTTCTGTTATACAAACTATTATTTCCACTCCTGCTTCGGCTGCTTCCATGATGGCATCGGCCGCAAAGGGTCCTGGCACAAAGATCATGGAAGCCTGCGCCCCGGTCTCTTGCACTGCCTCAGCAACTGTATCAAAAACAGGAAGGCCATCTATAGTTGTGCCTCCTTTCCCGGGGGTGACGCCGCCAACCATCCTCGTCCCATAAGCTAATGATTGGCGCGTATGGAAAAGTCCTTGTTTTCCAGTAATTCCTTGACAAATGACTTTGGTCTGAGCATCAACCAAAATACTCATTTTAATCCCTTTTTTTCTAAATTGAGTTGATCTATCTTAATAAATTTGATCGAAGGGCGTCAAGGGAAAAAGGTTTCTGCCTTTTATTGCATCACTGAATGGTGGATGACATAGTAATCGAATTATTAGCTACTTTTGTTTTGGAAGGTTACGAGGCATTTTATCTTAAGAGACTGGGTCGTAATTAATAAATGGCTAACTTTTGGTGAAGGAACCGGAGGCAGGCCAGAGGCAGGCCAGAGGCAGGCATTCATTCAGAATCATGAGGCAGTGGCTTTTCCATAGGTACAGGCGGATTTAGAAGCTTGCTCAAATTGCTTAGTTTAACGATCCGCCCACTCTTTGCGGAAAATCGTTGACCGATTTTGAACAGCTTCTTCTCCCGCCGATGCTTCTTCATTCATGCCTGCCTCTGGCCTGCCTCTGGCCTGCCTCCGGCCCTTTCTCGCCATGGCGACACAGTCTCTAATTTAAGAAGGAGTTGGGGGAGTTAGAGATTTTTTAATTTCTCGTAGGGCATGCCCTTGGGGCTTGCCGAACCCGCTGCGCCACATCCCTAACATTGGCGCGAAAAGGATTAGAAAAAACTTGACTATTAAGCTCCTTATAGCTCATATTATTTTTAGCGAAGAAAAAAATCTTTGGGAGATTTTTCTAAATTGTTTGTGGGTGCAATCGAAAATGGAAGGAGAAAATTTATTGGTAGAAAAAGAAAAAAAGAAGCAAGTAAAAATTCATATCAACCCCAAATGGTGTAAGGGTTGCTATATTTGTGTGGAAATATGTCCGCAAAAAGTTTTGGGCAAAGCAGGTGAAATATCAGAAAAAGGTTTTCAACAAGTAGTGGTGGTTTATCCAGAGAAATGTACGGGCTGTCTCCAGTGCGAAATGCTTTGCCCTGATCTAGCTATTAATGTGGAAATAAAAAAGTGAGGTCTGATTATATGCCTTGGAAAAAAACAAAGAGTCTTTTGGAACCGGGCTGGTATTTTATGCAAGGAGACGAAGCCTGTGCTGAAGGGGCTCTGGCGGCTGGATGTCGCTTTTATGCTGGCTATCCTATTACGCCGGCGAGTGAAATTATGATCCGGATGGTTCACCGCCTCCCCGAAGTAAACGGTGTATTTATCCAGATGGAAGATGAGATTGGGTCTATCTCTTCTGTAATCGGCGCTTCTTGGGCAGGAGCTAAAGCGATGACGGCCACTTCTGGTCCAGGAATCAGCCTGATGACGGAAAGTATAGGTTACGCGGGTATTACCGAAACACCTTGCGTTATTGTAGATGTGCAAAGGGCCGGGCCGAGTACGGGGCAAGCTACTCGCCCTGCGCAAGGGGATATCATGCAAGTGAAGTGGGGATGCCATGGCGACGTGGAAATTATTGCTTTCGCCCCTTGGTCCGTGCAAGAAATGTATGATTTAACCATCAAAGCCTTTAATTGCGCCGAGCGCTTCCGGGTACCTACTTTCATTTTAGCCGATGAGGCAGTGGGTCATCTGCGCGAGACTCTATTGATCAAGGAAGAGGTAGAAATATTTGACCGCTATAAAGCACCTGGTTTGCCTCCTTTCGGTACAGATGAACCCAATGGCGTTCCCCCGATGCCAGCTTTTGGGGAAGGAGCTAATTTATTAGTGACCGGTTCAACTCACGATCCCTGGGGATTTCGCAAGACCGCTGATCCGCAGATCCAGGCTCGACTTACCGAAAGGTTAGTGCGCAAAGTCAAAGATTTTCGCGCGGAGATTTTGCTAACCGAAGGGCATTTTCTAACTGACGCCGAAATAGGGGTAATAGCTTATGGGTTCACCGCCCGGGCAGCCTTGGCGGCCATAAAGAAGCTGCGTCAGCAGGGAATAAAAGTTGGCTTATTACGCCTTATTTCTATTTGGCCTTTTGCAGAAGAGGCTGTTGCCGGACTGGGGCAAAATTGCCGGGTTATATTTGTGCCCGAGATGAATAGAGGGCAAATTGCTGGGGAAGCCAAAAAATTCACTTCCACCCCGATTATCCCTTTACCCAAAACTAACGGGGAAGTATTTGAACCAGCAGAGATTGTTGAAGCCATTAGGAGGAACTTAACATGAACCCTAAGATCATGGAAATGATCAACACCCAAGCCTTCCCCACACCCTTTTGTCCTGGTTGTGGCCATGGAATTTTGATGAATGCCATTCTTAGAGCCGTGGCGGAGATGGAGTACGACTTACAGAAAATGCTCTTCGTCTCGGGCATCGGCTGCGCGGCCTGGATTCCGAGTCCCCACTTCAAAGCAGATACTTTACATACCTTACACGGCCGGGCCATTGCTTATGCTACGGGCGCAAAACTATATAACCCTAATTTAAAAGTAGTCGTAGTAAGTGGAGACGGAGATCTAAGTTCCATCGGCGGCAATCATCTTATTCACGGGGCGAGAAGGAACATAGACTTAACTGTAATTTGCGCTAATAATAGTATCTACGGAATGACCGGTGGGCAGGTTGCTTCCACTACTCCCCTTGGTTCCTTAACCACTACCACCCCTCAAGGCAACAAAGAACCGCCGTTCGACCTATGCCGCTTAGTGAAAGCGGCCGGGGCGACTTTTGTAGCTCGGCAATCGGTAGCTACACCAGTACCGCTCGTGCGTACTTTAAAAAAAGCTTTAGCTCACGTGGGGTTTGCCTTTGTGGAAGTAATCTCTCCTTGCCCCACGCAATATGGGCGCAGAAATGCCTTTCGTTCACCTTATGAGTTAATAAAGTACCTAAGAGAAAACTCTCTTTCCGCAGAAAAGGCCCAAGGCCTTTCTCCTGAGCAGTTACAAGGAAAAATCTTGCTCGGCGAATTTTAAACTAAAAGGAGATCTAACGACTTATGAGTTTGACCCAAATTCGTTTTGCCGGCTTGGGCGGGCAAGGAATTATTCTCATGGGCGAAATATTGGGCGAAGCCGCCGCCTTAGATAAAAAGTACGTCGGCCAAACTTCTTCTTATGGCTCCGAAGCACGCGGGTCGGCCTGCCGCGCCGATGTGGTTATTTCTGATTCTTGGATTGATTATCCAGAAGTTACCGCAGCAGATGTCCTGGTTTGTATGGCCCAGGGAGCTTATGATTTAAACATCACTAAGGTAAATCACGAAAGCGGATTAATTTTCTATGACTCCCAATTGGTAAAGCCTGACCAGGAATCTAAGCTGCGCCATATACCCGTGCCAGCGACGGAAAAAGCTTTGAGCGAGCTGGGCAATAAAATGGTGGCTAATATGCTCCTCTTAGGAGCAGTGGTCAAGATTATGAATTTAGTAAGCAGAGAGGCTTTACAAAAAGCTCTCCTGAACAGAGTTCCCGCTTCTATTTTAGAATTGAACCAGAAAGCTTTAGCTTTGGGATTTGAATTAGAAATTATCTAAAAGAATAGAAAGGTTCAGCGGGGTACGGGAGTCATCTGGCTAGGCAAAAAAGTGGCGATTTCCGGAAAGAGCACAATAAGGACTACGGCGGCCACCATCAGGAGAAAATAAGGCGCTGCTGCCCGAGCTATATAGACAATGGAATGTCCGGTAAGTCCTTGCAAGACAAACAAATTGAAGCCTACGGGAGGGGTAATTTGGGCCATCTCGACCACGATAACGATAAAAATCCCGAACCAAATAAGATTAAAACCTGCTTGTTGGACCATGGGCAGCAATACCGCCATAGTTAATACCACCATAGAGATGCCGTCGAGGAAGCAGCCCAGGATAATAAAAAAGACGGTTAAGGCAAAGATTAGTTGGTTGGGCGAGAGCTGCAGTTCACCTATCCACTGGGCTAAATTTCGCGGTAAACCCGTAAAGCCCATGGCCAAGGATAGAAAAGACGATCCGGCTAAGATCAACATGATCATGGCTGAAGTCTTGGTTGCGCCCAAAAGGCTGTCCACGAAAGTGCGCCAATTCATTGTCCCTTGAAACCAAGACAACAAAAGAGCTCCTACTACACCTAAAGCTGCCGATTCCGTCGGGGTAGCATATCCCCCATAAATCGATCCCAAAACGAATAATATAAGCAGCCCCACCGGAATTAATCCTTTGGAAGCCTTCAATTTTTGCCAAAAGTTCATCCGGATATCATTGGGCGGAACTTTATCCGAATTGAGGAAGGACCAAATTCCTATATAGCCCATGAAGAGCGCGGCCAACATTATTCCAGGCAAGACGCCGGCAATAAAAAGCTGGGCGATAGATGTATCTGTGGCTACTCCATAAACAATCATAATTATTGAAGGGGGTATTAATAATCCCAACGTTCCCGATCCTGCTAAACTACCCACGATCATCATTTCGGGATATTTGCGCTTGCGTAGTTCCGGGATAGACATTTTGCCAATGGTCACTGCCGTTGCTGCCGAAGATCCAGATATAGCGGCAAAAATGGCACAGCCTGCAACATTAGTTTGCATCAATCGACCTGGTAAATTTCCCATCCAAGGAGAGAGTCCATCGAATAAGTCTTCGGACAAGCGCGAGCGAAAAAGGATATCGCCCATCCAGACAAAGAGAGGTAAGGCGGTGAGAGTCCAACTGGAGAGAGAGCCCCAAACGGTAGTGGCCATGGCATCGCCAGCCGGCCGCGTGGTAAAAAGTGCCATAGAAATCCAAGCCACGCCCATGAGAGATAGACCTACCCACACACCTGAACCGAGTAAGATAAAGAGGCTGAACAGAAATATAATAGTCAATAAAGCATCAGTCATTTATGGCCATCTTATTCTTTTGTAACCTCTCCCCCAGCCTTTAAGAGGATTACCAGTTTATCGATCAAAGCACAGGCCAACACTACTGTACCTATTGCCATGCTTGACTGGGGTATCCAAAGGGGCAGAGGAATAAGGCCTTGACTCATTTCATTGATCTGCCAAGAAACGATGGTCATCTTGACACTGTACCAAGCAAAAAAGCTGGCTATTATGGACCCCAGAGCGTGACTCCAAATCTCCATAACTTTTCGCTTGGGGTCGGATAAACGTTCAATAACTAAGCTTACGCGGATGTGCTCTTTGGCATGGAAAGTGTAAGAAAATCCCAAAAAAGATGCCGCAGCCATAGAGTAACCCGCGAATTCATCCATGCTACGCACAGCAAAGCCAAAAATAGCTCCGGCCAAAGCAGTCAAGATACAAAAAGCTATGCCGACCATGAAAATTCCGGCCAAAATTCCACAAATCCAATAAAGAGTATCCAAAAATTTACGCAAAACATTACCCCTGGCGTAATTTTCCAAATGTTATGGAATAAATAATAAAGGTATAGCTTATGCAGGTCTTAGAGGGAATTTAGGCCCGCTTTTCGCAGGCCTAAATTTAGCTGCCAAAATTTTATATAACTACATTTTTTGGTAGGCAGCAAGTAATTTCTTTCCATCTTCTCCTGCTTTTTTCAGCCATTCGTCAATCATAATTTTCCCGGCTTCGCTCAGTCCCTTTTTCAGTTCGGGGCTAGGTAATTGGACTATCATACCGTTCTTTTTCAAGATTTCCACAGATTCAGTTGTTACCTTTTTGCTAGCTTCCCAGCCCGCAGCTTCTGCTTTCTTGGCTTCTTCTATTAAAATATCTTGGGTGGCTTTATCAAGCTTGTTAAAGCTGCTTTTATTCACGATGACCATGTTCTTAGGCTGCCAGGCTTGGGTGTCATAATAGTACTTCACTTGCTCCCAAACTTTACTGTCCACGCCTGTGGCTCCCGAGGTCATCATGGCGTTAACTTTGCCTGTAGCCAGCGCTTGGCTCAGCTCGGCCGCCTGAATAGTTACTGGCCGAGCCTTCAATAGTTCAGCGAGGCGCATAGTGGCTGGGTTATAAGCTCGCCAGGCTAAGCCTTCCAGGTCTTTTACTGTTTTTAACTCTCGGTTACAATACAACCCTTGGGGGGGCCAGGGGACAGCATAAAGTAACATCATGCCATGGGCATCAAGATATTTTTCCACAAAAGGCTTTTGGGCCATATACAACTTCCATACTTGATCATAGCCAGTAGCCAAGAAGGGAATACCGTCTGCTTCGAATATTGGGTATTCATGGGCTAACAATGACATTAAAACCTCCCCGATTTGGGCCTGGCCAGTCTGCACTGCTCTTTTGATTTCGGGGGCTTTAAAAAGGGATGCTCCGGCATGGACTACAATCTGCAATTTTCCGCCAGTCCGCTGTTTAACCGCATCAGCAAATTTTTGGCCGTTGACGCTATGAAAATTAGTTACAGGATAAGCCATAGGCATATCCCATTTGGTCTGGGCCCAACTTAAAGAAAGGCCCAGGCAAAGCGTCAAGAAACTTACTAAGGAAATAATAAAAATGTTCTTCTTAAAACCCATAATTTTACCCTCCTATTGGTGATTTTTACGTAAATCTTAAAGGTAAAAATCCTTAATTTTTAGAATGATAACTAACTAAAGATAAAAGGTCAACAATTTTTTGCTTGCTATATTCATTTTATTGAATATAGGCGAAAGGAAGGGAAGTAAGTTAAATTTAGGGGCTGATTTGGAGGTTAATGAAATAATTTAAAAATCTTTTTTTCCTTTTACCAATTCGATAATTTTCTGAGCTGCCTCAGCCATATTGCTGTATGTTTTAATATTTAAACCAGATTCTTCTAATATCTTCCTCCCCAATTCCACGTTCGTCCCTTCCATCCGAATCACCAAGGGAACGGGTAAAGGATTTTCGCGGAGGGCTTCGACAATACCTTCCGCATAGCTATCACAGCGGGTTATTCCGCCAAACATATTCACAAAAATTCCTTTAACTTTAGGATCGGAAGATAGCAGGCTGAAAGCATTGCGAATGACTTCTTTGGAAGCACCGGCGCCAGCATCCAAAAAATTAGCCGGCTCTCCACCATAACAGCGAAGAAGATCTAAGGTCGCCATCCCTAAACCCGCGCCGTTGACGATGCAACCAATATTCCCGGGAAGGCTAACGAATCTAAGATTTAGTCTTTCCGCTTCCAAGTCTCGCGGATCTTCTTGTTCAAAATCACGCAGGGCTAAAAGGTCAGGATGGCGAAAGAGAGCATTGTCGTCAATTTCCATTTTGGCGTCTAAAGCGACTAAATCACCGGCAACGGTCAAAGCCAAAGGATTAATCTCGGTGAGTACACAGTCGTTATCCATGAAAGCTCGGTAAAGAGCCAAGCTTACGGCTGACCACTTACCTATAGTATTTCCCGCTAAGCCCAACTCAATAGCCAAACGTCTTCCTTGGAAAAGAGTAAGCCCGCAGCCGGGCTCAGCTATTATTTTCTTTATCTTTTCGGGGGATCTTGAGGCTACTTCTTCAATTTCTACTCCCCCTTCAGCGCAACCGATCATAGCCACTCGGCCTTTTTGTCGATCAATGGTTACTCCTATATAAAATTCCTGGGCTATGGGAATACTTTCTTCTACCAACACCCGGCTCACCTTTTTCCCTGCTGGGCCTGTCTGCTGGGTGACCAATTTGGAGCCGATTAATTGGCGAGCAACTTGGGCGACTTCTTGATAATTCCTTACTTGGCTAATTCCTCCCCATTTCCCCCTTCCACCGGCATGAATTTGGGATTTTACCACAAATGGGCCTGAACCAATTGCTCGGGCAGCGGCCTCGGCCTCGGCGATCGTAAAAGCTACTTGTCCTTTTGGTATTTTAATTCCATAGCGAGCCAAAATTTCTTTGGCTTGGTACTCGTGAATGTGCACAGGCTACTCCTCTTATTAAAAACTCCCCTGCTAAATCTATTTACTAAAATTTAATATTTCTCACTGAGCACTTTCTTCTTCAATTCGCCAATTGCCCAAGTGGGATTAAGAGATTTAGGACAGATAGTGCAATTGAATATAGTATGGCATCGCCAAAGGCCATGGCGATTATCTAAAATCGGTAGGCGCTCAGCAAATCCCTCATCGCGCGAGTCAAAGCAATATCGGTAAGCTTTGAGCAGGGCTGCTGGTCCCAAAAATTGGGGATCAGCCCAATAGGAAGGACAAGAGGAAGTGCAAGCGCCACAGAGGATGCATTCATAAGAGCCATCGATTTTTTTTCTATCGGTGACGCTTTGATAACGCTCTTTGTCCGTTGGCGGTGTGCCGGCAATTAAATAGGGTTTGACGGCTTCATATTTTTTATAAAAATCTTCCATATCAACCGCCAGGTCTTTGATTACGGGAAAATGCCGCAAGGGTTCGATTTCAATCACCCCTTGGCCCAGAGACTTAACCTGAGTCTCGCAGGCCAGCCGATTCAATCCGTTGATCGTCATGGCGCAAGAACCGCATATGCCATGACGGCAAGAACGGCGGAAGGTAAGACTACCATCTTGTTTCCATTTTATTTCATTCAACACATCTAAGATGGTCATCCCCTCCTGTACATCTACCTGATAGTTTTTATAATATGGCTTTTGGTCTTCATCTGGATTAAATCTGAAAATTTTAAAGGTCTGGATCATCGCTCTGCTCCTTAAAATTTTCTTTCTTCTGGTTGGAAACGGGTAACGACTACTGGCTTATAATCCAAGCGAATTCCCGCTTCTGTCTTCCAGGCTAAGGTATGTTTCATCCAGTTAATATCGTCTCGCTTGGGGAAATCAGTCCGGTAATGGGCTCCCCGACTTTCAGTACGCGCTAATCCACCCACCACGATAGTTTCTACAAAATCCAGCATATTGCCTAACTCTATGGCGTCTAAAAGTTCGGTATTGAACCTTTGACCTTTATAGCCCACGCTGATCTCCCGATAACGCCCCTGTAAAGACTTAATAATCTCCAGTTGCTTTTTCAGCAGTTTTTCTTCTCGGAAGATGCCACAGTTGACCATCATTGTTTGTTGTAATTCTTCGCGAATAGCCGCGGGACTTTCTTTTCCTTGAGCGGCTAACAACCCTTCTATTTTAGCTCGGCTTCTCTCCATAGCATCTTTGGGGAGATCTATTTTTTCTGCTCCGCCATTAATAAATTTGCTCATGGCTCGTCCTGTTCTGCGTCCATATACTGCACAGTCCATGGTGGAGTTGCATCCCAGACGATTTGCCCCATGGACGGATACACAAGCACATTCCCCCGCAGCGTAAAAGCCTATGACTGGAGTATTTTGGGCATCTTTTACCACTTGGCCATGGACATTGGTAGGTATACCACCCATAGCATAATGGGCGGTGGGCAAAATTGGCACCAAATCAGTGACGGCATCAATTCCAGCGAACTTAAGGATTAATTCATGGATCTGGGGTAATTTCTCTAAAATCGCTGCTCGGCCCAAGTGCCGAAGGTCCAGGTGCACATAACCTTTCCCGCCAATACCTCGGCCCTCATCAATTTCCCTTTGAATGGACCGGGAAACTACATCTCGGGGAGCGAGCTCCATTTTGGCGGGAGCGTATTTTTCCATAAAGCGTTTACCTTCGTTATTGATTAGATAGCCGCCTTCGCCACGGGCTCCTTCGGTAACTAAAACCCCCGAAGGGTAAAGCCCTGTAGGATGGAACTGCACAAATTCCATATCTTCTAAGGGGAGTCCGGCCTGTAAAACTATGGCCATTCCATCTCCTGTATTTGATAAAGCATTGGTATTGACTTTCCACGCTCGGGCATACCCTCCGGTGGCGAACATGACTGCTTTAGCATGGAAAATATGCAAACCGCCATGTTGCATATCCCAAGCGACGACGCCACAGCAAGTATTGTCCTTTAAAATTAAATCTAAAACAAAGAATTCGTTATAAAAACGAACATCATGCTTGAGGCATTGTTCGTAAAGAGTATGCAACATGGCATGCCCAGTGCGATCTGCGGCATAGCAAGCCCGCCGAATTGGTCCTTTACCAAAATTGCTATAATGACCGCCAAACTCGCGCTGGGCAATTTTTCCACTCTCCGTGCGGCTAAAAGGGCAGCCCATATGCTCTAATTCATAGGCAACTTCTATGGCCTCGCGCACTAAAATCTCCTGCGCATCTTGATCACCCAAATAATCTGCGCCCCGGACGGTGTCATAGAGGTGCCATTCCCAGCTATCCTCTTCCATATTTCCTAAGGGAGCAGCCGTTCCTCCTTGCGCGGAGATAGAATGAGAGCGGGTGGGAAAGACTTTGGAAAGAACAGCCGTATCTATGGAGCGACTCGTCTCCAGCGCGGCATAAAGACCGGCGATTCCCGCCCCGACAATTACCACATCATGTTCATGAATCATCATCATCCTCCATTTTGTTTCATCCCCCAAACGATGAATGGATTTAACTTAAAAAGCTTTTCATTATTCTCTGCGTTCGCAGGTAGCGACCTCTGCGGTAAAAAAATTTTTAACTACCAAAAGGCACTATAGTTACCACCCCTAAAATAAGAAAAGTTATGCCCACTATCCAGGTCAAGCCGAAAAGGGAAACGCGCAACCAAGCGGTGTGTACGTAGTCAGCAATTATTATCCAAAAGCCATTCAAAATATGATAAAGAAGGAGAAGCACAAAGAAAAGGTGAAAGAATTTCCAAAAGGGGCTGCCCAGATCAACAGGTGAGATACCCCAATGAACCGCGCCTAAATGGATAACCAAGATCAGAACAATCAAAATCCCGCTAATCCTTTGAAATAGCCAATTAAAAGCCATATTCCCCTCCTATAAAGCAGTCAGAGAGCCTAAGAAAAAGATTACTCCCAAGACGATCATCACCCAAAAGAGTTTCTTATGGTAGAGCGCACCCTGCCCAAAATCAATGATTAATACGCGCACCCCATTTAGGGTATGATAGATCAAAAAGGCCATGAGTAGCGCGACCATAACCTTATGGGTAAGAAAATCGCTTAGCGCTGCCAAACCTTTCTGATCATATTTCATCCCGAATTGAGCCAATATATGGAGCAGCAGATAAATTCCTAAAGCTGCGCCAGTGATCCTATGGATCAACCAAGCTATTGCTCCTGTTTGCCAACGATAACGCATATTCTTCTCCTTTTTTCCAAAAGAGGACGCCGATTGACCCGCTATCTTTTTCTTCCGGAAAGTCTGAGTTAATCTGCGTCCAAATTTCTACCGGGCATATTGGGCCATGCCCTGCTGGTACAAGTCATTTCCATAAATATCATTGACGACAATTACGGGAAAATTTTCCACCTCCAGCCGGCTTATGGCTTCCGGACCAAGATCCTCGTAAGCTACCACCTCAGCTTTCTTTATGGCCTTGGCTAAAAGGGCGCCTGCTCCACCCGTGGCCGCGAAATAAACTGCTTTATATTTTTTCATGGCTTCCACTACCTCTTTTTTGCGCATGCCTTTGCCGATCATGCCTTTTAAGCCTACTTCCATAAGCTTAGGAGAATAGGCGTCCATACGGCCACTAGTAGTAGGACCGGCAGAGCCAATAACTTGCCCCGGCTTAGCGGGCGCTGGTCCCACGTAATAGATCACTTGTCCTTTGAGATCTATGGGCAAAGGCTTCCCTTCCTGGAGTAAGTCAAAAAGGCGTTTGTGGGCCGCATCCCGGCCTGTATAAATAACGCCGCTTAAAAGGACTTTATCACCTGCTTTTAATTTTTCCACATCCGCATCTGTAAGAGGAGTTTTTAAACGAATTGGGCCACTCATTTTTCATCTCCTTCCTTAAATAATTGCTTCCTTATGCCGATGAGCATGGCAATTAAGGTTAATGGCTAAAGGAAAGCTGGCAATATGGCAAGGGATCATCTCAGCATGGACAGCTAAAGCAGTTATCCGGCCTCCTAACCCCTGGGGGCCGATCCCCAAATTATTTATGCGGGCCAATAGATCTTCTTCCAGGGCGGCCAGTTCTGGATCTGGATTCTTCTGCCCTAAGGGGCGTAAAAGAGCTTTTTTAGCAATCAAAGCGGCCTGCTCATAAGTTCCGCCAATACCAACGCCCACTACTACTGGTGGACAAGGATTGGAACCAGCCTGTTTTACCCACTCCACAACTCTTTTTTTCAACCCTTCTTTTCCTTCAGAAGGACTTAACATCATCACCGTAGACATGTTTTCACTCCCCCCACCTTTGGGGGCAACCGTGATCTTGATTTTATCACCCGGGACCATTTCCAGATGAATAATAGCCGGGGTATTATCTTTCGTATTTACCCGGGAAAAACAATGGCAGGCTGATTTTCTTAGATATCCTTCTTTATACCCCTGGCGGACACCTTCATTAATGGCCGCATTAAAATCTCCGCCCGTAATATGCACATCCTGTCCCAACTCCACAAAAACAACGGCCAAACCGGTATCCTGGCAGATGGCCACTTGTTCTTCGCGAGCTATACGGGCATTCTCTTTAAGCTGCTGAAAAACCTCGCGGCCCACAGGCGACTCCTCCATTTTTTCAAATTTATCAAAAGCAGCCAGCACATCCTCTCCTAAATAAAGATTAGATTCAATACATAGATTTTTGACGACTTCTGTTATCTGACTAGCGTAAACTTCTCTCATCTTCAACCTCCTTACGGCAAGCATGAAGGAGGGACCAAATAATTATCTTCGTCCCTCCTTATTTTATTCTGGTAAATCTTTTTCCTCCTTTACCCCGAGGAAAAATTTCTGCTTATTTTTCCGTGTAAGCAGGGATTATTCCTTTTTCCATTAAAACCTGCGTTTCCATTCTGGCTCTGCGGATCGTTTCTGAGGCTTTTTGGAAAAGTTCTTCTTTACTCAATTTGATGCGGGCCACTCCCTGCTCAATGGCTTTCAAAGCTGTGGCCACGGCCTGCCTGGGGAATACTTCCCATTCCTCCATGGTGGGCAGGATATAGTCTTCTCTAAGGCCTTTATCTTCCGCACACTTAGCTAATTCGAGAGCGGAGGCAATGCACATTTCATCGGTAATCGTCCGGGCCATAACATCAAGAGTGCCGCGGAAAATGGCGGGGAAACAGAGACTATTGTTAACCTGGTTGGGAAAATCAGAACGCCCCGTAGCCACAATTTTAGCTCCACCTTCTTTGGCCTCCCAGGGATATATTTCCGGGATGGGATTGGCGCAGGCGAAAACGATAGGATCTTTGGCCATTTTCTTTATCCACTCTTTTTTAATCACATCAGGTCCAGGTTTGGCCAAGGCAATAACTGCATCTGCTCCTTCCATTGCTTCCGCTATCCCACCCTGCCTTTGTTCGGCATTAGTAATCTGGCAGAAGTGCCATTTTTCTTTAAATTCTTTCTGCGTATCAGTCCGTCCTTTGTGCAAAGTACCTTTTGAATCGACCATAATTATTTTTCCCGGATCAGCCCCGGCCGCAATAAGAATCCGAGCGGTAGCGATATTAGCCGCACCGGCGCCGATCAAAGTTAAGCGGGCTTTATCTAATTTCTTGCCCACCACTTTTAAGGCATTCACCAAACCCGCTAAAGTTACCGCGGCTGTCCCCTGCTGGTCATCATGCCAAACGGGAATTTTGGCCTCTTTCCGCAGCGTATCCAAGATGTAGAAACATTTGGGTTGGGATAAATCTTCCAGGTTGATCCCCCCAAAACAAGGAGAGATTATTTTTACTGTTTTAATAATCTCATCAGGGTCTTTAGTATCCAAAGTAATCGGCCAGGCATCGACCCCACCCAGATACTTGAAAAGAATGGCTTTACCCTCCATAACCGGGATAGCCGCCTCAGGACCAATATCTCCCAATCCTAAAACCCGAGTGCCATCGGAAACTACAGCGATCATGTTGGCCTTATTAGTATGCTCAAAAACTTTCTCGGGATGAGCTTCAATATCCCGGCAGGCCGCGGCCACGCCCGGAGTATACCAAATGGCAAAATCGTCAAATGTACGCACCGGGCATTTGAGAGTAGAAGAAATCTTCCCTTTGTAAAAGGGGTGCATCTTTAAAGCATCCGCCGAAGGCTTTTTGGATCTTGCTAATAATTCTTCTTTAGTTAACATGTCTTCCTCCTTTTTTTCTGCGCCGTTTTAAATTTTCCTTATTTTTACCTCTTTCTTCCAATAAAGCAAAGACAAATTTTAAAGTTTAGTTATTGGTTCATATTCCCCGAACACCTCCCGTAAAACATCGCATATTTCCCCCAAGGTGCAGTAAGCCCGCACACAGTCCAAGATAGGATACATCAAATTGCCATCACCTTGGGCCACTTGGCGTAATTCCTTTAAAGAACTCTTTACTTTTTCGCCATCTCTTTCTCGCCTTAATTCGGCCAATCTTCTGACCTGTACTTCCCTTACCCGGGGGTCAACCTTCAATAATCCTTTTGGCGGGGGCTCTTTGGTCTGAAACCTGTTTACCCCCACAATAACCCTTTCTCCACGCTCGATCTCCTTCTGATACCTGTAAGCGCTCTCCTGAATTTCCTGCTGGATATAACCTTTTTCAATCGCCGCTACTGCTCCGCCCAGTTGGTCAATCTTGGCTAGGTAAGCGCTGGCCCTTTTCTCTATCTCCTCGGTGAGTTTCTCGATATAAAAAGAACCTCCCAAAGGATCTATGGTTTCGGCCACTCCTGATTCATAGGCAATTAATTGCTGGGTGCGCAAGGCGATCTGGACCGATTGCTCTGAAGGTAAAGCCAAAGCCTCATCCATGGAGTTGGTGTGCAAAGACTGGGTTCCGCCTAAGACGGCAGCCAAAGCCTGCCAAGCAACCCGAATTATATTATTGAAAGGCTGCTGGGCGGTTAGTGTACACCCCGCGGTTTGGGTATGAAAGCGGAGCATTAAGGAGCGCGGATTGCGAGCATGAAACCTTTCTTTCATGATCTTGGCCCAGAGCCTGCGGGCCGCGCGGAATTTGGCTATTTCTTCTAAGAAATCAAGGTGAGCGTTGAAGAAAAAGGAAATCCGCGGGCCAAAAACATCCACGTCTAAACCGGCTTTCTGCGCGGCTTCCACATAAGCTATGCCATTGGCTAAAGTAAAGGCTACTTCCTGCACCGCGGTACACCCGGCCTCCCGCATATGATAGCCACTAATACTAATCGTATTCCAATTGGGGACTTTTTGGGCACAATATTCAAAGGTATTCGTAATGATCCGCATGGAATGCTGAGGTGGAAAGATGTAAGTTCCCCGCGAGGAATATTCTTTTAAAATATCATTCTGGATGGTGCCGTTAAGCTGGTCGGGAGAAACCCCTTGTTTTTCAGCAACCACAATATACATAGCTAAAAGGATGGCTGCTGGAGCGTTGATGGTCATGGAGGTAGAAACTTTTTCTAAGGGAATTTGGTCGAAGAGAATCTCCATATCCCGCACGGAATCAATGGCTACGCCCACTTTACCCACTTCTCCTTGGGCTAAAGGATGATCCGAGTCATAACCAATTTGCGTCGGCAAATCAAAAGCCACGGAAAGACCTGTTTGCCCTTGATCTAAAAGATAGCGATAGCGTTTGTTCGTATCTTCAGCGGTGCCGAAGCCGGCGTACTGCCGCATGGTCCAGAAACGACCTCGATACATGGTGGGCTGCACGCCGCGGGTATATGGATATTCTCCAGGTAAGTTTAGATTAGCTAGGTAATCCAATTCGGCAATATCCGCGGGGGTATAGATCCTTTGGATAGGTATGCCGGAAGTGGTCTGAAACTCCTTCTTTCTTTCTGGGTTTTTCACCAAAGACTTCTCCACCGTCTCCGTCCATTTTTTAACATTTTCTTCAATTTCGGCTATTTTTTTGGGGTCGAACATAGGCTTTCCCTCTCTGAGCTAAAATTTCTTTAAAGTTTACTGCTCATCTTGGGCTTGCTTTTATCTTGGCTTTTCTTTTTAATCAATATTTCTTCTTCTTTTTCGGCCTTGGCTAAATCTTCGAACTTAATATCTAAGCCACAAACGCCAACAATTTGCCCAATTTTATCTCTAATAGGGGCCGAGACGGTTAAACATAAACGCCCAGTTATCTTCGAAGTATACAGTTCACTCACGTGCACCTGTCCATCTTTTAAAGGTTCGATAAACCAGGAACGGTCAGAGTAGTCTTCATGTAAACCGACTATTTCATATTTCGCCTTATCCACCACTTGGGTAATATTCTTGGTGATCTTCCGTCCTTCTAAATCGGTAACGTAAGCGAATTGAATAAAGGGGTGGTCGGCCACTAATTTCAGCAAAAGGGGCTCAATTAGCTTCGGTTTCATAGACTTTAAAGGAGCAGCTTCAATAATTTCTTCTATAAGATGAGCAGCCATTTTATGGGCGCGGGTCTTGATGCGGTCAAAATCCGAGACGAAAAACTCGGGCAGATGTTTTCGGGCTTGCCGTTCCATCTCGGTATGCGAAATACTGGTGACCCTGCCTTCGTTATACTGGTCCATCACCCATTTATAAATTTTAGCTATCCCGGGATGTCGTTTGTCTACCCTCTTTTCCGGTGGTAGCTTTAAGTGGGTGTTCACCCAATGGGCAATCCCTGCCAGGCCTGATTTGTCAGTAATGATAATGGACATTGGTCGTTTGAGAATCTTGGCGGTATTGAAGATATTATATATTTCCGCCGACTTGGCTAAAGCATCTATATGGATGCCCGCCCCCGTAGTATTAAAATCCAGTCCTACCAAGGGATAATTGATGGGAATATGCACCCCCATCTCTCTTTCCGCGTATTGCGCGATGTCGGTAATCACGGTAGTATCGATACCGTTTGTTTCTCCGCGCAAGGCAATGTACTCAATGATCAAGGCCTCCAAGGGCGTATTCCCCGTTCTTTCTCCCAACCCCAAGATGGCTCCATTAGCTGCTGCGCAACCATATAGCCAAGCCGTGGTGGCATTTATAAGCACTTTATGGAAGTCGTTATGCCCATGCCATTCTAAAAGTTCTCCGGGCACTCCTGCCTCATCAATCATGGTACGTACTAATTTGTCTACAGCGCGGGGCAAAGCTGCGCCCGGATAAGTAACTCCATAGCCCAAGGTATCGCAAAGGCGGATTTTGACCGGCATTCCACTTTTTTCCCGGAGCCTCATCAAGGCTTGGGCAAAAGGGACGCAGAACCCAAAGATGTCGGCCCGGGTTACATCTTCGAAATGACATCGCGGAATAATACCTGCGTCCAGGGCAGCTTCGACAATGTCCAGATATTCATCAAATACTTGCCTTCTTTTCTTGCCCAGTTTCAAAAAAATATGGTAATCGGAAACAGAAGTGAGGATACCTGTTTCTTTTAAGCCCATTTCTTTGACTAATTTTAGATCCTTTTTGTTGGCCCGGATCCAACCCGTAATTTCTGGGTACGGATAACCTTTCTCTAAACATTTGGTTACCGCTTCTTGGTCGCGCTGGCTGTATAAAAAAAATTCTGTTTGCCTAATTACCCCCTGCGGTCCCCCTAACTTGTGCAGCATGTCAAATAAATCTACAATCTGTTTGACGGTGAAAGGAGGTCGGGCTTGTTGCCCATCTCTAAAAGTAGTATCGGTGATAAAAAATTCTTTTGCCGGACAAAGAGGAATTATTTTGTGATCAAAATCAATCCGGCTTACTTCTTCATAAGGGAAAACTTCCCGTTGCAAATTTGGTTCGGCCACATCTTGTAAATCTAAGCGCCAAAATTTAGTATGTTCGTGGGTCAGCAACCGGCGTTCTTCATCCCACTTGGCCATAAATTCCCCTAACTTTGGCGTTTCTTTTCTTGGAAATTCTGCGGGATAAATTATTTATCTGGCTCTGCACCAGAAAGTCAATTATTTCCTCTTTGCGAAAATACGGCTTTAAGATCCACCGACGCAAAACTCCGAAAACACCGCTGAAGACTAAGAAATTGGCTTCTAAAAAAGGGTCAAACGCCCCTGGCCCCAACTCACTAATCAACCTTTGAAAATGATCAACAATTTCGAATTCTTTCTGCAAAATAACCTTTAAATAATCTTTTTTTACGTAACGCGCTTGCGTATAAGAAAGCATTACTTGATCTTCCAATTCCATGGCTGCTTCCACAAAAGCTCGGTAATTAATTTTGAGCCGCGCCAAAGGGTCAGCTACCTGACAAGTCCTCGATCTAACTTTAGCAAAAAAATTAACCACATAATTTTCGAAAAAAAGATAGAGAATATCATCTTTGGAACTAACATAATCATAGATACTGCCCAAACTGAGACCTGCTTCGCGAGCTATCTCCCGCACGGTTGCTTTATGGAAGCCCTTCCTTTTGAATACTTGGATAGCTCCCGCAATGATTTGCCGCCTTTTTTCATCCACTAATTTGGCATCTTTAACTTGGGCTTTGATTAGCATAGGCGCCCTTGGCGAACGAATGTTCATTCATAGAGCATTATAAATCCCTGACGTTTTCTGTCAAGTGAAAATTTGGCTGATGGTCGATAACTTTTTAAATTCTAGTCTAATTCAAGGGGGAGGAGAGGCTCAATTTTAAATTCCAGCTTAATTCAGGCGGGAGGAAGATAGGCTCTCCCCCTCCCGCCTGTTTCCTGATGGTGAGAAACATTAAAACGGTTAGAAGGTAAGCCAGCTCTAAAGGCTTTGACAAATTCCCCCCTTGATGATATTCTTTTTATATAAAGAAATTATTTTTTGCCGCGAAGGAGGGCTCGATGGCTATCAGGGTTGGCATAAATGGCTTTGGGAGGATTGGCCGGAGCGTCATGCGGGCAGCCTTAAAATCTCCAGATTTTTCGGCCATTGAAATCGTGGCCATAAATGATCTTACCGACAACAACACTCTAGCCCACCTTTTAAAGTATGATTCAATCATGGGCCGGCTGGCCGCAGAAGTTAAAGTTATGGAAAAGGGCTTATTAGTGAATGGTCGAGACGTCCTCATTACGGCAATTAAGGAGCCGGGGAAAATTCCTTGGCGAGATATAGGCGTGGAATATGTTATCGAATCCACAGGCCATTTTACAGACGCTACCCGAGCCCGAGCTCATCTTGATGCCGGAGCCCGGAAGGTGATCATCACGGCCCCGGCTAAGAATGAGGACATAACCATCGTCATGGGCGTCAACGAGCATGACTATAACCCTTATGAACATCATATCGTCTCCAATGCTTCTTGTACGACAAATTGTATGGCACCCATTGCCAAAGTAATCTTAGATAAATTTGGTATTCGCCGGGGATTAATGACCACTGTCCATTCTTATACAAATGACCAACGCATTTTGGACTTCCCCCATAGTGACCTTCGCCGAGCTCGCGCGGCCGCTCTATCCATGATTCCTACCAAAACTGGCGCTGCTTCTGCTGTAGCCCTCGTCATTCCCGAGCTGAAGGGGAAGTTCGATGGCTTAGCCGTACGCGTACCTACCCCCAATGTGTCTTTGGTAGACTTAGTCATAGATTTAGAACAGGAAGCCACCACCCAAGAAATAAATAAAGCTCTTAAAGAAGCTACTAATCGTTATTTAGCCTATACTGATGAACCCTTAGTATCCATAGATTTCCAAGGTGACCCGCACTCGGCTATTGTTGATGGCTCTTCTACTAAAGCCATCGGTACAATGGCTAAGATCTTAGCTTGGTATGACAATGAATGGGGTTACTCTCATAGAGTGCTCGATTTAATTTTACATATGAATGCGGCAGGCCGAATTTGAAATTTTTATTCTCCTCTTGGCTCTTTAAAATGAACTATAGGAATGGTGGCCCAATTTAGAAGGCTGATTAATAGACTTTTTTATAATCCGAAAGCCATGCTATGACTGTAAACCGCCAGTTGGAAGAAGTGCAGAAAGAATTAAGAGCCCGGGAAATTCCCCAAGAAGTCCTTGAATCGGCCGCCCTCCAAAAGAATCTCCAAGAAACATCTGTGGCCCAGCTCCAAATTGATCCCAAATATGAAGTGCTCATAGAGACGGTAGAAGGTTATCGGGGCATTCAGAAAGCTGCCGAAACCTTGCTCTTTGAGTTGCATCATCCCTTTAAAAATTGGGAAATAATCTTGCGGGAAATGCGCTCTTTTGCCTTAAAGTATTTTACCGCCTACAGCCGTCATCCTCGCGGGTCCCAAGCCATATCCGCCATTATTGATGTCTTTTTTGAGGCTATAAGCCAGGTTAACTCTGATAGCTTACAAATAAAAGCTATCGATTATTTGCTCAATTATTTGGAAAAGATCGTTAATGAGCTAAACGGCCAAAATCATGGCGAAATTTGGCCGATATTGCAACTTACTTGTCAGCGTTTGGCTTCCCTTCCTGACCAGCAATTTTTTTATTTGGCTTCCAGCCATATCCCTTTAAAAAAGATCGGGCAGGCTTTATTGCTTAAACTCCCCGAAAATTCTTTTTTACCGGAATTTAATAATCTTTTCATGCGCAGCCTGAAAATTACCTACGCTTATTGGCTGCAAGAAGAAGATCCGCTCTGCTGGTTTGATAAAGCGGGATCTGCGCCAGTTCTGGGCGAGCAATTAAAATATCCAGATGTCCTCCATTTAATTTCTCATCAACACTTAAAGTCTCTGGTTCAAGAGTTAGAAAATTTTTCGGGCCAGGAAGAATTTAAAAGTAATGGCTCTCTGCAGCTTCTCCGTCATCTCTTGACCTTCCCTTCCTACTTAGACATAGTACGGGCTTACAAAGAAATTCCTCACCTTTGGCCTGCTCCGCAAACGGCGGAAAAAGAAATTCCTCTTTTAGAGAATAAAAAAATATTAGCCCTCTTTAAAATAATGGAAATTCCCGGGCTAAAAGATATTCACGAAGAAACTTTAAGGGAAATTAATCATACGCTCGTGGAACTCATCCGCCAAGAACCGCCGGAACGGATGCGCGAATTTCTAATTAAGACTTTTTCCCTCCTCAAGTCCAGTATGGAAAATTACCCCCATACGGCCTTGCAGTGCATCCAAACCTTAGGCGCAGAAATTTTTAATCAAGGTTATAGCCCTTTGGTGGAAGTCTTCTTAGAGTTAGTCTTACATTTCGGTTTTCAATACCCTAATGTGCAGGGGGTGGACACAAATTGGCAGTTAATCTGCAATCCCTGCCATTTGCTCAATGTGCGGGTCTGGTTGGATATTATTGGCCGAAATCCGAAATGGTGTAGTACGCTCCTTTCGGCCCTCATAATTAACTTAAAATTAGCAGGCATTTGCATAAGGGATACTGATCTTTTTCAAAAAGAAGTAAGCAAACTGCTCAATGCCGAAATTGAGCCCGTCTACAATTTAATCAAGCAATTAGCGAAATTATTTCCCGTATATTTCAACGAAATTGGGGCGGAAGGAGAATTACGCGAGGCTACCACCGAGATAGATGAAATTACTTATCGTAAGGATCTCCTCATTCATTTTCTCCGTAAACAAAGTCATGTGGAGAGTAGTAATCTCATCGAGGATTTCGTTAGGGAAATAATCCGTTTTTGGCGCTTAAGAGATAAAGAGGGGTTAAAGAATTTTCTACCGGCGGAGATTTGGGGAAAGATAGAGATTACCGGCCCTTTCATCGATGAAGTTAATTATATCGTTCAAAAGATCTTTGCCGAGAAAAGGCTCCAGAGCGAAAAGGATCTTTTAGGTCTAACCGATCGTGAACTGTCCGCCTTTATGGCTGCCTTGCCGGATGTGGCGGAGACGGAAAAGAAACGGGTCTCTTTGTTAATCAAGATTTACCGGCTTATTAATCAGAAGTATAACTTAGGCTTTCAGGAAATTGCCGCCCATTTGCAGGAAGCTTCCCGCTGGGGCTTCGAGGGCTTGGATGCTCTTTTACGGGTTATCGAGCGCAACGACCCCGAAGAATGTCTGGAACATATCTTGTCCTATCTGGAAAATTTGAAGAAAATTATTCTTTCCCCCCAAAAATTCGAAGCCCGGGAAGATATCTACCGCAAACGGCATATAGCAGCTGACATTCCCTCTCTGTATGGTCGCTATCGCGAGCGGAAATTCGATGCCTTAGGTTTAACTTTTCGTTTAGAAAATTTGGCGAATATCTATTTTGAAAGACTCATCGACTCTTTAGATCTTTCCTTTATTACTCGGGCTACCTTTTTTAAAATCATCTCCTGTTTGCGTTATCTCATGCGGGCTATCGAATTAGATGGCATCTTTTCGCCGCGGCTTAATACCCAGCTTATGCTCTTAGAAAAATCTTTAGAGATAAAGCGCTTCACTTTTATGCAGTACCTGGACATATTCCGCGGCTTCTCCGAAGGAGTTAAAGATGTCATTTCCGTTTATTATGTGAATGCCCATAAAAATAACTTGGAGCTTTTAATTTGGCAAATGGGTAAAAAGAATATTCTGCCCAAATATCTGCCCCCTTCCGCTGAAGAAATTGGCCCCCATGAGTTTGTCCATCAAATAGGTGAAAAATTTATTCGCGATCTGATCGCTAATACTTTTGGCCTGCAGTACTTGGATATTTTCTTGGCGCGAATTCAACAAACGCTGGCCGAGCAGAGAGAAACTTTGAACGAAGCTGACCTCGATTTGCTGATGACTTATGACCCCAAAAAAGTATGTTGTTTAATCCACCATCCCAATCGCTTGACTAATGATCTAATTCATTTGGGGAGTAAAGGGTATAACTTAGTGGTCTTAGCTTCCGAAGGCATCCCCGTACCTCCCGGCTTTATTCTGACTACGGAAGTATTCCGCTGCCTAAGGATAATTGAACGTTATCGGCACGCCCACGACCATTTGGAACGGGAAGTCCGCTTTGGCCTGCAGCAAATTGAAAAAGCCACCGGACGTGAATTCGGTAATCCGCAACGGCCGTTACTCTTGGCCGTGCGCAGCGGGTCCACAATATCTATGCCAGGGATGATGGCCACTTTATTAAATGTGGGTATAAATGAGGAGATCGTAGAAGGGTTGATCCGCTTCACGGGGGAAACTTGGTTTGCTTGGGATAATTATCGGCGTTTTATCCAATCCTGGGGCATGTCTTATGGGATTGAACGGGAAGTTTTTAACGAGATCATGCGCCACTTCAAAGCTAAGTACAGAGTAGAAAAGAAGAGACAATTCTCCGGGGAAGAAATGAAAGAAATAGCTCTAGCCTATCGCCGCGCCGTCGAAGAAAGACATATCACTATCTATGAAGATCCCTGGGCCCAATTACAAGTAGCCATTAAACAAGTCCTTTCTTCTTGGAATTCCATCAAAGCCAGGCAATACCGAGAAATTATGGGTATTTCCGACTATTGGGGAACGGCGGTGATTGTGCAAGCGATGGTCTTTGGTAATCTCAGCCTCTCCTCGGGCAGCGGGGTAGTCTTCACGGCCCATCCCTACCGAAAAATTAGACGGGTGGCCCTGTGGGGTGATTTTACTCCCGGCAACCAAGGGGAAGATATTGTCGGGGGCTTAGTCTCTACTTATCCCATCTCCAAAGAACAAAAAGAATTGGAGGGAAGGGAAGAAGACTTGGAGGAAGCCTTCCCTAAAATATATAAGCGTTTATTTGAGATTGCCAAAACATTAGTCTATGAGAAAAAGTGGAACCCCCAAGAAGTGGAGTTTACTTTCGAAAGCCCAGAAGAAAATAGTCTATACATTCTGCAGACCCGCGATATGGTCTCAACTAAAAGGGAAAAATTTGAGGTATTTACACCCTCGCCCTCTCTGCAAGAGAGTTTTTTGAGTAAGGGAATTGGCGTAAGCGGGGGGGCCCTTTCCGGGCGGGTAGTATTTAACTTAGAAGAGATTCATCATTGGCGCAGGTTGGAGCCAACGACTCCGCTCATTCTTGTTCGATCCGATACAGTGCCGGAAGATATCCAGGAAATTTCCTTAACCAATGGGTTGCTCACGGCAAAAGGCGGCCAAACTTCTCACGCGGCGATCGTGGCTTTTGAATTGGATAAGACGGCCGTGGTAGGTTGCCGCGGTTTAATAGTTTTAGAAAATGAAGGAAGACTTTTTATTAATCACGTGGAAATAAAGAGAGGTGACTTCCTCAGCTTAGACGGTAGAAAGGGTTTAGTTTATTTGGGCAAGCATGAAATTAAGGCAGAAGAAGATCTCCCCACTTTTTTAGTTTAACCTTTACCCAGAAGGTTTATAGCCATTGAATTTTCCCAGAAAATTTTGGATATAAAAATAAACAGGGAGGGTATAGATGAATAGCCAGTTAAAGGTGGAGTTTGTGGAGAAAGAAAATAAAAAGAGTTCTTTGAAGTTGGGCATAAACGGTCTGGGGCGCATCGGCAAATTAACTCTTTGGCATCACGTAGCGCGGGGATATTTTGCGGAATTGATCGTAAATATAGGGCGGGAGGCTGGAAGAAGTCTCCAGGATGTAGCAGACTACATAGTTCATGACAGCACTTACGGTCATTTAGCTAACTATCTTTTTGGATATAAGGGTGGGCGAGTTATTGAGAATCTTAATGAGGAACATGGCACGATGTTAGTTAATGGAGTGCCCGTGACCATCCTGCGCCGAGATCGTAATCCAAAAGATTTGCCATGGAAACAAATGCAGGTGCCCATAATAGTGGAGGCTACGGGCAAGTTTTTGGACCCGACCGCTCCACCAGATTTTAAAAATGGTTCTATCAAGGGACACTTAGCTGCCGGCGCTCAAAAAGTGTTGGTTTCTGCTCCTTTCAAGATCAAAGATAAATCTCTGCCTATGCCTGAAGAAGCAATTACTATGGTCATGGGCATAAACGACCACCAGTATCAAGCGCTCAAGCATAATATTATCTCGGCCGCTTCTTGTACAACCACTTGCTTGGCTTTTATGGTTAAACCGCTCCTTGATTATTTTGGGGCGGATAGGATTTTAAGTGCCTCCATGGTCACCGTGCACGCCGCCACTGGTTCCCAGGAAGTTTTAGATCGTCTTCCTGATCCCAAAGCGGATGACCTTAGAAAAAACAGGTCTATTATGAACAATATAATCCTCACCTCTACTGGAGCAGCTAAAGCCTTGGCTTTAGTCATTCCCGAAATGAAGAAAATCGGGTTTATTGCTGAATCGGTGCGCATTCCTACTAATACCGGCTCTTTGATAGTCTTGGTGGTAAATATTCAGGATGAAAACTTAGAAAATCCCATAAATCGAGAAAAAATCAATCAAGTTTATCAGCGCGCCGCGGCCACTTATATGCAGAAATACCTTTGCTTTAGTGAAAGGCAAAACGTATCTTCCGATATAATTGGCACTCCCTTTGCGGCGGCCATTATCGAGGGAGCGGAAACCCATACACGCACTGCCCATATTTGCGTGGATCTGGCCAAGATTCCTGGACTTCCCAAAGAAATTTCTGCACCAAAAGGCTCTTGCCTCGTTGAAATCCCGGTCACTCAAGCTGTCGTTTACGGTTGGTACGATAATGAATTGGGCAGCTATACCAATATGTTGGGAGACTTAACCGTCAAAGTGGCTGAAGAACTCCTTCTTTAAAATTTCCTTTTAAATCCTCAAGTTAAGAATAAGAAAGCAAAGATTAAATTCTGGCCTGCCTCCGGCCTGCCTTTAGCCCCTTCACTAAATGTTAGCTATTTATTAATTATGACCCAGTCCCATAGGAGCAAGGACTCAAAATTTGTTTTTAAATGGCCCTGAATTTTTTGCTTGACATACTACATATAGTGGATTAAATTATTTCCCATACTAAATATGCTATTTTGTATGGGGGTTGGATATGGAACCAGCAAGCCAAAAAATGGGGGCAAAAGGAGCTAATTTGCCATTAAATCCTTTTAAGGCGGCGCTAAAAGAAACGACTGATCTCGCCCTCTTCGTGCGCACTTCCAGTGAAACTATTTCCGACTGGAATAGGCAGAGAATTGTGGATGCTCTCTTAAGAGAGACGAACATTGCCCAAGAGGTGGCCGAAAAAATAAGCCGCGAAGTGGAAGAACAAATCATTTCTTCGAAGATCTCTTTAGTTACCGCTCCTTTGATTCGCGAACTGGTGGATGCTAAACTAATCGAATATGGCCTGGAAGAAGCACGGAAAAAGCACACCCGTTTGGGAGTCCCGCTTTATGATGTTGATCAGCTTATCCTCCATCCCAATCGCGAGAATGCCAACGTTCCCCATGGCCCCGAAGCTACTAATCTTACTTTGGCCGAACGCATAAAAAAAGAATATGCGCTCCTCAATGTTTTTTCTCAGGAAATTGGCGATGCCCATATGCGGGGAGATATCCACCTCCATGATTTAGGTTTTATTGACCGCCCTTACTGCTCCGGACAATCTTTAGAATATATTAAAAAATTTGGCCTCAATCTTCCCAACTCTCTTTCTATGGCCAAACCGGCTAAACATCCAGAGGTCTTATTGGCCCACATGGTTAAGTTTGCGGCCGCTTTGCAAAGTCATTTTGCCGGGGCCATCGGTTGGGATGCAGTCAATCTATTCTTTGCTCCTTATTTAGTAGGGCTCAGTGATCGGGAGATACATCAATTAGCCCAGATGCTTATTTATGAATTTTCCCAACAGGCCGTGGCCCGGGGAGGCCAAGCCATTTTTACGGACATTAATCTTTATTGGGAAGTACCTAAACATTTTGAAAAAGTTATGGCCATCGGTCCTGGAGGGGAATTTACGGGAAAAACTTATGCGGAATATGCACCCGAAGCGCAAAGATTCGTTTGGGCCCTTTTTGATGTTTACCGCGAAGGAGATGCCGTAGGTAGGCCCTTCTTCTTTCCCAAACCTCTGGTGCACATTACGGAAAAATTCTTCCAGACCCCAGGCCATTTAGACTTCTTAGCCCATATTTGTGAAGTGGCGGCCGAAAAAGGGAATACTTACTTTGTTTTTGACCGGGGGAGCACGGCCAAGGTTTCCGAATGCTGTCGGTTGAGTTTCAAATTAGAAGAAGCCGACTTAGAAGATGCCCAATATCCTTGGCGGATGCGCTATTGTGCTCTGCAGAATGTTACGCTGAACTTACCGCGTCTGGCCTATCAAAGCGGCGGCAGCGATGACCAGCTTTTTAATAAGATTGCCCAAGTTTTTAATATAGCTGTGCAGGCTCATCTGCAGAAGAAAGCCTTCTTAGAGAGATTATTGGCCTTGGGAGCAGATGGTCCGTTAGCTCTGCTCACCATGAATAAAGATGGCCTCCCTTATTTGCGGCTGGGGCGAGCCACTTATTTAATCGGCATGGTGGGCCTTAACGAAATGGTGCAAATCCACTTGGGGAAGCAACTCCATGAATCTGACGAAGCCTTGAAATTTGGGTTGAAGGTAATTGCTTATATGAAACTCTTGGCTGACAAAATGAGTCGGCAATATAATATGCGCTTCGTGTTAGAACAAACACCTGCAGAATCGACGGCCTACCGTTTTGCTAAGCTTGATCTGCGCGACTTTTCTCCGCGGGCGGGGTATATTGTCAAAGGTGATATTTCGCGGGGCGAAATTTACTATAGCAATTCTACCTACCTAAATGTCGGCGCCCCCCTGAACCCCATCGAGCGGGTGCGCAAAGAAGGTCTTTTCCACCCCTTGATAGAAGCAGGTGCTCTAACTCACCTTTGGTTGGGGGAGGCGCGGCCGTCTAAAGATTCCTTGGCCAACTTCATCATTAAAGTTTTCCGCAATTCGCAAAATGACCAAATCGCCTTTTCACCAGAATTTACGGCCTGCCCTGATTGCGCCAGAACATCCCGTGGTCTCCAAGCAAAGTGTCCCTACTGCGGTTCGGCAAATGTGGAAGGAATAACGCGGATAACCGGTTATTTTACCAAGATCTCCAGTTGGAACAAGGGCAAATTAGGAGAATTAAAGGACCGCTTCCGCAATCAAAATTATTTCTTAGAAAAAGATGGGGGAGTAGCTAAAGATAATCGTCCTTGGTCGTTTCGAGAAGAAACTTCCAGAACCTTCGTCTAAGATGTAAAATGATAACTTATAAACTAAGAGAAAATTTTCATGGGCCGAAAGGAGGGGAAAAGAAATGACGCTCTTTGTCAAAGAAGGATGCGCTAAGTGTGAATATGTGAAAAAAAGCGTCGATTTGGCTAAGTTAGGAGTCAAAGTGGAAGTGTTAAGTCCGGACAACCCAGATTCCTTAGCCCATTTGGCCTGGCACGAATTAGTAAAAGTAGCCGAAACCCAAATGCCTATCTTAGTCTTGGATGACTCTTCTTCTCTTACGGGAGCCATACGCATAAAGAATTATCTCCTTGCGCTGAGTCAAAATTAGGAAGAAATTTTTGTCAATTATTTAACTCCAAGGACATATGGCATATTCAATCAAAGGGTTTTTAGAAACTTCTTTTTCCGATTGGCCGGGGAAAGTGGCCGCTGTTCTTTTTCTCCCCTATTGTAACTTTCGTTGTCTTTATTGCCATAATTACGAGCTTATTCTTCATCCGGAAAAATTTCCCGACTTCCCCCTTTTAGAAATCATTAAAAAAATTTCCTTAAACCGCGATTGGATTGATGGCGTCTGCCTCACTGGGGGAGAACCAACCATCCATCGCTGGCTCCCCGCGCTCCTCCGTTTTTTAAAAGAAAAATTGGGGCAGGATATGCCTATTAAGCTGGACACCAATGGTTCCGCGCCCCAAGTCTTGGAAAAACTTATTCAAGAAAAGTTAGTAGATTATGTGGCCATGGACTTGAAAGCGCCCTTAATCGTAGAGCGCTACGAAGAGGTGGTGGGTGTGTCTCTGGGTGAAGAGGGCTTAGGCAACATTAAAAAAAGCATAATGACCCTCCTTTCCCAGAAAGTTGATCATGAATTCCGGACTACTATAGTTCCTGCTCTTCTCCAAGAAAAAGAAATTTATGAAATGGCCCGAACAATTAAGGGCGCGCAACGTTATACTCTGCAAAATTTTAATCCTCGCCAAACTTTAGCGGAAAATTTGCGAAACTGCAAACCTTTGGATGAACTTACTTTGCAACGGCTGCAGAAGAACGTTACGGAAATAATCAGGGCGAATAATTGTCCGGATAAATCCCCAATTAAGCAGGAAGATATCAGTCTAAATAAGTTATTTATCTCTTACGCAAAGTAATTGGGAAAGGCAACTTATATATGAAAGAGGCCATCAGCAGGATAATCCAGGAAAGCGTTGATTTAAAATTGCGCTTTGGGCAAAAATACGGAGAAACGCTGAGCCAAGTAATTAAGCTCATCGTGGAAGCTTTTAAAGCTGGTAATAAACTCCTTCTTTTTGGCAATGGAGGGTCGGCTGCGGATGCTCAACACCTGGCCGCCGAGTTTATAAATCGTTACCTGATTGAACGTCCCCCTTTACCGGCCATTGCTTTGACTACCGATACTTCAGTACTTACCAGCATTAGCAATGATTATAGTTTTCAAGATGTTTTTGTAAAGCAGATCAAAGCTTTGGGAAAAGCTGGAGATGTGGCTATAGGTATTTCCACCAGTGGCGCATCGGTCAATGTGATCAAAGGCATAAAATTGGCCAAGGAAATGGGCCTAAAAACGATTGCGTTAGTCGGCGGAGATGGGGGAGAACTGGCCAAGATCGCTGATTTAGCTTTGATCGTGGAGTCGACCAGCACGCCGCGTATTCAGGAAGTGCATATTACCATCGGCCATATTATCTGCGAAATGGTTGATCTCATGCTTTTCCAAAAACCCCTTTAGGGAGGCTGCTTATGGCGGAGCTGAAAAAGGGGTGGTCCATTAAGCCTATTTCTTTAGCCCGTGTGCGTACTTCTTCCCTTAAGGGGAAAAAGAGCCTGGTTAACACGCAGGACTTCGCTCATCCTCTGCAGGCGCCAGCCACTTTTAAAGAATTTTTGGCCAATCTTCCCCGCATCTTGGCGGCCCAGGATTTTCGGGAATTAATCGCCCGCCTTAAGAAAGCCTACCAAAAAAACAGGCCTATTCTCTTAGGCATGGGCGCTCATCCCATCAAAGTAGGCTTAAGTCCTTTAATAATTCAGCTTATGGAAAAAGGGATCCTCCACGGAGTAGCGATGAATGGGGCGGGCATTATCCATGATTTTGAAATCGCTTTGGCGGGAAAAACATCGGAAGATGTGGCGGCCGAAATCAGCAGCGGATCATTCGGCATGACCAAGGAAACTGGGAAATTTCTCAATCAGGCCATAAAAGAAGGATGGGCTAAAAGATGGGGTCTGGGGTACGCGGTGGGCGAAATGATCAGGCGAGAGAAATTCCCCTTTGGGGAGATGAGTATCACTGCTGCCGGAGTACGGATGGGTATTCCTGTAACTGTCCATGTGGGGATCGGTACAGATGTTATCCATATGCACCCCGAAGCCCAGGGGGAAGCCATAGGGGGAGCAAGCCACATAGATTTTCGCCTTTTCGCCAAATTAATTTCCCAGCTGGAAGGAGGAGTTTATTTAAACCTGGGTTCGGCAGTAATTTTGCCTGAAGTCTTCTTGAAAGCCTTGACTTTAGCGCGCAATTTGGGGTACCGGGTAAAAGATTTTACAACCGCTAATATGGATTTCATTCCTCATTACCGCCCTTTAACTAATGTCGTTCGCCGCCCCACCCTGACTGGTGGAAAGGGGTTTCACTTTACCGGACACCATGAAATAATGTTTCCTCTTTTAGTGGCCGCCCTTTTAGAAGAAATCACCCCTATGGAAAAAACTCCGGCGCTTAAAAAATCTCGGCGGGCTAAATAAACTTTTTTAAAGCTTGTAAATTGGGGAAGAGGTGTTCTTTTAAGTGGGGCTCGATAGTGAGGATGGGTTGCAATTGGTGAGCCCGCAGCGCCGAGAAGAGGGCGGCAAAATCTATCAAGCCCTGGCCTAAAGGTAAATGTTCATCTGCTTGCCGATGATTGTCATGAAGATGAATTTCCAGCAGATAGGGGGCAAGGATTTCTACCCATTTCCCGAGGGCTACCTGAGAGAAGATATGACCGTGCCCCGTGTCCAAACAATAACCGAAAAAGGGCGAGTTTATAGCTTGCAGAAGTTTATGCAGAATGGAGGGATTTTCTTCAAAAACATTTTCTACAGCTAAGCGCACCGAAAGTTTTTCCGCTATTTTGACTAACGGCCGCCAAGTAAGCAAGCTTTTTTCTAACCACAAATCCACGTCATCATCATAACGGAAACGATCATATCCCGGATGAAAAATTATTGTGCGCGGAGAGAAAAGGGGAACAAGGTCCATGACCTGATGAAAGCGCCAGAAGGTAACCTGACGAATTAGCGTATCGACCGCTCCCGGATTTAAATCCATAAAAGGGGCGTGGAAAGTAATAGACAAATTTTTTTCCTTTAGCTGCTGAGCAATTTTTTCCGCCTCAGCCCAGCTTAAATGGTCAAGAATTTGGGCACTGAAATATATCTCTGGTTGGATCCCCATTTCTAAAATCGAGAATACATTCTCCGCCAGCATGGGAAAGGGGATGTTAACCTGGATTTTTTTTAATATCTCTTCCATACTGTTATTGGGTTCGGCCAAAATCAAGTTCCTTTCTGCGAACTAACTACTTCTACCTGAAAGTTAGCAATCTTTTTGGCGGAAGCCGCCTCCTCATAAAATTTCGTAAAAACAATCATAAAGGGAATTGCTTTGCCCGGGGGAATATTTACATTGGCGAAAGTCTCTCCAAATTGGGCGGCCAGACTCTTTTCTATGGCCTCGGGGGGAAAATTTTTAAGATCTTCTTCCAGAAGAATATTGCCGCAATAACTCGACCTCTCCTCGATTTTGCCACCCTGAGCATCTAAAAGAGTTCCTTTAACTTTTATAAAACTGCGCGGCTCACTCCATCGATTCACCGCTTCTCCTTCTACGACAAATATCCTCTGGCGGTGCTTATTTTCTAAATAATAGCCCCTTATTTTCTCCAAAGAGATAAAGCCCGGCCCGCTTTTCTTAAACCCGAGGTAAGATCTGAGTAGGGAATAATAATAATGACCCCTTTCTTTAAGGAAAGAGTTCGGCCCGACCTGTCCTAATCCATAGATTAAGCCGGCCAGAATTAAAATTATAATTAAAATTAGCGCGCCTTTTCTGGCCCCCGAAGATTTGGATGTAGCCCAGCCTTTAACTTTTTTTTCAGCTTGGGTAGAAATTTGCGGGGGAGCTGGCGGGAATTCAGCTTCTCGTGGCTCGGCTGACAGCGCCGGCCCGGGGGAGATGAAAAAGATGTGTTGGCATTTAGAACAGCGCGCCTTGGCTCCTCCTTCAGGGATACGCTCCTCAGCCAATTTAAATTTGGTCAAACAACTTGGGCAAGTGATGATCATTTTTGTTTTTTTATCAAAGAATTTTCTCTTTCGGCTCCCAATTAAATAATATAAATGCCGCGCAAGTTGCGGTATTCCTCGGCGCAGTCTAATCCATAGCCGACCACAAAATGGTCCGGAATTTTAAAGCCTATGTAATCGGCCTCAAAATTTACTCGGCGCCGCTGCGGCTTGTCTAAAAGGGCAACTACTTTCAAAGAACGCGGCCTGCGGGCTTTCAAGCAGCGGCATAGGTAACGCAGGGTAATTCCAGTATCTATGATGTCTTCTATTACTAACACATCCTTTCCCTTAATGGGCATTTCCAAATCCTTGGTTAGTTTTATTTTTCCGGAAGAACATTGCCCTGAACCATAGCTGGCCAAGCGCACAAAATCCATTTTCACAGGAACAGTCATCTTGCGGACTAGATCAGCCATAAAAATAAAGGCACCTTTCAAAATGCCCACTAAAAGGACCTCTTTTCCCGCGTAATCTCGGGATATTTGCTGCGCCAGAACACTGACTTTTTTCTGAACTTCTTTCTCTGATAATAGTAGCTTCATAATGGAATTGAGTATATTTATTTTTAAAAAAAATGTAAAGATAGAATTTGGCTGATTCTCTAACCATTTACCTTCTTGACTTACCTTAAAGATAAAAATAATCTTGCCAAAAGGTGAATGATAAGATAAAAATTTTTCAGAACAAAAAAGGAGAAATTCATTCTTCCGGGAGAAAAAAGAAAGGAGACTTATGGAAGAAAGGCGCATAAAAAAATTGGCCGAGATGTTACTGAAGGCGGAGTGTGAAAAAAAGCCCATTCCTCCTTTAACTGAGACAGACCCAGATATAGGCGTGGAAGAGGCTTACCAGATTCAGCTCCACCTCATCGAACGCAAAAAAGCAACTGGCCGAGTGGTGGTGGGTAAAAAGATTGGTTTGACTTCTTTGGCCATGCAGGCCATGTTAGGGGTAAAAGAGCCGGATTATGGGCATATCTTAAATGATATGATAATTATGGAAGGAGAAAAAATTAAATTGGCTGATCTTATAGCTCCGCGCTTAGAAGGAGAGATCGCTTTTATTTTAAAGGAAGATCTTCAGGGGCCCGGAGTTACTATTTCCGAGGTGCTCCGCGGCAGCGCCGGGATCATGCCTGCTTTAGAAATAATTGATAGCCGTATCCGCGACTGGAAGATCAAACTCCCGGATACAGTTGCCGATAATGCTTCCAGCGCCCGGGTTGTCTTAGGCGGAAAACTCACTCCCCTCCTCAATTTAGATTTGCGTACAGTAGGGATGGTCTTGGAGAAGAATGGAGAAATTATAGCCACCGCCGCTGGCGCAGCCGTGTTAGGGCACCCGGCCCAGGCCGTAGCTTGGTTAGCTAACAAATTGGCCACTTATGGCCTGACCTTGCGCAAAGGAGAAATTATTCTCTCGGGCTCTTTAACTGCGGCCCTCCCTATTGCTCCGGGAGACTTTTTCCGCGCAGATTTCGGCCACTTGGGAGATGTTAAAATAAAATTTGCTTAAAAAAATTTAAATATCACTCAAAAGTGGTACGGCTATTAATTATTAGGCAAATTATTTAAAACCCAAAAAGATTCATCCCGAAGGGCAATTTTTACTTTTTTACCTCTCCAAAGTTCTAAATTTCTGAAAGCATAGTTGGGAATGTTGATTTCAAAATTTACTTTTCCTTCTTTAGTTTGGAAATTAATTAGACGGTATCCACCTTTATCAATAAAATCTATAATCTCTCCTTCCAAAATATTTTTTTTTAGCGCCTCCTTAACAGGTTTTTCTTCCCTAAGGATCATTACTTCCTCAGGCCGAATAAAAAGATCGATTTCTTTATCTCCTCCATCATAAAGAGTAGCGGGAATGGAAAGAAGAAGACCATTTAAACTCCAAAAATGTCTCTGTAGATTTTCATCCCTTTTGAGAAATTCCGCACGGTAAATGTTCCTCAATCCGAGAAATTGGGCTACTTTTTTAGACTTTGGTCTTAAAAATATTTCTTCTTTGGTTCCTACCTGCTCCACTTTTCCATCGATAAAAACAGTAATTCGATCAGCCAACGAATAGGCTTCTTCAAAATCATGGGTTACGCATAAAATTGTGGGTCGGAAGGAATCATGAATAGCTTTAAGGAGCTGTTGAATCTCAAATTTAATGCCCGGGTCTAGTCCGGTAAAAGGTTCGTCAAGGAGAAGGAGTTTAGGCTTTGAGGCCAATCCCCTTAGCAAGGCCACCCGTTTCTTTTCTCCCCCACTAAGACGAGCGGGATAGCGATCAAGAAGCCCTTCAAGTTTCATAATGGAAATTAAATTATTAATATAGGATTCATAATCCTTTAAAGGAAGGCTCCGCGCCCTTATTCCATAAAGAATATTCTCTATAACCTTCATATGAGGAAAGAGAGCCAAGTCTTGAGGCACGTAAGAAATTTCCCTCTTTTCAGGAGAAAGATTTTGAATCTCTTTCCCTTCAATCCAGATCTTCCCCTTTCTGGGCTTATGAAGACCAATGATTGATTCGAGGATCAAGGTTTTTCCACTGCCTGTTGGCCCGAGAAGATAGTGGAAATCTCCTTGGTTAATCTCCAGATTAAGATCAAAAAATTTGAAAGATTTTAAGACGATGGTTAGCCCTTCGACCTTAATCATATCGAAATTTCTTACCGGTCAAGCGCACGCCATAAAGGGCTAAAATTCCTAAAAGTACTAAGACTAAAATCAGAATAACAGACTTTTCAATATTGGCCGAAGCTAAGGCGGTAAATATGGCAATAGGCATAGTTTCAGTTTTTCCTGGCATGGCACCTGCGAGGGTAACGGTAGCTCCAAATTCACCTACGGCTTTGGCCCAAGAGAGAATAACCGAGGCCAGGAGGCCGCGAAAAGAAAGGGGCAAGGTAATTAGATAAAAGGTCTGCCATGGCGAAGAGCCCAGCGATCGAGCGACAGCTTCATACCGGGGAGAGATCTCATCCAGAGAAGCTTTCATTAATCGGGTGGCCAAGCCGGCGACGGTGGCAAATTGAGCTAAGATAATTCCGGGGACCTCAAAGACGAAAAAAATACCTTTATTTTGGATTAAATTCCCTAAGGGAGTGTTAAAAAAAACAAGGAAAGAAGCTCCCAGAGCAATAGGGGAAAGGATCAGGGGAATTTCTAAGAAGGCATCAATAAGACTTTTCCCTCTAAAATCAAAACGCGAAAGAGCATAAGCGGAAGGAAGCGCAATAAGGATAGCCAAGAAGGTAGCCAGCGTGGCGGCCGTTAGACTAAGGCGGATCGAATATAAAGTATAAGGATTTAGCAATGCTTCCCAGAAACCTTTTCCGCCAACGAAATAGAAAAGAGAAAAGATTAAAACCAAATAAAAAAGAAAAATGCCAAGTGCTGCCCCAATCATGGCCCCGCGAAAGCTCATAGCTTCCTTTTACTCCATTCTCTGGGAAGAGCATATTCTCCACCTACTGGTGTATCAGGTTTGGTAAAACGGCGACTTTCTTGCAGGTCCATTAAATAATTATATTTCCGGAAAATATTTTTTCCTTCAGGTGATAAAAGGAAATTGATAAAATTTTGGGCTCCCGTTTTGTTTTGAGTGAATTTTGAAATACCGATGGGAATATAGCCAATTCTTGGAATTTCTTCTGGCTTTAAATAGATCGTCTCAATTCTTTTGGGATCCCAATATTGGAAAACCCTCCAACCGATCACTGCATCCACCGCTTTAAAGGAGATGGCATTCGCTGTTTTTTCACAACTTTCTGCATAATTAATTAAATTTTTCTTTAAATTCTCTTTCTCAGTGGGATTTAAATTTTTTTCTATAATTTCTACTGCATAAATTCCCACACAAACATATTCAGGATTAGCAATAGCTACCCGGATTCCTGGTTTAGTTAAATCTTTAAGAGAATAGATTCTTTTAGGATTCCCCCTTTGCACATTAATAGCAGGAATAAGATAAACCACAATTCTCTCTGTTTCGGAAAAGACCAAGCCTTCTTTTTTAGCTTGTTCCATAAAATCCGAAGATCCCGGGAAAAAAACATCTCCTTTTTTAGCTAATTTCATCTGTGAAAGGAGGAAGCCTGACCCTCCAAAAGCGCTGTCGACAGGGATGGCATATTTTCTTTGAAAAAGTTGGACGACTTCTTCGGTAGCAGGCTTGCTGGCTGCTCCTGCCAAAAGAAGTAACCGGGAAGAAGCAAAGGCTTCTTGGAAAATGCCTATTGATATAAAAAATACCAAAAGAATAAGCCTTGATTGATAATAGATTTTTCTCATCCACATACTTTTTGGAAAAAAAGAAAAGGGACCGGCTAATTTTGGGAGATAGGGAAGCATATAATTAATTTCTTTGTGGTTGTTTCTGCAATTGGTGGTTAACCGCCAGCTTTCCGTAATAACCTCTAAAACATCCCACCAATTTATTTTATTATTATAAGAATTAAAATGGTATTAATTCAACATTTTAGAGCACAGGGTTGGATCACTCCTCTTAAAATATGGGCAGCTCCTCTATAAAAATCTTCCTTAGTATTTTCTAAAACCTTGTCCGAAAAGATTGGCACCCATAATCTCATATGCTCTCTAAGGAAATCGTCCCTTAATTCCAAATTTCGAGAAGCTTCTTGACGCCGCCCTTCTTCAAAATCTTGGATAATTTTTTGAGTCAAATAATATAAAAATTCCAGTTCTATACCAAGGTAATCATCAGGCATGCTGTAAAGATCTTTCACGGCCATTCCTGCCTCAAGATATCGCTTTCTTACCATAATAGTCTCCTCAGTCATTAATGCTGGTGTCTCAGACAAATAAAATGAGGCATAAGGAACGGCCGGAGGGTTTTTAGGGCCGATGAATAAACGGGTATATTCGAAAGTAAGGTCTTCTAAGTATTCATTTATTCTGTGTAAATTTTTATTTGCTGAAATAGCTAATAATTTTAGTCCATAATCTACCTCATCCTCCACCTCTTCAGGAAGCGTGATCTGGGCAATTTCCATGATGAATTCTCTGGTAGGCTCTTTTAAAAATAATAACCTTAAGAGATTGTACAAATAGACTTCTTCTTTTAATTCATCGATCATTATTACCTCATTTAAGTCAAAATCGAACTGCCCAAAGGGGAGTTCTCCCCTTTGGGCTATTTATGCCTTTTTAACCCTAACCATCATATCGGCATAGCAGGGCTGTCCCATGATTGGGCTCAGGGCATCTGGATCACAGAGCATGTTATGGTCCGGCGTATAGTCTTTGCTATTGTAGGCAGGCCCCAGACCTGGACTAAATCTTCCTCCGGCACCAAAGCCTATTTTTATCACACCGGGTCTTATGCCCCCTGAGACGTATGCTTTGCCCCTCTGTGATTTGCCAATCGGATTTTCTATAATTACAAGATCGCCCGTCTTAATCCCCAGCTTCTGCGCATCATTATAGTTAATCCAGATTGTTCCCACAGAATAAGTATTTGCTTTGAATTTTAGGCGCAGGGGTTTCATTGGCTGATCACCTACAGGCATTGCTTCAGGCACGGTAGCTACAAATTCATTGTTCATCGGTAGCCATAAACCCTCGGCCTTTATTTCGCCGAGCCATGGTACCATCTGTGTTCCAGTCATAGCGTGGTGGACTCTTCCTGTAATAAGTTGGAAGGGGAAATCTTTCGCATATTTCTTATATTCAGGATTTGTATAAGGGTTCCACTTTGTTTCAAACCAATAAAAGGTGGATGGGAATTTGTCAAAACCGATCTGTTTAAGGCCCAATGGAACTTCCCCGCCGGCCTTTTCTATCTTGGCATTATGCCCAGCATATCCTCCATAACGCCTATCACCATCTTTCCAATCAAATTTGAACTCAATGAGTCTGGTCGAAGTAGGTGGCCAGACCTTGTGTGGCTCATCTTTTGTCGACCACTTATACCTATACCAACTCATGGGCCATACGGCGACACCCTTATTTTTTCTGAGCCATGACACCGTAACAGGTTCACCGATTATTTCCTTTTTCTCATGGTCAATTTTGACATTCCCCTTCTCAAGCGACTCAGGTGTGCCTATGATTTTATATCCTTCGGGATATTGCGGATAGGGGAGGGGCGTGCCTATATTGGGTTTATCGGGAGTTTTCAGTATAAGGTCATTGGCAAATTCCTCTTCTGTCTTATACTTTTCCCAGAAGTCTCCAGGGTGGATATCCTTATCGCCCAGTTCATGTAATTTTTTGGCAAGCATATTCATTATATCCGTGGGGTTTTTGCTCTCATGAAGAGGTTTGATAACCGCGTCTCTAACATATCCAAGGGGCATAGGAGGATAGATGTCTGACCAGCTTATTCTTTCAGCCCCACTCGCCTCGGGAAGAATTACGTCGGCATAAAGGGCACTCTCCAGATTGAGTGTGTCAATAAATACAAAAAGCTCAAGCTTGTAATTGCCTGCTGCATCTTTTGTGGTTAATGCTGCCTTCCATCTCCAGGTTGCAGAAGCAGTTACTACGGAATTACCTGTCCTTAATATATAAGCTTTTATGGGATACTTATGTCCTCTGAATGGGCCATATCTTATCTTTACCTCGTTTCCTTCAAAGAATTCAGGATAATCACCCACCACATCATCCCATGCTGATGGATATTTACTTCCGAAGAGGTCTTTATGGAGCTCGCTTACCTTCCCTTCCACCTCTTTTCCATCAATTGTACGTTTTACTTTTCGGTCAATAAAGCGGCCCTTTTCTACCCATGACATGTGCCTTGCCGTATGTCCGCCACCTTTACCCCACTTCATTATCTCTGTGTCAATGATGCCACCAGGGGCGTCAAAGTTTCCGGTAATCACATTAAGGGCCACACCAAGGATGGAAGCACAGTATCCGTTAAAATGGTGACCAGGAGACTGCATGCCCCAGACTAGGGCTGCTGGTTTAGTTATACCAAAAGTATGGGCAAGGTCTGCAATATCCTCTTTCATAAGGCCTGTTCTATCAGCTGCCCATTCCAGGCTGAAGTAGCTAAGCCCATTTATGGGGTCCTTTTTGGCCCACCAGGCTTTAAATGCCTCCTCAAACTCATCCCACCCTACGGAATATTTCTTAAAGCTCCAGTCAATATATTTTCTATTCGGGTCATCCTGTTTGTCATTCTCCAGGATGTATCTGAGTATTGCTCCGAATAAGTCCCCATCAGTCCCAGGACGAGGGGCAAGCCACTTATCGGCCATTGCTGCCGTATTGCTTAGGGATGGGTCTATGACGATCACTTTACAACCATTCTCTACCATGGCCCCGACCGTGCCTCTGTTTTCATAAAATATCCTGGTAGCCACAAATGGATTCCAGCCATTATAGATGATGAGTTTTGTTTTATAAGACATATCCTTTTTCAATGAACCATCCGGCTGTCTCACATAAACTGGCCTCATAATATCAGGCTCCCATCTTTTCCCACCAACCATGAGTTTTGGTCCATGCCTTCTTGGGGTATCACATATGGAGCCATGTTCGACACAATTAGGAGTTCCGAAGGCAAAGAAGAGTCTCCAGTACTGGTCTCTGTCTGTTACATCGCCAGTATCCATTATGATAGATTCAGGACCGTATTTATTTTTAATCGTAATAAGTTTTTTTCCTATATAATCAATTGCCTCATCCCATGATACTCTCTTAAACTTCCCTTCTCCCCTTTCACCAACCCTTATCATTGGGTATTTTAGCCGGTAAGGTGAATAAACGAGCTGTCCCAGAGCCGCCGCCTTAGCGCAGGCAATTCCATCATTTAAAGGCACGTGGGAATTACCATAAATCTTGTGCAACCTTCCGCCTTTTACCCACACCTCCAATCCACATTCACTGGGACACATGACGCAAGCAGTGTATTTTACTTCATATTTACTCATAGCTACTTGCATTGCTTCTGCCTCTGCTGGACATATATTTTTTAATGAGATTAGGCCCGTATTATGTAAAGCAGTTATACTTCCCAAAGCTGCCGCATATTTTAAAAATAATCTTCTTGATATTTGCATATTCTTCACCCTCCTACTGGTTGATTAAGCCATCGGCTATTTTAAATACTTCTTTATCTGGGACAATGAAATATACCCTCGGCTTCAGTCCATAGTCTGGATTCCAAACCTCTGTTTTCACGGATGCTTTGAGTTTAGAAATCGCACTGTTCGGGTCATTTAAATCTCCGAAGAACCTTGCCCTCCCTGCACAGTTACGGATACATGTGGGTTCTTCAATACCTGAGGCAAGCCTATGACTGCAAAAGTCGCACTTATCAACGGTTCTTAAATCTTTCGCTCTCTTCCCCCTAACCTCTTCCACATCCTTGGCGTATTTAGACGGGTCGTTCTTTACAAGAAGATGAGGATGGAGAAATCTCGCTCCATAGGGACATGCCTTGACACACCGTCCACAGCCAATGCATAAATCCCGGTTTACCATTACCACACCATCTTCCCTTTTATAAGTAGCTCCCTTCACAGGACATGGGAGGACACATGCCGGCTCATCACACTGGTTACAGATTTTGGGGAAGAAATACCTTTTTGCCTTTGGATACTCGCCTGCGTCGGCAATATCCACTTTTGACCTAAACTTGCCCACGGGAACGCCATTCTCCATTTTGCAACTCACCTGGCAAGATGTACAGCCTACGCACTTGCGCAGGTCCACAATTAATGCGTAATTTTTGCCCATAATTACCCCCTTTCCCAAATTTTTTAAAAATTATCAGCAATTCTTATGCCAGACTTAAGTATATGGATGGTTTCAGATATTTGTTATGGAGTAGTGCTAAATGATTGAGCAGGTGTGCAGAAACTGAACAGATTTTTATTTATTCCTCTTCTAATTTTTTCCGCAAGGTGTTCCGCGATATGCCCAAGAGTTTCGCTGCTTGAACTTGATTTCCTTCGGTAGCCTCAAGGGCCTTTCTGATCATCTTCTTCTCGACCTTTTTCAGCACTTCATCAAAAATATATGCGCCTTTACTTTGCAAAGCCAATTGCGCGAGTTCTTCTGTGATTTTGTCAAAATCATGATTATGACGCTTTTGCTCAGAAAAACTATTAAGGAGCTCAACGGAAAGATAATCACCCTTGGAAAAAACCACTGCTCTTTGGATTGTATTTTCTAATTCTCTTACATTCCCAGGCCAGGAATATGATTTAAATTTTGCAAGTGTTTCCGAAGTCATGCCTTTTATCGTCTTACCAAATTTTTGATTATACTTATGAATAAAATAATTAATAAGTTCAGGAATATCCTCTTTTCTTTCCCGCAAAGGTGGCACATTTATATTGACTACATTTATCCGATAATAAAGGTCTTCTCGGAAACAGCCCTTTTCTACTAACTCCTCAAGTTTCTTGTTTGTGGCAGTAATAATCCGTACATCTGTTTTGATTGACTCTGGGCTGCCCAGCCTTTGGATCTCACCATCTTGGAGCACGCGTAATAGCTTTGCCTGTAAAGGAAGAGCCATATCTCCAATTTCATCAAGGAATAGAGTACCTTTATGGCACTGTTCAAATTTCCCAAGGCGTTTAAAATCCGCACCGGTAAATGCCCCCCGCTCATAACCAAAAAGTTCCGCTTCCAGGAGCTGCTCTGGTATGGCCGAGCAATTAATCGCCATAAAAGGCTTTTCTGCTCGGCTACTGTAATGGTAAATGGCCCGGGCTATTAATTCTTTGCCTGTTCCGCTTTCTCCCTTTATAAGAATTGGCGCATCAGTTGGAGCTATCTGACCTATCTGTTTATAAATTTCAAGCATCTGCGGGCTCTTGCCTATAATTTTTTCCCCTCCTCCAAAATCTTGAAATTCGTTAAAGGTGACGACCTCTTGCATCATTTTTTTTACATTAAGGGCATTCTTAACCCGCATAAGTAATTCATCATTATTAAACGGCTTAGGAATATAATCATACGCTCCTAATTTCATGGCCCATATCGCTTTTTCCGTTGTGCTAAAGGCCGTCATCATAATTACTTGAATTTTAGCATCTACGGCTTTTATTCTTCGTAATACCTCAAGGCCATCCATTTCAGGCATTCTGACATCCATGATTACCAAGTCTGGTTTCATATCATTTAACAACATTAAGGCATCTGTTCCGCTGGCCGCGGTATAAACAATATACCCTTCAGATTGCAGGAATCTTTTAAGCGAATAACAGATTGCTCTTTGATCATCAACCACGAGTATTTTATTCATATAATTAAAGGTATTCGTACCGTAAAGGTCGTCCCCGGCCCATTATTTTCGAAACTAATATCCCCATTATGGAAGTTAACAATATTATGGTAAGCTATCCAAAGACCGAGTCCTGTGCCTTCAACCTTGGTGGTGAAAAATGGGTCAAATATTTTATTTTTTATCTCTTCGCTAATACCACCCCCGGAATCTGAAATGGAGATAAAGACGTGGCCGTCATCCGGTCTGCTTGTTACTCTAAGTCTACCTCCATTTGGCATAGCCTCAATAGCATTAAGAACAATATTAAGCAAAGCCTGCTCAAGCAATGTTTTATCACCTTTTATGGGGGGAAGTTTGGATAGTTTTAACTCCGTCTCAATTTTTCGGTCTTTTATCTGAAATCGCATTAGCTTTAAGACTTGTTTTATTAGGGAATTAAGATATACATCAGAGACGTTAAATTCATCACTTCGGGCAAACTTGAGAAATCTATTCAAAAGGTTCTCCATATGTTCGACTTCCACAAGGATTACTTCTATATCTTCTTGCGTTAGCTGGGGATTATTCTTAAACGCCTGAAATAAAACTTTAATAGAGGTAAGGGGGTTTCTTATTTCATGAGCAAAGCCCGCAGAGAGTCTTCCGAGAGCTGTTAGTTTCTCCGTCCTGAGCATATTTTTATAAGAATCTTCCATTCGCTCCTTATATAACTTGAGTTCTTGAGATAGATTATTAAAGGCATTTGCTAATTCCCCAATTTCATCCTTAGAATTTATCTCGACCATCCTCCCAAAATGCCCTTTAGACAGGCTGTGGGAAAAATCTACGAGTCTGTAGAGGGGCTTAGTAATAACTTTGCCCAAACTGCTTGATAAAGCCAAACTGATTATTAAGCCAAATATCGTTAGCGTTAGAACAATATTACGGACTCTGGTTAAAGAATGAGTAATTCGCTCTTGCTTCATGCCTATATGCAGCTCTGCCTCCAAACCGTCGAACATCTTTATGCCAAAGTCTCTTATAAAACCGATCTCCGTCTCTAATAACTTTGCGGAAATATTTTTTGGAGTTGTAGGATTCCATTGCAATAGATCTGCGGGATAGCCATCTTTAAAAGTGTGCACAAGAATATATCCTTCTGGGTCTGTAACATATATGTATTCAATATCTCTTTCATTTTTAAGAATATCCTCAAGCGCTTCCTCTATTTTAAAACGATCATGGAGCAACACATAATCGGCTATTATATTCGACAAATTCCTAACCAAGGATTCACCCTCTTTCAATAATTCTACCTCCATGGTTTTAGCAACCAAATTTCTGACCGCCATTCCTATGAGCAGTCCCAAAGCTACGACAATAACCGAATTTAATATGACTATCTTGACCCAGAGTTTCATTTTACGGAGAGGTATTTGTGCACGAGTTCTTTTACCTCGGCTAAGCAACCATCTTTGTACAAAGTAAACCCATTGGGCATCTCTGTCTTATCCCAATCTATAACCATTCCGGAATGCTTGTTTTTGGGGTCGAAGGCCATTAAAGCTTCTTTCACTGCCCTTAAAATGATGGGGTCAACATTTTTATTGGCACAAATAAGGCTGCTCGGATAGGGTTTTGAGATAGCGATAATCTTGAGCTTTCCTTGAGTTGCTAATCTTTGAGCAAGTGTATCTTGCATCCCGCCTGCTTCGTATTCACCATTCAAGATGGCTCTGGCAGTATTGGCGTGAGAGCCTGTAAAAATATAACTTTTTAAATCCGCCAATCTCACCCCCGCATCTTCAAGCATCTTTCGGGGGATAATATGGCCTTGGGTGGAGAATCTGTCGCCGAAGGCGAATGATCGCCCTTTCAGGTCCTTGATCGATTTAAAAGGGCTATCTATTTGAGTTACAATAGCAGCATGATATTCTGCCTTCCCTTCGGCATTAAGTCCCATTACTAGACATTTGGTCTCATGTTTCTCCTTGGCCAGAACACAATTAACAGGCCCAAGAGCAGCAAAATTAGTAACTCCCCGTCCTAAATTTTCCACGGTATCTTCGTATTTTTCGGTAAATCTTAGAGAAAATTTGTATCCCGAATAATTCTCCAAATAACGAAGAAAAGGCAAATATATTCGGACTTCCTCTCTGGGACTGAGTCTAAGATCAAAACCAAATTTCAAAATATCCTCGGCAGGTTGCCGGAAAGAATTTTTAGAAATTATAGGAGTGCGTTGATAAAGGCTTACTTTTTTAGCAACTTCTTCGTCTCCGCAATTTATAATCAGAAGGGGGAAAAGCAAGTAGGCTAATTTCTTAATAGCCTTAAAATTGTTAACCTTCATTTCTTCTCCCCTTGCTTTCCGCCTATATTATTTTCTTTACTATACTCACAAATTTGGCACCTTAGCCGGAGACCCGAGAATACAGAAGTGCCTTTCATCATCTTTTTTAATCACCCATAAGGGTAATTTTATCTAATTAAATTAGGAATGTGAAGCATTTTATAAACCCTTTCTGAAGGGCCAGGAAAACTGCTCAAATAATAAATGGGAAATAAGTGTGGTCATTCTTGCTCCGAAAAAACCTGGTAAATTCAAAATGTTTTTTGGGCTGCTCCTTGCGCAAGAATTAATTAAGGGCAACGGCTTTTGTAGATTCGCTCATCTCTGTGTGCTCGGGGGGCCTTCGGCGGCTAAGATTAAAATGCTATCTTCTGCGTCCTCGGCGCTCTTGGCGGTGAAACCCTTCAGCATTTATGGCTTGCCGCATACGGCCAGGGATGAGCCCTGGGCCTACGCCATACTCCGATGCCTAATGCCTCATATATTAATCGGAGCAATTAAATATTTACAGCTATGACTCTTATCTTACTCCGGGGTCTGGCTTTATCGAGTTTCCCCAATGAAAATTTCTCGTAATTACCCATAAGAAATAAAACCAAATGCGGCAAGGGACAAGCCCTTGCGCTACATTAAAGATTTTATTAATTCCTCGTAGGGCCAGCCCTTGGGGCTTACCGAACCACCCATGAAGATGGCGCTTATTTTATGCTCCCATTAATAAAACCTTATATAAAAATGGCTACATGTCTCAGAAGTTATTATTTGCGAATTTGCATCTTAAAAGCTAAAGCTCCCGCCCTTCAGTGAGGTATGATTAGAGGTCTTCTTTTTTTCTTGACAAGATAAGCCGCTTATATTATTTTGTATACTAATTATTTTAAAGCCGGAAAAATACGCATGCCTTCCTATGAGGAGTGTTTAGTTTTTCTTTTAGCCAAGGCTTATCAAAAAGCCCATGCAGCTTTTAAGCAAAAACTCGCTCCCTACGGAATTACTCCCGTCCAACATCTCATTTTAGCCGTCCTGGCCGAAGAAGATTCTCTTGCGCCCGCAGAAATTTCGGACAGGATTCTCATGGATGGGGCAACTCTCTCGGGAGTCCTGGACCGAATGGCCGAAGCTGGTCTTATTAGAAAAGAAGAAAATCCGCAGGATCGGCGGTCGTTAAAAATATCTTTGACAGCCAAAGCCAAAAAAATGTGTGCTGACCTGGCCACCCAAAGAAAAGCCATAAATGAGGAATTGACGGCTAAATTTACTCTGGAAGAGAAAATTTTACTCAAAAGATTGCTCAAAGATTTAAAAGAGTAATTATTTGTATACAAATTAATAAACGGGGAATATAAAAAGGCAGGAGCTGGAGAGAAAGGGGTCCATGATTTACATAAAGGAGGAAAAATGCACTAACTGTGGCTTATGTGTTTCCGTATGCGTGCGCCGAATTCTCCGCCTGGGCGATAAAGGAGCAGAAATAACTGATTCCAATATGTGTTTTTATTGTGGTCATTGCAAAGCGGTCTGCCCGGCAGATGCTTTTTATTTTAGCGAAGGTAATGACCAATTCTTACCGGTTATTTCCAAAAGGGAGATTCCTCAGCCGGCTATTTTTTTCCGTTTCTTAAGGCGACGCCGCAGTCTACGGGTTTACGAAGATCGTTTAGTAGAAAAGACTAAATTAAAAATGTTAATCGAGGCCGGCCGCTATGCACCTACAGGGTCAAACCGGCAAGCCTGTGAATTTGTGGTAGTTAGTGGGCGGCCAATGGTAGACCAGATTTGCGAGTTAGCCATTGCTAACCTCTATGAACAAGGGCAGGAAATTAGAAAGGCAATTAGGGAGTATCAAAATTTACAGCAACCTCTACCTGCGGAATTCTCAGTAAAACAAAATTTCCCCCCCATTTGGGAACGGATCGCGAAAAAGTGGCAAGAAGGGGAAGACCAGCTCCTCCATCATGCTCCTGCTTTGATCATTATCCATATGGATAAAAAGGCTGCTACTACTCCGGAGATAGACGCGGCTATTGCGGCTACTCATATGATCCTCTTGGCCGAAACCTTAGGTTTGGGAACATGCTTTATTGCCTTTCTCATCTGGGCCATAGAAAACTCTGCAGATTTAAAAAGGCTGCTCCAGATCCCTGATTACCACCAAGCGCTGATTGCTTTTACCGTAGGCTATCCTGCTGTTCAATATCTAAGAGTAGTAGCCCGAAACCAGGCGCGCGTTAAATGGCTGGGGGAATACATTGACTAATACGGAAAGGAGGAAGCAAAATGCCCCACGAGGTTTATAAAAGGTTGTGTCAGGCTATGGCGCAAAGGGGAGGGCCTTACCCAGGACTTGACATTCCTGAATTTTACGATTTAGCCCAAGAACTTTTCACTTTAGCCGAAGCCGAAGTATCGGCCGCGATGCCCCGTAAACCTGCTCCGGCCTCGATAATTGCCCAGCAGTTGGGCAAAAAGGAAGAGGAGGTACACCTTATTCTCGAGGCCATGGCGAATAAGGGTCTTTGCAGCACTTTTGTAGCCGACGAACGCCGCTATTATGTGCCCTCTCCCTTCGTACCCGGAATCTTTGAATTTCAATTTATGCGGGGCACTAAAACGGAGCGAGATAGAAAAATTGCTAAATTAATTCATGCCTATAAAAATGCTGTGGACCGCCTTTCCCCTGTTCAACCAATTTCCTTTCCTTTTAACCGAGTTATCCCTGTAGGAGTAACCCTGCGTCCCGATTCGCGCGTCCACACTTTTAATCAAGTTTACTCTTATATTGACCGTTACGATCCCATCGCGGTCTCTACTTGCTTTTGCCGCCACGAAGCAAAGCTTTTGGATGAGAAAGATGATTGTGGAAAGCCTGATGATGTATGCCTGCAATTTGGCTTGGGAGCAGCTTATGTGATTGAAAGAGGTTTGGGCAAGAAGGTGAGTAAAGAAGAAGCTAAGGAGGTTTTGCAAAAAGCTGAAAAAGCTGGCTTGGTCCATGCCAGCTTGAATACGCAAGAAATTGATTTTATCTGTAATTGTTGTCCCTGTCATTGCCTCATTCTAAAGCGGGCTTTAAGCCAGCCCAAACCAGGAAAAGTGCTTTATTCTGGTTACCAGCCGGTTTATCAACCGGAGTTATGTACGGGTTGTGGCACTTGTGCGGAGAGGTGTCCGGCAAAAGCAGTAAACCTAAAAGATAATATTCCTCAACTCGATACTGACCGCTGTTTTGGCTGCGGAATATGCGCTTCCAGCTGCCCAATTGAGGCTATCACCATGGAAGTTAAACCAGAAACTCCCCCGCCGCCCTTGAATCGGAAAGAGTTACGACAGGCTTTAGAAATGAACCGTTAAAATTGATCCTTTATAGGGAGGCCATAATGAAAAATAGTGCAGATCTAAAAAATCTAAGCTCTTGGGTGGAATCTTTAATTAAAGATTTTATAAACCATTCTCCAGAAAATACATTAAAAAATAAAGCCAATGAAAAAGCTTGGGATGACCCCCTGGTGGGCTTTGCCCCGGGGAGTGATCAATTATTTCAAGATTTCAAAACTTATGTGGGCGAATTTCATTGGACTCCTCTGGAAATATTTGTTAAGACTTTTCCCACATGGACAGGCCAGGTTGAAGACCTCACAGTAATTTCTTGGATTTTGCCGCAGACCGAGAGAACCAAAGCTGATAACCGGCAAGAAACAGCGTTCCCTTCCGAGAGATGGGCCCGCGCGCGGATTTTTGGTGAAGAAGTGAACGTCAAACTTCGCCAACATGTGGTGGCTAAATTACAGGAAAGAGGTATCTTAGCCGTAGCCCCTATGCTCTCCCCTTTTTGGGAGCAAAAAATATCTCCTCGTTTTGGATATGCTTCTACTTGGTCGGAGAGACATGCCGCTTACGCGGCTGGGTTAGGAACTTTTGGCCTTAGCGATGGCCTAATTACGCCTAAAGGAAAGGCTATGCGCTGTGGCTCTGTAGTGGCAAATATAAAGCTTCCTCCGACTTCCCGCCCTTACTCTGATCATCAAGCTTATTGTTTATTCTTTTCTAAGGGAATCTGCGGCAAATGTATAAAAAGGTGCCCGGCTCAAGCTATTAGTGAAAAAGGGCATGACAAAGTTAAATGCCGCAATTATATGCATCCCCTTATAGAAGAATATGTGGAAAAAAACTTTGGCTTTAAAGGCTACGGATGCGGCCTATGCCAAACAGGGGTTCCTTGCGAATCTGGCATCCCCCTGACTGATGCTTGAAAGCTGTTTAGCAAACATTTGATCCCTGAAAAAAAGAAAAGGTGACCTATGATTATTTTTGATGCTGCTTTTCGGCAAAAAATGAGAGAAAAATTGGAAGTGGAACTTTTAGGAGTGGCCTCTATAGATGAAAAAACTCCTCCCGAAATAAAAAATCAAGCCGCGGCCCTTCTTCCGGGAGCAAAATCAGTCATAGTTATGGGCAAAGAGATTTTTAAAGAAGTGGTCGCCCTTCTTTCCCCAGCTAAACAAGTCGGAGAAGCTGAACCTGGAGAATTATTTGGCCCCCATAGCGATTTTTTAAACAGCCGATTAACCAGAGCAGTCTACGACTTGGCAAGTTTTTTACACAAAGAAGGCTATCGCTGTCTGCCTCTCCCCGCGGCCGGTTGTCCAACTGATCAAAGATTTTTAAAAGCCATTTTTTCTTATAAGCATGCCGCTCAACTGGCAGGTCTGGGAGTAATTGGCCGACATGGACTACTCATTACGCCCCAATACGGACCTCGCGTAAGGCTGGCATGTTTGCTTACGGACGCCCTTTGGGAACCATCTCCGGCTTTGCCCAAAAATTTCTGTTTAAACTGTGCCGCTTGTATTTCAGCTTGCCCCTCCCAAGCTTTACAGATGCCTAAAAATGGAGAATTATATACGATGAATAAATTTGCCTGTCGCACTTATCGCCAGGCAGGCTTAACCTGCAGCGTTTGTTTGAAAACATGTGCCGAGGTTTTAGAAAAAAAGGATAGAGGGGGAATGGGCAAATCTATTTAATTTGCGTTTAATATTTTAAAAAGGAGGCCTAAATGTTTCAAACTAAAGTAACTGAGATGTTAGGCATCAAGTATCCAATCGTAGTGGGCACAATGATGCATTTAGCCCGGGCCGAGATGGTGGCGGCCGCCTGCAACGCCGGCGCCTTAGGAGTATTGGCTTCAGCCATTTTCCAAAGCAAGGAAGAATTCCGGCAAGAAATTAGAAAATTAAAAGATTTGACGGATAAACCATTCGCCGTGAATTTAAACCTTTTTCCCGCTATGCGGCCTATCGATAACCGCGAATATCTCGAAGTCATTTTCGATGAAGGCGTCAAGATTGTGGAAACCTCTGGTCATAAAGCTCCCGAGGAATTTGCCAAAGATCTCCGGGATCATGGAATCATCCTGATACATAAATGCGTAGGGGTGCGCTACGCTCTCAAAGCCCAGTCTATTGGGGCTAATATCGTGACGGTTGTTGGATATGAGAACGGCGGCGCCACGGGTGCCCTTGATATTACCACTCTTTGCCTGGTGCCGCGCGTAGTCGACTCTTTGCAAATTCCCGTAATCGGTGGCGGAGGAGTTAGCGATGGGCGTGGTTTCTTAGCCCTTTTGGCCTTGGGCGCTCAAGGAGTTATTATCGGCACGGCCGTTTTAGTAGCCGAAGAATGTCCCATTCACCACAATTTGAAACAAGCATTAATTAATGCTTCCGAGCTCGATACTATGATTATTATGCGTTCTATCCAAAATTCGCATCGGGTGTGGATTAACGAACCGGCCAAAAAAGTGGCTGAACTGGAGAAACAGCAGGCAGGTCTGGAAGCAATAGTTAAAGCGGCTGGCGGTGAAAAAGCTAAAAAAATGTTTGAAGAAGGTGATCTACAAGCTGGCGTCATCTCTTGCGGTCAAGGTATTGGCTTAGTAAAAAAGATACGGCCTATGAAGGATATTATCGAAGGTATGATTTATGAAGCCGATGAATTACGCCAGAAGTTGGCGGTAATTTAAAGCCACGTTGAAGCGCGAGGGCGGAAGGCGAAAGGAGGGCGGAAAATATGAGCAAATATAAGTCGATCCTTACGAAGGCAGTTCATGCCGGGGAGCGCCGGCTTAAACCAGATTTTTACCCAGTTTCTACTCCTATCTATCAAACTGTGGGTTATATTTACGAGAAAATGGAAGACCTCGATGAAATCTTTGCCAACCGCCGGGAAGGATTCGTTTATACTCGCTATGGCAACCCGACCAATGCCGCCTTGGAAGAAGCGTTAATATCTTTAGAGGAAGGCCAAAGGGCTTTAACTTTTGCTTCCGGAATGGCTGCGGTTTATGCCAGTTTATTGGCTGCTGGTGTAAAAAACGGTACGGAGGTGTTGGCGGCCTATGATATCTATGGGGCAACTTATGCCCTATGCTCCCGGTTTCTTCCAGATATGGGGGTTAGAGTAAAATTTGTGGATGTAACCAATTTGGAAGAGTTGAGTAGAATATTGGCCGAAACTAACCCAGTAGCTATTATTTTGGAAACAATCTCCAATCCTTTAATGAAAGTGGCTGATGTGCCTACCATCAGTAAAATAGCTAAGCGAAGAGGTACTAAATTAATAGTGGATAACACTTTTGCCACGCCAGTCCTTTTCCAGCCCCTGGCTTATGGGGCGGACTTTTGCGTTCATTCCACCACCAAATA
>CAZAGD010000034.1:0-2957 GCA_964484485.1 uncultured Syntrophaceae bacterium
GTGGAGGCACTGGCCTCTACCGCACCAGCAAATACAGGAGAAAAACCCATGCGCTTCATCATGGGAATTGTAAATGTCCCGGTCGCATAGACATTTGCGGCTGCTGAGCCTGATATCGTTCCAAAAAAAGCGCTCGTGAGTACGGCGATTTTGGCCGGGCCTCCTCGAAATCTTCCAACCATAGCCCGACCAAGGTCCATAAGGACCTCCCCCGCCCCTGACTTTTCCATGAAAGTCCCAAAAATTATAAATAAAACAATGTAAGTGGAAGATACTCCTATGGGTAGCGAGAAGATGCCATCAAGCCCAAAAGCAAGATAATCAATTGTATCCTTTATAGAGAATCCCTTGTGCGCCACCAACGCAGGTAAAAGTGGGCCTATTTGGGAATAAATTAAAAAAAATGCCGCAACTGCGGAAAGGACCCAACCAACTGTCCGACGGGCGATTTCCAGGACAAGTATCACTCCCATTCCGCCCACTATGAGATTCCAAAGACTAAGAGGATCGACTCTAATGAGGCGCTCGGAATTGGTGGCATAATTAGCAGCAATAAATCCAAAAGATATGAAGGCCATCCCGGCGAGAATCACATCGGACCAAGCCGGGAGGCCAATATTTTTTTTCCCTCGGACACCGTAGATCAAGAACCCGAGGGCGATTGCCAAAGTGACATGCAGAGGCCGGTGAAGATAAGATATGGGAATTCCGTAGGCTGTTGTATAAAGGTGATAACAGCTAAAGGAGGCAAAACCAATGGAAGTGAACCACTTAAAAAATTTTTCCCCGCTCTTAGACATATATGGAGTTTAAGAAATTCATTGTTTTTGATAACACATGGTTTATAGTAAAGTTTACTTCAGGTATTTTTTCTCTTTGTAGATTTTTTCTGCACCGGGGTGGAGAGGCCCACCTACATTTTGCCACGCAGTTTGGGGATCAAACTCACTGTAGGTTTTATGAATCTTTCGGATGCGGTCAGGGTTCTCGAGAAGTTCCTTTGTAAAATTATAAACCACTTCATTGGAGAGTTCTTTCTGCACGATGATGATCACAACCTCAGCCATGTGAGGGGTGTCTTTTTCAACAAAATAATATCGATTTTTGGGAAGGATGATTTTCACATAATTGTGGTCAGTCTTAAGCTTATCCAAAACCGACTCCTTGATCGGGAGCATTCTCATCTTTACCGTTGTCGTAAGCTCCATAATTGCCGAAACCATAGGTCCAATAAAAGCATCAGCATGGCCGTCCTTTATCAAGGACAAGGCTTCGGCGTAAGAAACAAAGCTCACATTTCCCCCGGCTTTTTTGATATCATCAAAAGTAATACCATATTCCTTCAACATTAACTCTGCAGCCAAAGAAGGAGAACTTCCCTTTGACGCGGTTAGAATCCGGACCTTCCTGTTCTTAACCTCTTCAATAGACTGAATGGGATTGTCAGCCCTTACGAGGAAAAAACTCATCGGGATGTTCGCTAAAAAAGCGATTGCCCTTAGATTGGGCATTGGTTTTCCTTCATATTCCCCCTTGCCCTGTATGGCTTCCGAGTAAAGTTTGGCCATCGACAAACCAATGTCTGCCTTTCCGGCGTTTACCATGGCCAGGTTCGCCACGGCTCCTCCCGTGGTAACTGTAACCACTGCGCCCGGAAAAACTTTTTTGGCCATTTCACCCATCGCTCCTCCAATGGAGTACCAGTCACCGCCCATGGGCCCTGAGGCTATGGTGAAGGATTTAGGTTGGGCCTGCGTAGCATCTGACATTCCCCAAGCGATCAGAATGAGCATAGACAATAGGATGAATAAAGTTTTCCCCCCAGAGCCGAACCATTGTAGAAAAGGCGAAAATAAAAATTTTATCTTTTTCATATCTTTTTCCTCCCCTCCATTTTGATTGTATGGTTAAAAAACTTGTTGCTTTTTCACAAATACCTTATTTCTACTTCTACCGAACGGTAAGCTCGCCATAAAGACCGATCCCCTTCTTCGCCAGTTTCTTTCCCTTTTGGCTTCCCAGCTCCTCCATCAGCGTTTGAGTGAAGGCATAATGCAGCCAGACCAGCCGCGGAATCATAAAATTGACTTGCTGAGCTGCAGATTCTTTGGAGATGATATCTTGATTGAAAACCATGGGCAATCCCGCAAATTCCTATCTCCATATTCTCCATAAATTAAACCAGGAATAATCCAAACATTTGCTTTATTTAGAACCTTTATATATTCCTTGCTCCATAATCGCCGAAACTTTTCTCTTCTCAATTTATTCGAGTAATTCATAGAAAAATTGAGGCCAAATTATAGCGCGCTTGTTAATAATTAATTAAAATTATGAATTTCCCCTTGTTTTGCTATTTATGATCCTAATCACAAATAGTTTTAAAAATTATGAACCAAATTTGAATAAATAAAAATTTTAAAGATATTTCTTAGTTATTTATCGAATTTTTTTATTCTCTTTATTCTCTCCATCGCTTCTTTAAGTCTTTCGACCGGAAGAGTTAAAGAAATTCGTAGGTAACCTTCACCAAATTTGCCATACATTGAACCAGGAATCATCCAGACATTAGCCTCTTCTAATAATTTGAAACAAAATTCCTGAGAAGTATATCCTGAAGGGACTGTGGACCATATATAAAAAGTAGCCAACGGACTTTCCGCTTCAAGGCCAATATCTTTTATCCCTTGAACCACGATATTCCTTCGTTCTAGCAAAATTTTATTGCGTTTCTCCATAAAGTCATCGGGCCCATTCAAAGCTTGCGTTGCTGCTATCTGCATCGGGTAAAAAATGCCTCGGTCAGAATGCGATTTAATTTTGGTCATTCCAGCAATAATATCTTTGTTACCCACGAGCATCCCCACCCGCCAGCCGCAACAATTATAAGCTTTTGAAAGTGAATTTAATTCTACCCCAACTTCTTTCGCTCCTTCAACCTGTAAAAAGCTCGGCGG
>CAZAGD010000035.1:0-8067 GCA_964484485.1 uncultured Syntrophaceae bacterium
CCTGGGCCGTCATGGAGTGGAAGTGATTTTCCCAAAAGAGCAGACCTGCTGCGGAATTCCGGTCTTCATGTCCGGTGATCTGGAAGATGGTTTAGACTTGCTCAAAGCTAATCTGGAAGCCTTTGCCCCTTATAAATTGGATGCTATAGTTGTAGCCTGTGCTACTTGCGGCACTGCTCTCAAAGAGAGTTACAAGATCTTAGTGTCCGGCCAAAGCCAGGAATTGATAGATGGCGTAAATGTTTTTAGCGGTCAGGTGATGGACATCTCCGAATTTTTGACGCAAAAGATTGAACTTAATAAGCCGGAGGCGAAAATTCTGGAAAAAGTGACTTATCACGATCCTTGTCATCTTAACCGCAGCCAAGGAATAACTGCTCAGCCCCGCCTGATATTAAAAAATCTTGCCGGGGTTAAGCTGTTGGAAATGCGCGAGCCCCAAAGATGCTGCGGAGGTGGAGGATCTTTCAGCTTCTATAATTACGAACTTTCTAAGCAGATCAGTCAGAAGAAAATCAAAGATATAGAAGCAACGCAGGCTACAACTGTGGTCACTGGCTGTCCAGGATGTATGCTGCAGTTAAAAGATCAGTTGACGCAGAAGGGATTACCTATCAGAGTCAAGCACCTCATTCAATTAGTGGACGAAGCTGGCGGATAATTAAGTAGGATTAAAATTTGCGGACATTTGCCTTCTGGTTCAGATAAAACAGGGCAGGGGTGATTTAAGGATCGACCAATTTTTTAAAATAGGCAGCTGCTTCTTTGAGGTAGGATTCATTAATCAAACCGAGGGGCGAGGAAGTTTCCCCCACCCGGTGGGGAATTGATACCTTATCTAAATCGAAGCCCATCGATTTTTTAAATTTATTTTTTTCGCGCAATATTTTTTTCCCTAATTCCAAGAGACCAGTTTCGGTTTGTTCCAGGCCAAAAATTTGTAAGCATCTTTTTACCCGTTCGAGGGTATATACATTGCGGGCAAAAAGACAGATTACTAAACTGGTTAACACTTGTCGCAGAGCCTCTTCCGCGAACAAATTTTGGGCCATTTCCATTGGAGTAAAAGATAAATTTTCCTTTAGCATTTTTTGGTCCAGGCTATAGCCGGCGCTATCGAGATGGCTGTGTCTTCCACCGGTGATATAGGTTAAGTGGGCTCCAGGACCGGTATGGTAACCTGCCATTTCGTTACCAAAGTAAGCCAGGGCAAATTCTTGGCCCCCGTACTTTGCCGCTAAAGCTGATACTCCTTGGCGCATGTGCTTATAAAACTCTGCCGGAGAGTCAATCAGGCGCTCAATTATTTGAGCATAGGTTTGGGCATCTCCAAAGGAGGGTCTTAATCCTTCTGTTTCCTCTTCGCCTATCAATCCCCGGGCAAATGCTTCGGTCACCCAGGCCAGAGTGACACCTGTGGTAATAGCGTCTATTCCATATTTCTCTACGGCGATCATAATTTTTAAAAAATCTTCTACCTTTTCTATCCCCAATAAGGTTCCCAGGCTGTAGATGGGTTCGTAATCATAAGGGACGAAAGTGGTTTTGTAAAAATAAGGATAGTCGGGGTATTCTTCCCGCAATACGGCCAGGTGAATACAACCCACCGGGCAATGACTGCAGGCAATCCGGCGCCCGAGGTAATTCTGAGCTAAGTTTTCTCCACTTAATACCTCGGCGTACGAAAATTGGGCTGACTGAAGATTCTTTGTCGGCAGGGCTCCTAAAAGATTTAAGGGTATAACATTTTCCGATGTGCCGAGTTCATGATATTTTTTAGTCAAGGAAGAAATGCATTGTTCGTAAATCTCGTGATAAGTTTTTAAATACGCCTTTCTTTGTTCAGGTAGGACCGTCCTTTTTCCAGAGATGACCAAGCCCTTCAATTTCTTATTCCCGAATACTGCCCCTAAACCCAAGCGCCCAAAGTGCCGGTAGGTTTCGGTGGTGACATTGGCATAGGAAATTCCCTTTTCTCCCGCCCGCCCGATTCTCATTATAGTTCGAAATCCACTTTGCCCTTCCCTTTCTCGCATAATTCTTCCTACGGTGGATGTATCAGCAATTCCCCAGAGAGCTCTGGCCTCCTTGAATTTTACCTTATCTCCTTCGATGACCAGGTAAATGGGCAGGCGGCTTGTTCCTTTAATGACCAGAGCACCGTAACCTGCCTGCCATAAGGCAATGGCTGCTCTGCCGCCGGCGTGGCTTTCGCCCAATAACCCGTGGTGAGGTGATTTAAAAAGAGCAACCATTTTAGAGACCATAGGAAATTTGCCAGTCAAAGGTCCCACAGAGAAAACGACCACATTATTTGGGTCAGAAGCGTCAATTTTGGGATCGAGAAATTCTTGCAGCAGCCTTATTCCTACTCCCACACCTCCCAGGAATTCCTGAAAATACTCTTTCCTTTCCTCAACCCGGTAGGATAATTTTTCTAAATCAATAATTAATACTCTATGCAGAAAAGAATCCATATTAAACCTTTTCTATATCCAATACTCCATAAGCGCAATAATTTTTGCAGTATCCACAGTATAAACAGATAAGGGGTTTTCTTTCTTCTTCATCCATAGAAATAGCCGAAAGAGGGCAGGCTTCCAGACATTTTCCACAGCCCAGGCATTTTTCTTTATGAAGTTTAACTCCTCCTGCAGGTCTTTTTTCTAAAGCCGATACGGGGCAAACATACATGCAGGAGGGGTCAAAGCAAGCTCTACATACTATGACCGTAAAACCCCGCTCCATTCCGCCAATCGATTTTACTTTAATCCGTGAACCATTAAGAGAAGCCTTCCCTTCTCTACGCGTGCAAGCAAACATACAGGACTGGCATCCCACGCATCTTTCCGAGTCTAATATTTTAAGTCTTCTAGTCAGGGCCATAACCTTAAAAAATAGGCAAAGATTGTTTGGGTTTGGATTTCCTATAATCCCCCTATAACAATCCTAAAGATAAAACATTTAGGCGTGCTAAGGCAACAAATAATTTTGCCTGCCGGAGCTCTTTAATTTGATCCCGGGTCAGAAAAAATTTTCAAGGGATTTCTTCTGTAATAGGGGGACTGATGTATATTTCAGGCAAATTATTCATAGACCTGGCCTTTTCTATTTCCCCTAAATTTTCCCTAATTATATCTATCAGAAAATTGGTTAGGCGGCAATAGATTTGGATCTGATCTTTATCAAAAGATTGGAGCATCTTTCGGCATCTGCCTAAGCAGATGAGAGAATTTTTACATGCCCCGCAATTAGGATTAAGATCTTGGTGAGATCGGTAATTTAGGAATAATGGGGCTCCATCTTGAATATTGCCAAGGCGAGCCAAAGGTGTACCCACATATTCATCGCATCCATATACCGTGCCATCGATGTCTATAGCTTGAAATTCCGTCCCACAAGCACAACGAAAAGAAATAGGGTCTGCGTCTGAGCCATTGAGCAAAGAGTTAGCGATGGCCTCAAAAGGGATAAGCTTGAGAATATTCCCTTGTCTAAGTTGATTAAGCCAGAAGAAAAATAGTTGTTCAAGTCCCGACTCATAATTTTTTATAAAGGTGGACGGATTTTCAAAGCGGGGTTTGTTAACTATCTGCCAATAAACATGATCGCAGAGCTCTAACATGGTGGTTACGGATTTATAAAGGTTAGTATTTTCTTCTACGGTGAGCCTTCCTATTAAAGGAATAGAAGCTTTTTTCTTTATCTCGATAAGATTATTGACAATTCGATCATACGTGTGCGCCCCCCTATGCTGCTCATGAGCATGTTTGTCTCCATCAAAAGAAACAAAAATAAATTTCAGGGCCGAGAGAATATCCAAAGGAATTTTGTTTAAGGCAAGTCCGTTAGTGTATAGACAGTAAGAAACTGGCAGGTCCAAAGTAGCGTGAAGCAACTCCCGCATAGTATTACAGGCCAGTAATGGTTCGCCACCAAAAAAGACGATTCTATTTTCATCAGCATCTTTTCCGTGGGCATTGAGGTCATCTTTTATATATTGAGCAATTCTTAGTACTTGATCAGGAGATAGCGTCTTTGCCAACGGATTAGTGGTGACGGCATTGCCCGCGGAACAATAAGTACAGGCCATATTACAGCGATGAGTGACCAAAACATAATATTCCATAATTTTTTTCTCCAGATAAAGGAGCTATTCTATTCTTATTGGAGCGAAAAAGGCTATTCTCTATTTTAGTTTTTTTGATTAAAGTAAATTGAAAGGTTTTTTGCTAAAAATCAGATTAGAAAATAGGGGGTGGGCGTATTCCTATGACCCACCAGGTTTATTGGAGGTATGACTTTGTTGATAATTGAAGCCAGATTTTCTTAGTCTAAGCATAACAAAAATGCTTAAAAACTTTTTTCCGTTTAAACTTTTTTAAATATAAGTTGGCCAAAAGAGACTGTCAAGTCTCTAATCAGTTGACCGTCGATCACTTTTGAAAATTGTACCTATTTCAGGCGGGAGGGAAAGAGGCCTCTCTCCCTCTCGCCTGTCTTTTGCTGGCGATAAATATTAAAACTAATCAACGGTCATAGAAAAAAAATATTGTTTTTTTTCGAAGAAAATGTTATTAAATTTTTAAAAATACATAAGGAGGTGAAAAAGATGGGGAAGCCGCAGACTCCTCTTTCGCTTATTTGAGGGCCGATTTTTGGCCGGCAGGGGCCTAGGTTAGGTCTCAAGCAATATCGCTCGGGAGAGGAGGATGAGGCTGGTCCAACGAAGTCATTTTAACCCATCGGCATTGTCCTGCCTAATTCTCCCTCCATTGGCGCAAACAAAAAAGTTTAAAAGTTAATACTGAGGATCAGAGAAAAATTTTCCCTAAGTATGCGGAATAGCTCTCGGACTTTCCTATTCTTTCGGAGATTTAGAATTCAAGGATTTTCGTGCTTACTTATAATTCCAGAGCTATTCAGCATCATGATCATGATATTAGAGGAAATAATTAAACTGAGACTATCAGAATAATGCAATTCAAGGAGGAAAAAGCATGTCCAAGACGCTATCTTTTTTTGCATCCCGTAAAGGAATTATTTTAGCAGGAGTGTTCATTGGTATTTTTGCTCCTTTGCTGCAAAAAATGGGTAATCCAGCCAACATGGGGATTTGCGTTGCTTGCTTTGAAAGAGATATAGCCGGCGCGCTGGGCCTCCATCGGGCGGCAGTAGTTCAGTATATGAGACCAGAGATTATCGGCTTTGTATTAGGATCTCTTTTGGCCGCATATTTGTTTGGGGAGTTCCGGGCTCGAGCGGGCTCGGCAACTGTAGTTAGGTTTTTCTTAGGCGTATTTGCCATGATAGGAGCCTTAGTATTCTTAGGTTGCCCATGGCGAGCTTTGCTGCGCCTTGCTGGAGGTGATGGCAATGCTATTTTTGGTCTTTTGGGGCTGATTACAGGAATTTGGATAGGCACCCTTTTTCTGAAGAGCGGCTATAATCTTGGACGCTCCCAAGCTACCTATACCTCAGTGGGATGGTTATTGCCGCTTACCATGTTAGGGTTTCTTCTGCTCATGCTGGTTTTTCCGCAAATCCCCGGCCAGGAAAAAAGTGGTGTTCTTTTTTATAGTCAGAAAGGGCCGGGTTCCATGCATGCTCCTTTGTTCTTTTCTTTGGGGGTTGGCTTAGCCATCGGGTTTTTAGCTCAGAAGACACGCTTCTGTACTATGGGGGCTTTTCGAGACTTAATTTTATTCCGGCAGGGGCACTTATTTTGGGGGGTAGTGGCCCTCCTGGTCACTGCTTTTATTATCAATCTGCTCTTAGGGCAATTTAATCCTGGCTTTATTAAACAACCTGTGGCCCATAACATGAGCTTATGGAATTTCGCGGGTATGGCTTTGGCCGGATTAGCTTTTGCTTTGGCCGGGGGCTGCCCGGGGCGCCAGCTCTTTTTGGCTGGAGAAGGCGATGGAGATGCCGCCGTTTTTGTGATCGGCATGATCGTAGGAGCGGGCCTTTCCCATAATTTTGGCTTAGCCAGTTCTCCAGATGGCGTTGGTCCTTATGGCATTCCAGCAGTCACCATTGGATTTTTAGTTTGCCTTTTTATCGGGTTTACCATGAGAGAAAAAACGAATTAAGGAGGGAGAAAATGAGTCGCTTAGTGGATGCGCGAGGGCTTTCCTGCCCGCAACCAGTTATGCTTACTTTGAAAGAGATAAAAAGCTTGCCCGGAGGTGAAGTAATTGTTCTGGTGGATACAGATACTTCTAAGGAGAATGTTTGTCGAGCGGCGCAAAGTCAGGGTTGGCAAGTGAAAACAATTGATCCAGAAGGTAAAGGCTATCGGATTACTTTGCATAAATAGAGAAGAAAAATGGGCCTATTTTCTTTTCTTAAGAGCAAGCAAAAGTCCTCGATTCCTCCAAAACAGGCGGATAAAGGTTTTTTAGTATTTGCCAATACGAGCGAAGTAATCCGCGCTGAAAAAATTTTGAAGGCCCAGGGTTTTGGAATCCGGGTAATGGGACCTCCCCCCGAGATTCGCAGCGGTTGCGATTTGGTGATCGAATTTCCGTTAATAGAAGCATTGAAGATAAAGAAAATCTTAGCAGATGCCCGGATTCCTCCCCTGCAGATCGTTCCAGTTAAGGACCCATTACTGCAACCAGTGGATTTATTCCAGGTCAAGGATTTTGGCCGGCATCTAATGGTTAGAGTCGCCAATATGAAACTTACTGTTGACAAAAAAAATCTCGTTATCGCCAATATTTCCGGAGGTGGATGCCCGGATGTTCCTTTTTTGGCGCAGGAGTTAGTGGGTAAGACTCTTAAACAAGCCGCTAATCCACTGGATATTGGGCACACTTTATGCGGCTATGCTTTGCAATTAGCTTTCGAGGAGGCTAAGCGCCGATGCTCGCTGTAATAGGAACAATTCCGGATAATAATTTTCCATTACGAGCTGGTTTAGCCAAAAGACAAGGAGAAGATCTTCTTATCGAAGGGCACAAAGTTAAGATTAATCGCGGTACAACAGCATTGGTTGCGGCGGCTTTGGAGATTGACTGCTTAGTTAGCCAAAAAGGAGTATTTTGTTATTTAGTTGGAGATATAGGGAGAGGCGAAGGTAGCAAAAAGCTCTACACCTATTTGCAAAATCATTTGAAAAAAACAAATTTTTCTACTTTGGTTTTTCATTATATTTTGCCTGACATAGATGGACATAACCGGGTTTTATTGGCAATCGAGGAGATTGCTAAGAAACCAGTCTTAATTGCCGACGCTGGATATATGTATGCGGCTAAAATGAGCGGACAAGCCCCAGCATACGATCTTTTTACTCCTGATGTGGGAGAATTAGCTTTTTTGGCTGATGAGCAGGCTCCCCATCCTTTTTATACGCGGGGATTTATCCTCCATGAGGAGAAGCACGTTCCAGATTTGATTGCCCGGTCATATGCTCATGAAAACGCTGCGCGTTACTTATTGGTTAAAGGGAAAATAGATTATCTGGCTAACCAACAAGGAATTATAGCTAAGATTGAAGAGCCTTGTGTAGAAGCTTTGGAAGCCATAGGGGGAACGGGAGATACTTTAACGGGAATGGTGGGAGCTTTAGTGGCCTCTGGGAAAGAAATTGTTGAAGCAGCTATTTTAGGGGCGCGCCTTAATCGCTTAGCTGGATATTTGGCCAATCCTGATCCGGGTACTTCAGTAAGGGAGATCATTAAATATATACCGCAAGCCTGGAAACAGCTGACTATCGATCACTTTTGAAAATCGGCCCTAATTTTAATGGGTCTCTCTCATGAGACTGGGTCATAATTAATAAATAGCTAACTTTTGGTGAAGGGGCCAGAGGCAGGCCAGAAGCAGGCCGGAGGCAAGCATTCATTCAGAATCATGAGGCAGTGGCTCTTCCATAGGTGCGGGCGGATTTAGATGCTTCTTCATTCATGCCTGCTTCATGCCTGCCACTGTCTTTCCTCTCGCCCTTTCTCCCCGTGGCGACACGGTCTCCAGGTCTGGGGGTTATGGAAGAGAAAAATTAAAAATGAATGAAGGTAAGGGGCCACAGGCCTTAAAAAAGAGTTAAAGATTAAGGAGGAG
>CAZAGD010000036.1:0-4790 GCA_964484485.1 uncultured Syntrophaceae bacterium
ACTTTTAGACCCTATGACCATAGGCCTTTAATTTTCGCCACAAAGTCACCACCGATATTCCTAATTCCGCCGCCGCTTTTTTCCGACTGCCCTTATGTTTCTGAAGAACGTTCTGGATTACTTCCCACTCGGCAGCTTGTAGCGCATCTTTTCCGGTGGCCAAGGAAACAGGTTGCAGACGCAGAGAATTTACTAACTCCATAGGCAAATCTGTTAATCTTATTTGAGATGTATTACATATCACAAAGGCATGCTCGAGAGCATTCTCCAGCTCGCGAATATTGCCCGGAAAGTCATAGCGCATGAATAAATCCATGACCTCTGGCGAAACAGATATGATGCGCTTATTCATCTTTAAGTTAAAGCGTTTCAGAAAATGTTCTACTAATAGAGGAATATCTTCCCGCCGCTCTTTTAGAGGAGGAAGTTCGATTTTTATCACATTTAGGCGATAGTATAAATCTTCCCGGAATAAACCCTGCTCAACCAATTGAGATAGATTCTTATTGGTCGCAGCAATAATCCGGACATCGGCCTTTTGCGACTTGACGGCCCCTAATGGCTCGTACTCCTTTTCCTGGAGAAAACGCAACAATTTAACCTGTAAGGCAGGGGAAATATCACCTATCTCATCCAGGAATAACGTACCTTTCTCCGCTAGAGCCACTCGCCCAGGTTTGTCCCGCCGCGCGTCGGTAAAGGCTCCTTTCACATAGCCAAAAAGTTCTGACTCTAAAAGAGTATCTGGAAGGGCGGCACAGCTTACGGCTATATAGGGGCCATTTTTACGGGGGCTTAAAGAATGAATGGCGCGGGCCAATAGTTCTTTCCCAGAGCCACTTGGTCCTTGAATAAGAACTGTACTATTGCTCTCGGCGATGCTGGGCAACAAAGAAAGAATCTTTAACATCTGCGGATTCTTGCTCACAATATCGCCTATCGTATATTGCTTTAAAAGTTCCCGGCGCAGAGTTTCCAGCGCGGAAAGGTCGCGAAAAGTTTCTACACCACCGATTACCTTCCCCTTCCGATTACGCAAGACGGCTGTACTAATGCTGATCGGGATCGTCTCTCCTTGGCTATTAAGAATATCTACAGGTAGGTCTATGATTTCTTTTCCTGTCTCCAGAGTTTGCTTGAGGGCACAAGAAGTTTGGCAAATGTTGGCATGGAATACATCAAAGCATTTTTGACCAATGGCTTTTTCGCGCGGAATACCGGTAATACGCTCAGCTGCGCGATTAAACGAAGTTATGCGCCATTCTCGGTCTATAGTAAAGACCCCGTCAGCAATGCTTTCCAGAATAATGGGTAGTTGAAAAATTTCTTTATTATTTTTTCTCATTTCCTTGACCTAGTAATTAGGGGACCTCTCTTAAATTCTTATGATCCCTTAGATGAGGCTAAATCCTCCATGGTAATTGAACCAAATCTAAAAGGAGGGTCCAATTTTTATTATTTCATAATCGCAATATATTTCAATTAATAATTTCATAGATGAAAAATCTAATGGAAAAAGGCGCTATTTTTTAAACCCCTTTTGGATGATAAACCATTAATATAATTAGATATTTTTTAAAACCGGCCTCATGGCATAGTTTTTGCTAATTATTTAATATGATGAAAATAGCAATTCCCATATTTGGTGCCCGTGTTTCGCCGCGCTTTGATTTTGCTCCGGCGCTTTTAATCTGTACTTTAGAAAATGGACGGGTGGTGGAACGGACGGAAATGCCCATAAATACTTGGAGTATATGGCAGCGCGTGGAGAAGATGAAAGAATTGCAAGTGCAAACTTTGATCTGCGGCGGAATTGATGGAAATTCAGAAAGGATATTGAAAAGTCAGCAAATTGAGGTTATCCCTTGGGTTGCTGGAGAAGCGGAAAAAGCCCTCCAGACTTTTTTAAAAGGGAAGTTACAGCCAGGTATGATAATTTATCCTGGTTGTGGGCGGAGACGTCATCGATGGGCGCAGGCGTATTGGCGCAGAAGAATTTAATATTCTCCATCTATGGAAAGAGGGTGGATTATTCCCTCAAAAAAGGCCATTTTTAGGCACTCTGGGGGAGCAGAATTTTTTCAGAAACCATGGAGAATCATGATCTATATAAATATTAAGCAATTAAGGTTAAAGGAGGCTTTATGCGCATTGCTTTTGCAAGTGAGGACAAATTAGGATTAGAAGGGCAGGTAAGCATGCACTTTGGTCGGTGCCCCTTCTACACTTTTTTGGAAGTGGAAAACGGAGTGGTCAAAAATTGGCAGGTTATTGATAATCCCTATTTTGGAAACCATGTTCCTGGAAAAGTTCCGGAATTCATCCATTCGCAGAAAGCAGATGTGATGATTGCTGGGGGCATGGGACCGCGCGCTATCGAATTTTTTGATGGCTACGGCATTGAAGCGGTCACCGGGGCTTTCGGCAAAATTAAAGATGTCTTGCAAGCTTACTTACGCGGAGAATTGCGGGGCGCCGGAGCTTGTCATCATGATCATCCGGAAAGCTGCAGGCATGAATAACACCCCGGCGTAGAGATCTAAAACCTGAAAATGGCAGGCGGTCATTATAATATAGAGGTTTCCCCATGATCATTTCGATTGCGAGTGGAAAAGGCGGAACAGGCAAAACCACAGTTGCTTTAAATTTGGCACTTTCGCTAAAAGATGGGCAACTGGTAGATGCCGATGTAGAAGAACCTAATCTTCATTTATTTCTGCCCTTCCAGGAGAAAAGAAAAGTAGCGGTTTATATACCTATACCCCAAGTGGATGGAGAAAAATGTACTTATTGTGGTAAATGTGCGGAAGTTTGCCAGTACAACGCTATCGCCGTGATCAAGGATCAAGTTCTGATTTTTCCAGAAATCTGCCATGGTTGTGGCGGATGTACTCTGCTCTGCCCGGTGCAGGCTATTAGCGAAAATCCGCGGGAAATTGGTTATGTTCAAGAAGGAGAATTTAATGGTCTTTCTTTTATTCAAGGAGTTTTAAATGTTGGTGAACCCATGGCCGCCCCGATTATCAGGAAGGAAAAAGAGCTAATTGATAAAGAAAGGACAGTGATTATCGATTGCTCTCCGGGAACTTCCTGCCCGGTGATTGAAGGAGTGCGGGGAAGTGATTTTTGTCTATTAGTCACAGAAGACACTCCTTTTGGGCTTAATGATTTAGAATTAGCGGTGGAAATGGTGAAAGTTTTAAAGGTGCCTTATGGTGTTTTTATTAATCGGGAAGGAATAGGAGAGGGCTTAATTCGGGCTTATTGTCGGCAAAGGGAAATTCCCATCATGGGAAGTCTTCCTTTTGATCAGCGGATTGCGGAAATTTACTCGCGGGGAGGAATTGTTATCGCCGAATTGCCTGCTTACAGAAATTTGTTTTTAAATCTTTTCAGGCAAATAGAAAAGGTTTTAGGTAAAAGGGGCTTTTATGGATTGGAGAGAGCTTTATAAGACAAAGGAAGAGGAAAAATTGCCGATCAACGAAGAAGTTAACTTTTACGAACCAATTGTATATACTCCTAAGGCTCTGGATCATTTTCAGCATCCCCGGAATGTGGGGCAAATAGAAAAACCAAGCGGGAAAGGAGCTTTTGGCGACCCAAGCTGCGGGGATTATATCGAAGTGACTATCCGGGTAGATGAAAAAGAAGATAGGCTGGTGGAGGTAAAATTTCTGATTCATGGATGTGCGGGAGCAATAGCAACTTCCAGCGTCATGACGGAGTTGGCCATAGGTAAGACTATTCAGGAAGCTCTTTCGCTTACTGATGATGACATTATCACCGCTTTGGGAGGTTTACCTCGTCGCAAACAGCATTGTTCGCTCCTGGGCCTGCAAGCCTTACAGCAAGCAATAACTGATTACCTTTTTAAAAAGTATCTTATTCGCCAAGGATTGGTGAAAGATGAAGAAGAATACGAAGAAATGAAAGCTCAGCTAAATTTTATTTTTCAACCCCACACTTGTGACGGTAGTTGTGAGGGCGACCAGCAATGAAACAACTTACGGTTATAAGCGGCAAAGGAGGGACAGGAAAAACCACTATTATGGCTGCTTTGGCTGCTTTAGCTAAGCGGGCAGTGCTCGTTGATGCCGATGTGGATGCCGCAGATTTGCATCTTCTTTTGCAACCCCAAATTCAAGCGCAGGAAAAATTTATAGCGGGTAAAAAAGCAGTTATCGATCTCCAGAAATGCGATGGTTGCCAAAAGTGTGTCCAGGCGTGCCGCTTCGAAGCCATCGCCAATCTGCAGGTTGATCCCCTAGCTTGTGAAGGTTGTGGTGTTTGCTATTTCATTTGTCCTCGGGCGGCCATAAATCTTACCGATGGGCAAAGTGGGGAATGGTTTATTTCCCACACTCGCTTTGGGCCAATGGTTCATGCAAAACTTGGGGTAGCTCAAGAGAATTCGGGGAAATTAGTGACTTTGGTAAGGAAAGAGGCGGTGAAGATTGCCCAAGAACAAAATTATGCCTTGGTGTTAATTGACGGACCTCCGGGAATCGGCTGTCCCGTAATTGCTTCTTTAGGCGGAGTAGACGCGGCTTTAGTAGTTACCGAACCTTCCCTTTCGGGAATTCACGACCTGGAAAGAATTTTGAATCTCTGCGGACATTTTAGCATCCCTGCTTGGGTGTGTGTCAATAAAGCCGATATTAATCACGATAATACCCAAAAAATAAAAGATTTTTGCCAAGAGCGGGGCATACCAGTAATTAGCGAAATTCCCTTCGATCCTTCGGTAACCAAAGCAATGATTAAGGGCTTAACCGTGGTGGAATATG
>CAZAGD010000037.1:0-6153 GCA_964484485.1 uncultured Syntrophaceae bacterium
CAATTTTCTATTGCCGTAGCCCGCAAACCATATAGTTGTGCTCAATGTCATCTTGAGCCCGATGTACCGGCTTGGAATGTTTACAAAGAAAGTAAACATGGGAATATTTATTTCTCTAATTATGGTAAATGGAATTTCGAGGCCGTGCCTTGGAAGGTGGGAATTGATTTTCAGGCACCCACCTGCGCTGCCTGTCATAATAGTCTGATCACTACTCCAGACGGAAGAGTGGTAGCCGAAAGGACGCATAATTTTGGTGCTCGGCTATGGGTAAGACTTTTTGGATTAATCTACTCTCATCCCCAACCCCTACAAGGAGATACTTCTATATTGAAAAACAAAGATGGCCTTCCTCTGCCTACAGCCTTCACAGGAGAAGTGGCCAAAGGGGGACTAATCAATGAGCAGGAACAAGCCAAGAGAAAGAATGTAATGGGCAAAGTTTGTTATCAATGTCATGGAACATCTTGGACGCAAAGCCATTTTGCCAAAATGGAAAATACCATCAAAGAAGTAGATAGCCAGATTTGGGCTGCTACGCAATTGCTTTTGGAGGCCTGGAAAGCAGGCCTTGCGGAGGGACTACCCCAAGGGAAGAATCCCTTCGATGAAACTATAGAGCAAATGTGGGTCAGACAGTGGCTTTTTTACGCTAATTCCATTAAATACTCTTCAGCCATGACCGGCGCACCAGATTATGCTACTTTTAAAAATGGCTGGTGGAATCTTACCGAAAATCTCCAGCAGATGAAGGATTGGATTAAATTACACAAGAAATAGAATCTTCTCTTTTTTTCAGAAACTAATCTCCTGTAAATTTTACTAAACTATGAGACCATCTCACCCTCTTTAGCAAAGGGGATAGCATTAGCTAATACGACAATTAAAACTTCCTTGATAATCACCACCCCCTAACTCCCCCAACCTCCCCTCTTAAATTAAGAGGGGGCAAGGGAGGAGTTACTAAGAATGAAAAGGGGAACGTTTGTGAAAAATGTAACTTTTTCATTCTATGAAGTACGTAACCGGGAAGTTCTACATGAAAAAGCCCCAAAGGGCCATTTAGAAAGCAAGAAAACAAAAATATAGCGATAAAAACTTATAAAATTCATAAACTTCCCTAATACGTAGAACCCTGATTTGACTAAAGCTATCTTTTAAAGTTCGCATCATTATCTCCTGTTTTTTAAAAAATCTGCTTCACAAAAATATCACATTCTCTCCATTTTTTCTTAATATTCCGCGGTTATACTTCTTCTGAATACTTGGGCGACTACGCCAGGACTGCTGGCCTCTTTCGAGGAAGCGCTGCATAGATTGCCGTAAGGGCAATGATGAGCAGATCCCCATTAAGGAATGAATGGAAGAAGGAAAACCTCAGCGAGGAGAGGTGAGTGTAATCGCGGATCAAATAGGTGTTCAAAACAATAGACTCAGTTCAGCTTAAATTCAAGCAGCCTTTTAAGGTTTACAAGAAATGGAGGGAAGGTCTAGGGATCTATAATTTTAATTCCCGTCATAAAAATATCATTTGACCTTCATCATTTCGTCACATGCAAGGATTATTTTAAATTTGGTAGTTCAAATTTCTTTTTTAAAGGAGGGAAATATGTTTTTAAGGAGTACGATTATGAAAAAAAGAAATTTGTCGATCACGGCTGCCCTGGTCGCCCTGTTGGTTAGTATGACCATTTTTTTTGCCGGGAAATCATGGGGACAAGCCTCCCCAAAGATTCTCCGACTGGCGCTTATTCCTGCGGAAGATATCGAGGAGATGATCCGGGCCTTTGCCCCGTGCAAACAGTATCTGGAGAAAGAATTAGGAATGAAAATCGAAGAGTTTAAGGCTACAGACTATACGGCCGTTGTGGAAGCGATGCGGTCGAAAAAGATCGATGTTGCCTATTTTGGACCTTTTTCTTACGTGTTAGCAGCTAAAAGAGCCAATGCTCAGGCCATTATCGGAGGATCCGAAGGAGATGGGAAGCTCGCCACCTATCACAGTGTTTTTATCACCCATCGAGACAGTGGCTTAAAGAGCATGGAGGATGTGAAAGCGAAGGCGAACAAGCTGACGGTTTCTTTCGTGGATCCAGCTTCTACCTCAGGGCACTTGATTCCCAGGGGAGGATTGGAGTCCATGGGAATACGAGTTGATAAAGATTTCAAAGAGGTTATCTTTGCCGGCGGTCATGATGCTTCTGTTCTAGCGGTTAAGACCCGTAAGGTTGATTTAGGAGCGACCTGGGAAGGAGGGCTCGAACGAGTGATCAAAAAGGGCTTAACAACGAAGGAAGAAGTTCCAGTTATTTGGAAGTCAGGGCCAATTCCTCGATCGCCTGTAGCGGTAAGGAAGGATTTGGATAAGGGTCTCGTCCAAAAGATTCAGCAAGCGTTTTTGGATATGCCGCAAAAGGCTCCAGAAGCTTTCAAGCAATTTGAGGGAAGATGGGAAAAGAATAAAGGATACGTAAAGGTGACTGATAGCGATTATGACTATATTCGGCAAATCGCTATCAAATTAGGCAAAATTTAGCAAACCAATTTTTAAATTATTACCTCCCAACTTGCCATCAACCTCTGACTCCCTTGCGGGTCAGGGGGCGCAAGATGGGATGAAAGGAGGAAGTCCAATGATGCTAGCGATAAGAAATATTTATAAAAAATTGCCGGACGGCCGGCCGCTGTTGAAAGGCATCAGCTTCGATGTCCAGAAAGGTGAGTTCATTGGGATTTTAGGGGAAAGCGGTGTTGGTAAAACGGTATTATTGAGATGCATTAATGGGTTAACCCAGCCTGATCATGGAGAAATTATCATGAATGGAGATGGAAACCCCCAAAAAATCAATGGGAAAAAAGGAAAAGAACTTAGAACCATTCGCCGCAAAATCGCCATGATTTTTCAAGGATCAATCTTGGTAAAAAGGCTCACCGTTCTGGAAAACGTATTGACCGGAGGATTGGGGCGGATCAGTACGGCACGCAGCCTGTTCTATGGATTCACGGAGGAGGAGGTCCATCATGCTCTTGCAGCCCTTAGTCAAGTAGGCATTCAGAACCTTGCTTATCGACGAGCAGAAACATTAAGCGGGGGTGAAATGCAGCGCGTGGCTATCGCGCGGGCCATCTTTCAGAAGCCCCTTTTGTTGCTTGCCGACGAACCGGTTTCCAACCTTGATCCCAAAAATACAGAGGTGGTGTTGGATTTTCTCAAACCACTCACCGAGCATATGGCCATTATCGGGGTTTTCCACGCCCCAAAGCTTGTGGGCAAATATTGCACTAGGGTCATTGGTATCAGGAATGGTCTCATTGTATATGATGGTGAACCTGATCTCTCCGATGCCATTCTTAATCTGATTTATGGGGCAGGAAGACCATCTCCTGTAGCCTTAACAAATTGAACTTAGCCATAATAGTTGGGAATGTAATGAAACGATATTTCAAGTACCTGCTGCCTGCAGGGGTTTTCTTTTTACTTTTATGGGGCGGTATGGTGGTCTGTCGAGCTGACCCCCTCGGGCTCCTAAAAGGAATCCCCCGGGGAATCGAGTTGATCGGACATATGGTACCTCCGGCATGGGGGAAAATTCCGGATTTGCTTAGACCAGCTCTGGAAACTGTTCAAGTCGCCTTTGTGGGTACATGCTTAGGGGCCTTCCTCTCTTTTATCATTGGGCTCATCGCCGCCAGGAATATGCATTCGGTGCCCATCTTGCGGGACGTGGCCAGGAGTCTCCTTTCGGCCGAAAGGGCTTTGCCTGATCTCATAGTGATGCTTTTTTTTGTGGCGATTGTGGGACTCGGGGCATTTCCGGGGGTGATGGCCCTGATGGCCAGCAGTATTGGCATGCTGGGTAAATTGTTTGCCGACGCGATCGAAGAAATAGATCCCAAACCCATCGAGGCGCTGGAAGCGATTGGGGCCACCAAAATACAGGTCATCCAATATGGTGTTCTTCCTCAGGTTCTTCCAGCCATGGTTGCCCACACCCTGTATCGGTTTGAAGTCAACATCCGGATGTCAATCTTATTGGGGGTTGTCGGAGCCGGGGGCATCGGATTCAATTTGGTAACATCAATTCGATTAATGAGATACCAGGAGGCCATGGCCATCATTCTAATTATCTTAATCCTGGTGACATTTAGCGAAAAAATTTCTGACCTCCTCAGAAAAATAATGATCGGGAAGGAGGTCTTGCGGTAAAACCTAAAAGGAATTTTAACCCTTTTTCGGAAACAGCGGGGTCATCAGGGAGGAACCATGAAGTTTTGCACAGACAATAACGGTTACAAAAGGTGGTCTCTTCGCACGATTTTGCCCATGGGCTTTTTCTTTTTCCTTTTAGGTTGGAGTCTCATTGATCTGAACATCAGCCCGAAACTATTTTGGGAAGGGATCCCCCACTTTTTCAAACTGACGGAAGAGATGTTTCCACCCAACTGGGAAGTTTTATGGAGAGGGAAAATTTTATGGTCCATTTTAGAAACTCTGGCCATGGCTTTCGTCGGAACTTTTCTCGGAGCCATGGGGGCATTCTTGTTTGCTCTTTTGGCAGCGCGCAACGTTTCTCCGTCGAAAATGGTCCGGGAGATCGCTAAACGTCTGCTGGCCGCCGAGCGTTCGATCCCCCCGTTAATCTATATCCTCTTGCTCGTTGTGGTAATTGGCCTTGGCCCCTTTGCCGGAATGATCGTAATCGCTTTAGGCACCATTGGGATGCTAGGTAAGTTATTTGCAGAAGCAATGGAGACTATCGATCCAAAACCTCTTGATTCTCTGGAGTCTGTCGGCGCCACCAAACTGCAGGTCATCCGTTACGCCATCCTACCGCAGGTAATCCCTTCGTTGATCGCTAATACCCTCTATCGGTTTGATATTAATCTAAGGGTGGCCCTCTTTTTAGGGGTGGTCGGGGGCGGAGGGATAGGGGTAGATCTCCAGATGGCCATGAGTCTGTTTCGATATGCTGATGCCTTAGCCATCACAGTGGTGACCTTGGTGGTTATCTGGATGGCCGAACGTATTTCAGATTATTTTCGAAGAAAAGTTATTGGTCAGGAGCTTCTTCAATGAAAATTAAAATATCTGCTCTTTTTGGAGGAGACGGAATTACGCCAAGGGAAAAAGGAGAAGAGCCGGTGATTGACCCCACCGCGACCATTATCGATTCGCAAATAGGAGCATGGACTCAAATAGGCGCGCGAACCAGGATAGAAGAAACTCGTTTTGGGGATTACAGCTATGTTATGGAAGATTGCCAAATCATCTATGCAGAGATTGGTAAGTTCTGTTCAATTGCGAGTCATGTGCGTATCAATCCTCCGAACCACCCGATCTGGCGGGCGACTTCCCATCATTTTACCTATCGAAGCAAATTTTATGAATTGGGGGAGGATGAAGAAGAGATCTTTCAATGGCGACGGAGCAAAGGAGTAGTGATCGGACACGATGTCTGGATCGGTCACGGAGCGATCATTCTGCCCGGGGTCAAGATTGGCATAGGAGCAGTCATCGGCGCAGGTTCCGTGGTCACTAAAGAGGTTCAACCTTATACCATCGTAGCGGGAAATCCTGCAAAGTTAATTCGCAGACGGGTGAGCGAGGAAGTAGAAGCGTCGCTTAGGCAAATTCAATGGTGGCACTGGAGCCACGATCAACTTTTAAAAGCGCTCGCAGATTTTCGCCGGCTCGACGCTGCTTCTTTTTGTGAGCGTTACGCTCCCCAATACTCCAGAGCAAATCAAAAGGATAACCAGATGACAGCCCGGAGTTTCTTGTTCGGAGAGGAAGTAAACGAACAAGGAAAGGGAAGGGAATTGCCCGCAGAAAAGCACCAATCTATAAGGAGCCAAAATGATTGATCAAAGTAATAGACAAGAATGGATGGGGATTCTTGCCCAGGCCAACGTGGAAGAATTGGAAGAGATCTGGAATCTTCTCCGGGTTAAGCCAACCTACTACTTTGTCCGCCCTCCGGAAACAGGTTTGATTATGATACGTGGAAGAGCCGGTGGGACAGGTCTCCTTTTTAATTTGGGGGAGGTAACCATAACCCGGTGCACCATTCAGGTGAAAGATGGTTTTCAGGGAACAGCCTATGTTTTAGGTCGGAACCATCGACATGCAGAGCTAGCCGCCGTATTTGATGC
>CAZAGD010000038.1:0-45339 GCA_964484485.1 uncultured Syntrophaceae bacterium
AAAATAGCTCTATACCTCTGCGCAGAAGGGCTTAATTTTCCCCGCCTGTACCCAAGAGTTAACCAGCGCCTCATTTTAATGAGCCCCGTTTGCTTCTGCCTAAGCCAGGCAAGAATTTATCAATCCCCATTCAGGTTAAAAATTTAAAAGTGATCAACGGTCAGGTACACCAGCTAACCGTCGATCACTTTTGTTTTAGTAAATTTAATAGATAATAGAAGGTTGATGGAAGAATTTAAGACCTACGGAAAAAAATAAAATCCCCAATATTTTTTTAGAAAAATAACGCTAAATAAGCCTAAGTAAGCCCCGGCCACTACATCGCTCAAAAAGTGAGCTGTGATGATTACGCGACTGGCCGCTACCAAAGTGGCCAAAAAGACGAAGAAAGGCCAGTATCTTCTCCAAAAAATAATCAAGACCATGGCTAAAGCAAAGGCGGTTGTAGTATGCCCGGAAGGAAAAGATAAAGCCGTAGATTTTATTTGGAAGAACTCAAATCCATAAGCGCCTTGGGCAAACAACATTTCTGGCCGATATCTACCGGCCAAAAAGCGGAATAGGTTGACGATTATCCCTGATCCGGCAATAGCTACGAAGAGAAAAAGAGACCGCCGGGCAAGAAAAATATTTTTATACCCATACCGAAATAGCAAAAAGCAAAAAAGGGACCCGCCCAAATACCAAGTAGATTGACCTAATTCAGTTACCATCCCGAAAAAAGACCTTACCCCTGGGTGCAGATGACGACAATAATTGGCTAAGGGAATATCGATATAAAAATAGCTTAAAACAATGAAGCTAAAGCCGCAGATCAAAAGAATCAGCGTGATTAAAGGGGGTTTATTCATTTTTCCTTCCTTGGTAATTTTGACACCACACTAAATCGACCTTATTTACTTTTCCCCCATTAAGCGTGATTTCCATGCTCTGGATAGGGATTACTTGGGCACATTTAAACTTCTGCCCGAGGTCTACTTTTTCAAAATAGGTTTGCACAAATAAAAGATCATATCCATAAGGCTCTTTCTTTTGCCAAATATCGAACTGATCCCGGCGATTATCGATTACGAAAACTTCATTTCCATAAGGTAATGAATAATACATCACCCTACTACCCATTGTCCAATTGGTAACCGCGAGAGCTTTGGGCGACCGCGGGTTTTCTTTTAGCCATCGATTGGCCTCTTGACAAATATGGTCCCACCCATAAATATCTTGGAAAGGAGACCGAAAATCAGGAAAACGGAGAAATTTTCCTGCTAATTCAGCATAAAGGAAAATAGTCAAAGCGAAACTGGTAATTAGACAAATTTTTAAAATTTTTTTCTTTTTTTTATTTTCTCCTCGTCCCAGATAATAAACACCTAAGGGGATAAAAAGAAGATAAAAAAGACAATTCCAGTGAGGCAGAATAACATCAAAGAATGAAAAGAAACTAAAGAAAATTAAACTGCTGGCCCCTAACAGAAAGGCCAGAGAGATCCGCTCATTGGGCGCCGACCAACTTTTAATAAACCCATAGCAGGCCACGCCAAAAAGAAATGGGCTATAACTCACAAATTGGCCTGAAAGAGAAAGGAGAAAATTCTTCAGCATATGCGCCGAAATAGAAGTGAGGTGTTGCCCTTGGTAGCGAAAAGAAATCCAATCATTCTGGACATTCCAGATGAGCACGGGAGCCAGGCTTAGACCAGCAATGAGGGCGGTGAGGAAGATGTTCTTAGAAAATAATAAAGCCAGCCTTCTCCAGCTTAAGAAAAAAAGGAAAAGGGCAGGAAGAAACAAGATAGCGGTATATTTGGCCAAGCCGCTGGCTCCCAAAATAAGGCCCAAATATAAAAAATGGTGCCGCTGCCCATGGGCCGCAATTTTAAGGGAAATTTCCCAAAATAAAAAGGCTAAGGGAAGCAGAAGAGAGTCAGGAAGAAGCATCAAGCCCAAAGCATTAAAAAGAAATGAACTATTTAAAGCAAAGACTCCGGCTAAGGATATAGAGGCAGATCTGGAGATATACCACAAAAAACGATAGGCTAAATAGGAAGTGCCGGCGAAGATGAGGACTGCGGGTAACCTGGCTAAAAACTCGTTTGTTCCTAATGTATAAAAGATTAGGCTGTGTACCCAGCCTACCAGCGGCGGATGGTCTACATAGCTCAGATCTAAAAATTTAGCATACAAAACATAGTGAGCTTCATCTACGCCCAAGCCGAAAAAAGGGGCCACCCCTAAGCGGAGAGCAGAAAAAGAGAGGATGATGAGCGCCAAGTAAATCTTAGGTTTGGTCTGTAGAGAAATGTTGAGGAATTCTTTCCAATTTTCCGGACATAATCCCGGGGGAAAAGAAAAATAATGTTTATTTAAAAAAAAATGAAGAATGGTAAGCCTATTAGGGGAATTCAAATTTTCGCCAGATCATGCAAAAAATTTTTTAACCTTTTTAAATCATCAGGGCAGACCTCAATAAATTTCAATCCGCAACGATATTCATTACCTTCTTCTAAACAGATATCTATCCAAACTACCTCCCCAATCACTTCCATGGCGGTTAGGTTAGATTCAGCCGGGAAGAATACTTTTACGCGCAATTGCCGCCCGATATCCAGTTTTTCGGGCAAATAAATCATTATGCCCCCTTCGCTTATATTGCTGACCCGTCCCTGCTTCTTTTCTGGGGAAGGCAAACGATAATATTCAATGGGCAGGTCAATAGAAAAGCGCGGGTATCTCCTGCGTTCAAAGTTGACTAAACCATAACTCGCCTTCTCTGGAGTTGGCCAACTTTGGCCATCTCTTTCTCCATTCTGTCCCATTTCTCATCTCCTTGGCCATTGGCGCACAGGAATATGGGCTTCCTGAAGCATCTCTTGCGCCAGCGGATCAGCATAACCACTTTCAAAAATGATTTCTTTGATTCCTGCGTTGATGATCATTTTGGTACAAATAATGCAAGGAAGATTAGTGCAGTAAAGAGTAGCACCATTGATGCGGATACCATGATAAGCAGCTTGAATAATTGCATTTTGTTCCGCGTGCAATCCCCGACAAAGTTCATGACGTTCGCCCGAAGGTATCTGGTTTTTTTCGCGCAGGCAGCCAATCTCTAAGCAATGAGCTAATCCGGAGGGTGCCCCATTATACCCTGTGGCCAATATCCTTTTTTCCATCACCAAAATAGCTCCAACTTGGCGCCGTAGACAAGTTGACCTTTTAGCTACTAAGCGGGTGATCTCCATAAAATAATCTTCCCAAGTAGGACGACTCACCATAATTTTATTAAGTACCTCACCATGGTGGCTATTAGGGGGGTTATTTTTCTTTGCTGATTTTTTGGTCGAGAGAATTTATTTTGGCTATCCTTCTTTGATGATGCCCGCCCTGGAATTCACTATCTAACCAAACTTGCAAAATCTCTTTGGCCAATCCTTTCCCTAATAGACGTCCGCCTAAGACCAAAAGGTTCGCATCATTATGCTCTCTACTTAAACGAGCTGTATAAAGATCATGGCAGAGGGCTGCTCTTACCCCTGGAAAGCGGTTGGCCACGATAGACATACCAATTCCCGTGCCGCAAATTAAGATGCCGCAGTCGAACTCTTGGCGAGAAATTTTTTCCGCCACTGCTTGGCCTATATCTGGATAATCAGCCGGAGTTTCATCGGCCACACCCCAATCTACTACCTCAATATTTCGGGCGCGCAAAACAGTCAATAAATATTCTTTAAGTTCAAATCCGGCATGATCACTGCCAATTATCAGCTTCATTTTTATGGCTCAAACTTCTTGAAGACCAAGACCGCGTTAGTCCCCCCAAAGCCAAAAGAATTCGATAGAGCTACGCGTACCTCAGCCTTTCTGGCTACGTTCGGGACATAATCTAAATCACAATCAGGATCAGGATTTTCATAATTTATGGTAGGTGGGATTATCCCATGATAGATAGTCAAAATAGTGAAGATCGCTTCTATTCCTCCAGCTCCTCCCAAAAGATGACCAGTCATTGATTTGGTGGAGCTTATCGCTAACTTATAGGCATGTTCTTTAAAGACCGTTTTAATAGCTATGGTTTCGTAGATATCATTATAGTAGGTCGAAGTACCGTGAGCATTGATATAATCTACTTCGGCGGGCTCAATCCCCGCGCTCCTTAAAGCCATGGCCATACAGCGAGCCGCTCCCTCACCGTCCGGCGCCGGAGCCGTTATGTGATAGGCATCACCATTAAGTCCATAACCCACAATTTCCGCATAGATCTTTGCTCCCCGATCTAAAGCATGCTGTAGTTCCTCTAAGATGATGATTCCACAACCTTCACCAATGACGAACCCATCTCGGTCTCGGTCAAAGGGGCGGGAGGCTTTTTCGGGTTCATGATTACGGGTAGAGAGGGCCTTCATGGCGTTAAACCCACTCACCGCCAGGGGCGTTATCGTGGCTTCCACGCCTCCGGTAATTATAGCATCGGCGTCTCCTCTTTGGATCATTCGCCAAGCATCACCAATATTATGATTGCCTGTAGCGCAGGCCGTAACTACAGATGTATTAGGCCCCTTGGCTCCAAACCGCATAGAGATCATACCCGGGGCCTCATTAACAATTAAAGAAGGTATAAAAAAGGGGGAAATCCGGGAGGGTCCTTTTTCCAAAAGTACTTTATGAAAGGCTTCGATGGTCGTCAGTCCCCCCAGGCCTGCTCCCACTACAACCCCTACTCGGTCCGCATTGGCCGCGGTTATTTTTAGCTGCGCATCTTCCATGGCCATGAGGGCAGAGGCCATGGCATATTGGATAAAAATATCCATGCGCTTTAATTCTTTTTTCTCTATGAAATTTTCCGGGATAAAATCTTTTACTTCCGCCGCAATCTGCGTTTCAAACCCTGTAGGATCAAACTTAGTAATCCTAGCTACACCTGATTTCCCTTGAATAAGCGCCTGCCATGTCTTATCCACACCAGTTCCCAATGGTGAGACCATGCCTAAGCCTGTGACCACAACCCTCCGCTTTAGCATAGAACTCCTCCGCCCGCCAAATCGTCATCCCCCTTAAATATAGCTCGTAACATCCGCTACCACCTCTTCCGTCTCTACCAACATCGTCCTTTCCGTTTATATCCGTTCATTTATATAATTGATTACATCCTGCACAGTTTGAATCTTTTCCGCATCTTCGTCAGAAATTTCCAAGCCGAATTCTTCTTCCATAGCCATGATTAATTCTACCAAGTCTAAAGAATCGGCGCCAAGATCATCAACGAAGGAAGCTTCGGGAGTTACTTCTTCTTCACTTACTCCTAACTGCTCGACGATGATCTCGATCACCCTGCGCTCCACTGATTTTTCCACTTTTCCACCTCCTTAACAAGTCTTTCACCTTTTTTAAGTATTTCAATTAAGATGATTTTTTTAACCTTTTTTCAGCTTATATGTCAAGAGAGAAAATATCCTTGTTTCCCTGCACTTTTCACATATACATCCCTCCATTAACATTCAAAACCTGACCAGTAATATAGTCCGCAGCCGGACTGGCCAAGAAAAGGACAGCCTGCGCTACGTCTTCTGGTTTCCCCAGCCGTTCCATGGGGATTTGTTTGATCAAGAATTCCCGCTCCTTGGCGGGGATAGCCTGGCTCATAGGAGTATCTATAAATCCCGGCGCTACGGCATTTACTTGAATATTGCGGCTAGCATATTCCCGGGCTACGGATTTAGTGAAGCCAATTAAGCCCGCTTTAGAGGCAGCATAATTAGCTTGGCCAGCATTACCCATCTGCCCCGTAACCGAAGCAATGTTAACTATCTTTCCTCCCTTCTGTTTGAGGAAGGGACGCAGGGCAGCTTTAGTTAAATGAAAAGCTCCTTTGAGGTTAACCGCCAAAACTAAATCCCAATCTTCTTCTTTCATCCTTAACAACACTTGGTCTCTGGTTATGCCGGCATTATTTATCAATATATCCAGCCTACCAAATTTATCCAAGATTGCTTGCACCATTCCTTCGGCATCCTCAGCCTTGGCTACATTACCTCCCATGGCCAAGGCTTCACCGGGAAGGGCGATGATTTCCCGACACGTTTCTTCTGCTCCCGCGAGATTAAGATCAGCCACGCCCACCTTGGCGCCCTCCTGAGCAAAAAGCAGGGCGATAGCTTTACCAATACCTTGAGCGGCGCCGGTGACTAAAGCAACTTTATCTTTTAATCTCATTTCTATAACCTCTCAATTTATTTTTAACCAGGCCTTGGCTTTTTCCCAGCTTGATTTATCCTCAATGTTAGCTACGGGGACCTCGCGGTTAATGCGCCGCAGCAAACCTGTCAGTACCTTCCCCGGCCCAACTTCCCAAACCATATCTACTCCGGTTTTAAGCAGTTTTTGCATGCACTCTTCCCAGCGTACCGGGTGATCTACTTGTTTGACCAAAAGTTCTTTAATGGCTTCTTTTCCTGAATAAAAATCGGCCTCGGCATTGGCCAGGACGGGAAAGGTTGGGTCGGAAAAATTAATCTGAGCTAGTACTTCTTTGAGTCGTTCCCCTGCAGGTCTCATCAAAGGGCAATGAAAAGGGGCGCTGACGGGCAGAAGAATTGCTTTTTTTCCGGATTTTTGGGCTACCATTGCTACGGCGCGTTCTACAGCCCTTCTATGCCCCGCAATAACAATCTGCCCCGGGGAATTGTAATTGGCGGGGGTCAGCACTTCTCCTTGCGCGGCTTCCGCACATAAAGTTTCCACTTCGGCAGCAGTCATATTCATTATCGCCGCCATTGCTCCTTCGCCCACGGGTACGGCTTCCTGCATGAATTTACCTCGCCAGTGGACCAAGCGCACTGCCTCGGCAAAGGGCAAAGCCTCAGCCGCAACTAAAGCTCCATATTCCCCCAGACTGTGTCCAGCTGCTACTACCGGCCTAACCTTTTCTTCACTTTGAATTACTCGCCACATGGCCACAGAGACAGTGAGCACCGCTGGCTGGGTGATGGCTGTAAGTTTTAGCTCTTCTTCTGGGCCGCTAAAACAAATTGCGGCCAAGTCAAAACCTAAAGCCTCTTGGGCTTCGGCAAAGGTTTGGCGAGCTACGGGGAAATGCTCATAAAGATCCTGGCCCATGCCTACATATTGGGATCCCTGTCCTGGAAAAATAAGTCCTATTTTCTTCATTTGCTGGCGTATTCTTTGATCAAAGCTTGACCAATAACATTCCTTTGAATTTGATTTGTTCCTTCATATATCTGCAAAATTTTGGCATCGCGCATCATCTTTTCTACTGGATAGTCCCGCATAAATCCATAACCACCAAAAATCTGCACGGCATCCACGGTTACTTTCATGGCCACATCGCTAGGAAAAAGTTTGGCCATCGCTGAATATTTGGATATATCCTTCGGGTTAGTATCTACCCACCGGGCCACAGCATAAACTAAAGCGCGAGCGGCCTCGATTTGCGTAGCCATGTCCGCCAACATATGCTGCACTGCTTGAAAGGAGATGATCGGTTTGTCAAATTGATGGCGCTCCCGTGCATAAGCTGCAGCCGCTTCGAAGGCTCCTTGGGCTAGGCCAACGGCTTGGGCCCCGATTCCTGGGCGCGTTTTATCCAGAGTCCGCATAGCAATAATAAACCCCATTCCTTCCCGACCGATGAGGTTTTCTTTAGGAACGCGACAATCATCAAAAATTAGCTCGCGGGTGGCTGAACAACGAATCCCCAATTTTTTTTCTTTTTTACCAAAGCTAAATCCGGGCATCCCTTTCTCTACCAAAAAGGCGCTGGCCCCTCGGGGACCTTTACTCTTGTCCGTTAAGGCGATCACCGAATATATCTCGGCTTCGCCACCATTGGTAATCCATTGCTTAGTGCCATTGAGCACATAATAATCCCCATCTTTCTTGGCCGTGGTGCGGATACCACCGGCATCGCTACCGGCCCCGGGCTCTGTTAACCCAAAAGCCGCCAGTTTTCTCCCGGAAGCAACTTCAGGCAAATATTTCTTCTTCATTTCTTCGCTACCAAAGAGAAGGAAGGGATAAGCCCCCAGACCGGAAGCGGCAAAGGAGACCGAGACCCCGATGCAGGCCCGAGAGATCTCTTCGATCGCCAGACAGTTTTCGAAAGCTCCAAACCCCAAACCTCCATACTCTTCTGGGATATATATGCCAAAAAGACCAGCATCAGCCAAATATTTCAAGGGTCCCCAAGGGAACTCTTCTTTTTCATCCAATTCAGCACGTACGGGCATGACCCTTTCTTCAGCAATTTTCCGCGCTAAATCTTTAATAGCTCTTTGGTCTTCATTTAAAAAATAATCCATCTTTTAGGCCATCTCCTTTTCCATACTTTTTTTGAAAATAATTAATGATTGATTAAATAGATGTAATTTTGGGCATTTAGTCAGTTTTAATCCATCTTTACCATCTAATAATCGCCGATCCCCAAGTTACCCCTGTGCCGAATGAACAAAGCAAAATCAGATCGCCCGGTTTCAACCTTCCTGCTTTTTGGGCTTCATCGAGGGCGATGGGGATAGTAGCGGAGGAGGTGTTGCCATATTTGTCTATATTTAAAAATACTTTTTCCATAGGAAAGTCTATTAATTTAGCCGCGGCTTCTACAATGCGGGTATTGGCCTGATGGGGAATCATCAGGTCTATATCTTTACAAGTTAATCCATTAAACTCCAAAGCCTCCAAGGAAACTTCGGCCAAAGCGCGCACAGCTACTTTAAAAAGCGGATTTCCCGCCATCTTAATGAAATGCATCCGCTTATCCACGGTTTCATGGGTGGAAGGATTTGCTGATCCGCCGCCGGGAATATAAAGGAGTTCCCATAATGTTCCATCCGAATGAAGGTGCGTGGAAAGAATGCCCCGATCACCCTCCTCGCCGACCAGAATGACCGCTCCTGCCCCATCTCCAAAGAGCACACAGGTAGAACGGTCTGTCCAATCTGTTATCTTCGACATGATCTCTGCCCCTAAGACCAGAATTTTTCGCCGCGGATCTTCCTTTATAAATTTATCCGCCAAAGAAAGGGCATGAATAAAACTAGTACATCCGGCAGAGACATCAAAAGCGGCTGCTTTTTTTGCGCCAATTTTAGCTTGAATAAAACATCCCGTACACGGGAAAAACATATCAGGACTGTTTGTGCCTGTAATAATAAAATCTAAATCTTCCGGGGCCAGATTGGCCATGGCCAATGCCCTTAAGGCTGCCTGCGTGCCTAAATCAGAAGTGGCTACATCTTTTTCCACAATTCGCCGCTCGCGAATCCCACAGCGGGAGATGATCCACTCATTAGAGGTATCTACCATCTTCTCTAAGTCAAAATTTGTTAAAATTTTGGGAGGCAAGTAAGCACCAGTAGCAATTATGCGCGACTTAACCATTTCCTTTCCTCTTCCACATTAATTTATGCTTAGCCCTTCTTTAGCTAATGATTTTTTCTTTGATTTGTTCCCAAATTTTAGTCAGGTTCTTAGCTCCAATTCTTTGTAATTCTTGGTTTTTATCCAAATTATGGGCCAGGAGTTTAGGCAAATCAATCTGGGCGAATTCATGGGCTAAACGAATAGCATTTTTAATGGCTTTAGCGGAAGATCTCCCATGGGCGATAATAACTACTCCATCTACTCCTAAGAGAGGCGCTCCGCCATATTCAGAATAGTCCAATTTTTTCTTAATTTTATTAACAGCCTGGCGGGCAAATAGATAACCAATTTTAGCCTGCCAACTGAGCTTCAACTCTTCTTTAATCATTGCGCCAATAGCTTCGGCTAAGCCTTCGCATATTTTTAAAGCAGCATTACCGACAAAACCATCACAAATGACTACATCAGCCCGCCCGTTAAAAATGTCCCTTCCTTCTACCGGACCTATATAGCCTATGGAACTTTTTTTTAAGATAGCATTAGTTTCTCTAATTAACTCGTTGCCTTTAGACTCTTCTTCTCCATTGCTCAGTAAGCCGACTAAAGGATTCTCTTTTTTGAGAATATATTTAGCATAGGCCTCCCCCATAATGGCAAACTGGACCAGATGGAAAGGTTTGCAGTCTACATTTGCCCCCGCATCTAAAAGCAATGTCCAACCTTTCAAAGTAGGGAATATAGTACCGATCGCCGGACGGTCCACGCCGTTCAATTTCTCTAAGGTAAAAACAGCTGCCGCTAAAACAGCTCCTGAATTTCCAGCGCTTACCAGGGCAGAACCATCCCCTTTCTTTAACAAATCAAAAGCAACTTTTATCGAGGAATCTTTCTTCTTACGAATGGCGGAGAGAGGAGATTCATCCATGCCCACTACCTCAGAAGCATGGACTATAGTTACAGGTAAATCTTTTTCTCCCGGAAAATCCCTCATTAAGGCCTCAATTTTCTCCTTATCCCCCACCAAAATTACTGGAATTTTATGCTCTTGGGCAGCTAAAAGAGCACCTTCTACAATATTTTGGGGGGCAAAATCCCCGCCCATCGCATCGACTATTATTTTCAAAGGTTTATCTCCCATCAATCTTCTTCCGTTTCCACTACGGCTCGCCCTTTATAGCTTCCACAATGAGGGCAAACTCGGTGCGGAGCTTTAGGTTCACCGCATTGCTGACATATGGAAAAAGACGGGGTAGGCAAGCGGTCATGGGTGCGCCTTTTATCCCGTCTACATTTGGAATGCCTTCTTTTAGGATTGGGCATTTTACTTCACCTCCTCTTTAGTGAGCGCGGAAACTCTTCAAGGCTGCCCACCGGGGATCCAAATCTTTTTCCGCGCATTGGCATACTTCTCGGTTTAAATTTTTCCCGCATTTAGGGCATAAGCCCCGACAATCTTCTTTACAAAGTACTTTGGGGGGGAGGGTCAATAAAACTTGGTCTTGGAGCAGATTAGTCAAATCTATTTCTTCCCCCTCATAAAATTCTGTCTCTAAATCTTCCCGCGTCAGTTCCACTTCTTGAGCTAAGGGACGATCTGGTTTTGGCCGCAATGTGGTAGTATATTCTGCTTTCATAGGTCTAACAAAAGAATCCAAGCATCGTGCACAAACCCATTTTACTGTGAATTCTAATACACTCGTTAAAATAACTATTCTTCCCGAACGACGTAAGTGCAGATGCAATTTAATAGGGGGTACAAAATAGAAAAACCTAAAAGTTTCATGGGCTAGACGATCATCTAACCATTCTGCACTCTCGTCAATTATCGTTTCCTGGCCTTCTGTGCTTATATCTTCCAAACGAAATTTCAATTGATTCTCGCTCAAATCATAAATGATAATTAAAACTTTAATATATAATGATTTTTTTCAATGTCAAGAAAAAATATTTCAATTCTACCTGGATATTACCCCCGCGCCTTTGCCTCCCTTTAATGGTCAGAGGCGGGGGGAGGAGGAAATATTGCTCCAAATCCCCACTCATGATACAAAATTAAGATATTATATTTTTAAAAATTTTTCCAGGAGGACCTCATGGAAATTAAAGAGTTTCAGAATTTAATCAGCCGCCTCTATCAAAAGCGCGACTCTCTTAGGGGCACCGATAAAACATTCCTTTGGTTTTTAGAAGAGGTAGGAGAGCTGACTAGGGCTTACCGGCGTAATGAATTAAAGAATTTAGGCCAAGAGATGGCTGACGTTATGGCTTGGTTAGTTTCCTTGGCCAATTTAATGCAAATTGACTTAGAAGCCGAGGTTTTAAAAAAATACCCCCAAGTTTGTCCGTTGTGCTTAACCAACCCGTGCTCTTGCCCCCCGGCTTGAGCCTCTTTCTCCTCACCAATTGGACTTATTTATAAAATTAAAATCATGATTATTCCTCTTCCAAAGACCTTAAATCATCTTCACTAAGCCCAAAATAATGGCCCACCTCATGAAAAACTGTGCGGCGAATATTTTCTTTTAGCTCTTCCCAATGAGTACTTATGCGCTCCAGAGGTCTTTTAAAGATAACTATTCTATCGGGGAGAGTGTTTCCATACCAGAACCCTCGCTCGCTTTTGGGTACCCCATGATAAAGGCCGAGCAGCTCCTGGTTTTCTTTGGATCTCTTTTTATCGGGAAAGTCCTCCTCAATTATTATGGCTACATTCTCTAAATTTTTTTTAATTTCTTCTGGCAAAGATGTTACAGCTTCCTTCACTAAAAGCTCAAAGGACCGTAGGCCACAGCTAAACCCTTTTTTTCTTTTAATCTGCTTAGCCATAATCATCCCTTCCTATGAAAGAAACTAAAAATAGAATACTATTTCCCTTCGCTGAATAAGCCCAGTCCTTAATGAAAAATGATGACCTACCAGATTCAATATTTCTAAGCAATAGGAAACAGGCCTTAATTTAAGAAGGGGCCCTGGTCAAAAAAACTGACCGTTTAACAGTTTTAATATTTCTCGCCAGCAGGAAACAGGCGGGAGTGGGAGAGGTTCGCCTCTCTCCCTCCCGCCTGAATTAAGCTGGAATCTAAAAACTGATCGACGGTAAGAATAAAAAAATATTGCATTAATTTTTCTATTATTGTATGCTAATTTTTGTTTGTAAGAAATGGTTTTTTCTTAAATTTTTAAGAAAGGAGGAAAGGGTAGAAATGAAAAAACTTTTTATTATCTTTGTGGGATTAACTTTAGTGTTGGCCTGGGGAGGCTTGGGCATGGCTCAAGAAAAGAAACCGGCTGAACCAGCAAAAGCAGCTGAACCAGCTAAGCCTGCTGAGCCAGCTAAGCCAGCAGAACAGGCCAAACCGGCTGAAGCTAAGCCAGAGGCGGCTAAGCCAGCGGAAGTGAAAAAAGAAGCCCCTCCTAAACCTGTGGTTTACAGAATGGGGGGCACGGTAGTAGCTTTGGATACGGCTGCGCATAAGATTACCATCAAACAAGATTCCGTCAAAAAGCAAAGGAAACTTGCTTTAAGCGTGAGCAAAAAAGCTGCTAAAAATCTGGAAGGGATTAAAGTCGGCGACGTAGTTAATGTCTGGGTTACGAATAAAACTGTAACAAATATTAACAAAGTATTTTAATAATATAAAGTCGGCATTAGTAATTCCAACCTAAGAAAGGGGGGCCTTTTTCAAGAAGAGGCCTCCCCAAAAATTTTTCTTACTTTACTTTTGGCCTGCGAAAATCTCGAAGCGGCCAGCCACGTCTCTTAGCCAAAGCGCGAAGTTTGGGATCTGGATTAACTATTTGGGGGTTTTTAACCATTTCCAAAAGGGGTAAATCGGTAATACTGTCCGTGTAAAAGGTAGCGTGGGCAAAATCGCTATTTATCTTTTGCATGAGCTTCTGAGCCCAAAAAATTTTTCCTTTTCCAAAACAAAGAGGGGCAATAAAATCTCCAGTGAACCGGCCGTCCTTTACCTGCAGCAGTGTTCCCAACACCTGAGGAATTTCTAAATGTTCTGCTAACGGTTGAATGGCGTAAGTAGTGGCATTCGATATAATCACGGTTATTTCTCCATTTTCCTGATGTTGCCGGACGATTTCTTTAACCTCAGGATAAATTAATTTCTCTACCCGCTCCGCAAACCATTCATAGCAAAATTTTATTAACTCTTCCTCTTTTACGCCAATCAAAGGCCGCAATGATTGCCGATATGCTTTATCCATGTTCAAAAGATCATAACGGTACCTCAGGTAATCTACTATGGATTTCCCTACTCTCCATAAACTGGTTTTCCCCCGAGCATAGCTATAACGCATGAAAGAAACTCCAGAATTGCCGGCAATTAAAGTCCCATCCATATCAAAAAAACATATATTTTTAAATTTCTCCCTCTGGATCATAAGTAGATTGCTATACACTCCTTAATAAGTTAAAGATGTTTAAACTTTTTTCCTGGCCGTCGATCAGTTTTTTTTACAAATATCTGAAGCATGGCTTCCCTAGGGTTTAAATTTAAAAGTGATCGCGGGTCAGGCTTTTTTCAGCTTGCTTTTTCAAAAATTAAATAATAAAATATTTTTTAAAGTAATGCTATTAAAGAATTCCTAAAATTTATCTAAATAAATTTAAGGCAGGTATCTAATATTGAAAAGGACATTTCAACCGAGCAATATTCGGCGGAAAAGAACTCATGGATTTCTAAAGCGTATGTCCACTAAAGGAGGACAGCTGGTCTTAAAGCGCAGGAGGGCTAAAGGGAGAAAAAGACTAATTGTGGAAGCTTTAGAGTATTAAAAATGAAGGAAAAGAGCACGGCTGATGCTCTCTTTTACTTTCAGGAAAGAGGAGAGAATTCGCCGCCGGTCTGATTTTATCAGAATATCTAAGGAGGGAAAAAAGTACTATTCTCCTCATTTTCGCATTTGGATAAGCCCAAACCAGCTCCCTTACCGCAGATTAGGAATTATAGTTAGCAAAAAGGTGGGATCAGCAGTAAAGAGGAACCGTATAAAAAGATTAATCAGAGAATTTTTCCGCCTGCATAAAGCAGAGCTTATTCAATCTACTGACTTTGTTATTCAGGCTAAAGAGGGAGCTGATAAATTAACCTTCTGGGAAGTAGCAGCAGAATTGCAAGAAATATTGAAAGAACATTGAGAATAAAATTTGGGGATGCTCACCAGCATAATTATTCGGCTTATTAAATTTTATCGTTATTTTTTCTCCCCGTTATTCCCTCCCTCCTGCCGCTTTTCACCTTCATGTTCCCAATATGCTTTAGAAGCGGTGGCGCAATTTGGACCGGGGAAAGGGTTCCTTTTAACCATCTGGCGGATTGTGCGGTGTAATCCTTTTCATCCTGGAGGGTACGACCCGGTGGTAAAATCCTAATTTACCCATTAATTACATACCTTGTTTTCCGAAGAGGAAAAATCATTTTAAGGGAGTTTTTATATGGAAAAGCGGGCCTTATTAGCTGTAATTATCTCTTTGATTATTTTAATAATTTATCAACAGTACTTCGCCCCACCTCTGCCTGAAGCTCCTAAAGGCCAGGTAGAAAAAACAGCCCCTGTCGAAAAAGCTGCTCCCGTAGAAGAAAAAAAGACACCTCCGCCGCAAGCTAAGCCTTTGCCTATTAAAGAAGAAATAAAAATTCAGCCAGGGAAAAATGTTACCGTGGAAACTCCTCTTTATACAGCCATCTTTGATACGCGGGGAGCCCGTTTAAAGAGCTGGCAAGTAAAAAAATACATGGACAAAATAGGCGAGGGTGCTAAACCAATTGATCTGGCTACCCAAGCATTGAGTGATGGTTATCCTTTTGGCCTGGAAATAAAGGAAGCGAATTTCTCTTTTTCTCCTGATTCGGTTTTTAAAGTTAATACAGAAAGCTTAAAGCTTGGTCCAAGTCAACCCAAGGGAGATTTAATATTTACCTGGGCATCTCCAGAGGGGTTAGTAGTTAGTCATCAAATAACTTTATACGCTGATAACTACCGGATGGACTTGAACATCAGTCTACTTAACCGGTCGACCAACCAATACGAAGGCCGACCCACTTTGCACTGGGCGGGAAAGGTCCCTACTTCTGGGGATAGCAGTGGGTTTGCCTGTGTCCCTGGTTCAGGAAGTGCCGCAGGACCACCTGTACCACCTTTTACCACTTTGATCAAAAAAGAACTCCATGAAATTGAACTAAGCGATTTAAAAGATGAGAAAAGGTTTTTCCAAAATGTGCAGTGGGCGGGCTTCCAAAATGTGTATTTTCTGGCTGCTTTCATTCCCAAAAGATCAGAAGGCGCAGAAGTTATCATGAAAAAAATTTCGGACACCTCTGCTGATCTGCGCCTGAGCGGGCCAAAGGTCATTCTCCCTCCGCAGACTCAGCATTCTCAATCCTATGTCATATATCTGGGGCCTAAAGATTTAGACATCCTAAAAGCCTTTGGAGAAGATCTTGATCGGGCTTTGGATTTTGGTTGGTTCGATATTGTGGCTAAACCTATTCTTTATGCGATGAAATTCTTTTATCGTTATACTGGTAACTACGGCCTAGCCATTATTATTCTAACCATTATTATAAAAATTATCTTTTGGTATCCCACCCATATTAGTTACAAATCAATGAAAGAAATGAAAAAAATTCAACCCGAGATGGCCAAACTGCGGGAAAAATATCAGCATGATCGCGAAAAACTTAATAAAGAGTTAATGGAACTATATCGGCGCTATAAAATAAATCCGATGAGTGGGTGTCTGCCCATTGCCATCCAAATTCCTATTTTTTTCGCTTTATACAAAGTCCTCCTCTACTCCATAGAAATTCGGCATGCTCCATTTTATTGGTGGATAAAGGATCTTTCGGCCCATGATCCTTACTATATTTCGCCAATCCTCATGGGCATCTCCATGTTTATCCAGCAATATATGACTCCCTCGCCCGGAGATCCGACTCAAGCCAAGATGATGTTGATTATGCCTGTTATCTTTACCTTTATGTTCCTTACTTTTCCCACTGGCTTGGTCATTTATTGGCTTTTTAACAATCTGCTCTCCATTGGGCAGCAAATATACATCAACAAACATTCTAAATAGAGGTGAGAGGTGCTATGAAATCTATTGAAATCGAAGGGAAAACTATTGAAGAGGCTATCAACAAAGCATGTGCCGAGCTTAATGCTGCTCGGGAAGATTTGGAGATTGAAATTCTCTCTAACGGATCCAGCGGGTTTTTAGGATTAGTGGGCGCGAAAAAAGCCCTTATCCGGGCCACTCTTAAGTCACCTGCTGAAAAGACCCCTTCTCTCAATATGGCCACAGCTTCTTCCAGCGATTCCTTAGCCGAGAAGGCTCAAAAAACTCTCAGGGATATCTTGTCATTTTTAGGGATGGAGGCGAAGATTCAAGTAAAAGAAGAGCCGGATCGTCTTTGGGTTTCTTTCAAAGGCGATGGCAGTGGTTTGTTGATCGGCCGCAAGGGTCAGACCCTTGAGGCCTTGGAATATTTAGTCAATAAAATTGTCCATAGAGGAGCCGAGGATAAGAAAAAAATTGTTGTCGATACTGAAAACTATCGAGCACGGCGGGAAGAGGCGCTCATTAAACTGGCCAAAAGGATGGGGGAAAAAGCCAAACGGTCTGGGAAACCCGTGACCATGAATCCTCTAAATGCCCACGACCGCCGGATTGTCCATCTTGCCCTGCAGAATGATAAAGCCCTGCGCACCCATTCTAAGGGAACGGGACTTTATCGAAAAATAGTTATCTCTCCCGAAAAAAAGTCAGCTTAATTTTATGACCAAAAAATTATCAGAGGATACTATCGCCGCCATCTCTACCCCCCTGGGGATGGGGGGTATAGGGGTGGTGCGCCTAAGTGGTCCCCAGGCTTGGGAAATAGCTCAGCGTGTTTTTCGTCCTAAAAAAGAGCCTAAAAATTCTTTTCTTTCCCATCGGTTCTATTTGGGTGAGGTTATTCACCCTGCAGACCAGAAGGTGATTGATGAAGTGTTGTTGGTCTATATGCGTCATCCCCATACCTATACCCGAGAAGATGTGGTAGAGATCCAGTGTCACAGCGGTCTATTAATCCTCCGAGAAATTTTAGAAGTCGTACTCCAATGCGGAGCCCGTTTAGCCGAGCCTGGTGAATTTACTAAAAGAGCTTTCCTCAATGGACGTATTGACTTAACGCAGGCCGAAGCGGTGATTGATTTAATCAATGCCAAAACTCGGCAAGCTTTAGAATTGGCTAATAAACAAAGATCAGGAAAGCTGGCTGGGCAAATCCAACAATTTCGCGAAGAACTCCTGGAGTTATTAACTTATGTGGAAGCCAGCATTGATTTCCCCGAAGAAGAAATTCCCGAAATCTCTAGCCAGGAACTTAGGCAACGACTCCAAAATATGAGTAAGCAAATACAGCAGCTCATCTCCTCTTATGAAGAAGGAAGAATCTTCCGGGAAGGGATATCTGCGGTAATTGTGGGCAAACCCAATGTGGGCAAATCCAGCCTGCTCAATGCCCTTTTGGGCGAAGAGAGGGCCATTGTTACTTCCATACCGGGTACCACGCGGGATGTTATAGAAGAATTTATTAATGTACAAGGAATCCCCTTAAAAATTTTAGACACGGCCGGACTCCGCCACGCCCAGGATATAATCGAGGAAGAAGGAGTGCGGCGCACGAAAAAATGTCTCCAGGAAGCGGACTTGATAATTTGGGTATTAGATGGCTCGGCGCCCGCAAGTACAGAAGATTTCTATATTCTTACAGCCATCCAGGGAAAAAATATCGTGATAGTTATAAATAAAAATGACCTTCCCCAAAGACTTTCCTTAGATCTTCTTGGTCCCGAACTGGCCTCTTCGCCCATTATTTCTATTTCGGCTCTTTATGGGCACGGCCTGGCCGAACTTAAAGAAGCGATCGCCACCACCATTATTAAAAACAAATTAACAAATTCTGCCGAAGTTATAATTTCTAATCTGCGCCATAAAAATGCCTTGGTCTCAGCCCAAGAAGCTTTAAATCAGGCCCAAGAGGGGCTGGGTAAAAACCTCTCTTATGAATTTATTGCTCTGGATCTACGCCAAGCAATAGAGGCCTTGGGAGAAATAATAGGTGCCACAGCCTCAGAAGATGTTTTAGAAAGAATTTTCTCGCGCTTCTGTATTGGCAAATGAACGAGATAAAGCTCCGCATAGATAAAGAAGGAAGATGGTTCTTTCAGGAGGAAGAGATTACTCATTGGCGAACTTATTTGCTCTTCAATAGGAATTTAATACGTGACGAAAATGGAAAACTCAAGGTGCGCATTGGCCAAGAAGAATGCCTCGTCGAACCAGAGGATGCCCCCTTTGTAGTCAAGAGCTTGGACTTTAATTGGGGACCGGACGGTGAGTTAATTTCAATTATGCTTATTTTAAATGATGAATCACGAGAAGTATTAATTCCCGAGACCCTATTCATTGGGCGAGAAAACGTCCTTTACTGTCTTGTGCGCCATCAAACGTTTACCGCCAGGTTTTCCCGCAATGCCTATCAGCTTCTCTTCCCTTTTATCCAGCACGCCGAAGAAGAAAATCGGTTTTTTTTAGTAATTAACGGTCAAAAATATGAGCTGCGCCCAAAAGAAGGAAATTAATACCCACTACCCTAATCAAGTTTTAGGCGTTGTTTTCTTTCCCGGGTAAGGAATGAGAGCAGCCAGAAAAAAGGCCCCCCAGGGAATAAAGGCAATTAGCCAAAGAGTAGAGGGTACTCCCCACAAATCAGCAAATAAACCTAAAACTGTGGCCCCTATTCCGCCTGTACCGATGGCTAAGCCAACTATTAATCCCGAAACCGTCCCCAAGTGTTTAGGGAGAAAATATTGACCCATGACCATAGATACGGAAAATGAAAAGATCATTATAAAACCGGCTAAAATAAAGAAAATAAAAGCCCATACACCGGAACTTAACAAGAAAAGAACTAAAAGGGGGCCGGTCAATCCTAAACTTAAAAGAATAATTCTTTTATGCCCATAATGGTCGGCTAACGGGCCACCCACCAATGTTCCCAAAGTTCCGGCCCCCAAGAAGCCGAAAAGAAGGTTCCCAGCGTGCATTGGATCCCCTTTCATGTAATTGATGTAGTAAAAAGGGATAAAGGTCATGAGGCCAATATGCGTCCAAGAACGGAATATAACCATGCCCAATAAAAGAGAAAGGGGATAAATGACAGGTCTTAGAGAAAAACTCCTTGAAGGAGATTGAGGAGTTGAACTGGAGGGGGGCATGTTCTGCACTTCCCAAATTTTGCTGAAAATAAAAATTCCAGCCATGGCCACGCCGGGTAGGATAAAATAAAAGCTTCCTGACAAACCAAATTTCTTAACCAGATAAACGGCTAAAAGGGGGCCAAAAGCAAAACCCAGGTTCCCGCCTACCCCAAAGATAGACATGCCCGTGGCTTTCTTTTCTCCCGCATAGAAATTGGCTAAGCGCCATCCCTCAGGATGATAAATGGCCACGCCTAATCCGCTAAAGATGACCAAGAAAAGAATTTCTCCGTAGCTTTTGGCCCACCCTAAAAGAGCTATTCCTAAGGCGGCACAAAAACAACCCAAGGGCAAAAACCATCGCAAAGATTTGCGGTCAGCCAGATAACCAAAAGCAGGTTGGATGACCGAAGAAGTCATATTAGAAAAGAGAATTATTGTCCCAGCCATGGCATAGGAAAGGCCCAAAGTTTCTTTCAGAAAAGGAAGGAGTGCGGGTAAAGCACTGGTATTTAAATCCGTCATCATATGGCCCAGGCAAAGCAGGGCTAATCCACGATAATCAGTCTTTATTGTCTTTTCTTCCAAAAAATTCTCCTTAAATTATTTTTACCTATGGGAAAAAAGAGGAGATAAAATTGGCTGATAAGGGATCATAAACTTCGACCACGGGAGGATCTTTTTGGGCCTGGCCCAGAATAACTTTAGAGACCTTTTTTTTATTATATATCTCCCAGGTTTGCGCCAACTTCCTTGCTTTTTCTACCCCAGCTTCCACATCCACTTTATTAATAAAGGGAATGAACCGGGAATGGGATGGACAATCTTTGACGATCTCTAAAAGAAGCTTCCCTATCATAGGCGGGTTAAGGACAGATCCCTCCCTCACGCCCAATATCCGACTGGCGATCTGCGCCCGAAATACATACTCTTCTTCCAGAGGAACGTTTAAAATATCTATTCCCACGACTGGAATCAAAAGAGTTGTCTTTTGCGGAATAACCGGCTCGCCTTGCTTTGGGGCCTTTAACGAGCGACCAGCAGCCCCATCAGCTTCCACTATAATCCAAGAGACCTCATCAAGGAGGAAAAGCTCATCCACCCATTCTGGATTCAACCCCTGCAGTTTACCATTAGTTAATTCTTTTTGAGCTAAAATTATAAAGGGAAAAGAAAATAAGTTCTTGAGGGCCGCTTTTTTCAAATCAACCCACTGGTCACTCAGGAATAGATGGGGCAGGAAGGAAGAGGGCTTCCAAATTTTGGTAGTGGTGGTCAGAATAATTCCCTTTCCCCATCCCGCCAGTTCTCTCCCTAAAGCAAACATAAGTGTGGTCTTGCCTCCACCACCAACCAGACTGATTAGTTCTTTTTTCTTAATTTGGAGAGCCGCCTTTAAGGTCAATTTCCTTCCCTCGGCCGATATCTTAAATAATCTTCCCTAGTATCAATATCCCAGAGGATAGCTTCCGTCTCCACTTGGACTTCAAAAATTTCCTCCTCATTTCGGCGCAAAATTTCCCGGGCGCCCACATCTCCTTTTAGTTTCTGGATATCCCCGAAAAATTTGCGGCTCAAAATAACTGGATGGCCACGGCGGCCCGCCCAGGTGGGCACGAAAATATTTTGGCGGGGAAAACTTTTTTGAAAAGCAGAAAGTAAGGCATTGACTACTTTTCGGTCTATTCCAGGCTGATCTCCGAGAGCTATCAAAATGCCCTTTGTCTCTTGATGCACCGCCAGGAGACCGCATCTTATAGAAGAACTCAATCCTTCCTTATAAGATGGATTTATTACTGTTTTTGGGGGTAGAGGTGATATCTCGGCCATGATTCGATCGGCCTCGTAGCCCAGAACTAAGATAGTTTCGGCCACAGGAGCGGCCAGGTAAACTTCCAAAGTTTGCGCCAGCATTTTCTTTTTTCCCCAAGGTAAGAGGAATTTGTTCTTCCCCATCCGTTTAGATTCCCCCGCGGCTAAGATAATAGCGGAGATCATTTTATCTCCTCTTTGTTAACTTCTTTTTTAATTTCTTGTCCTTTGCGCCTCACGGCGATCATCTCGGCCACGATAGCCACGGCAATTTCTTCAGGAGTTAAAGCGCCGATGTCCAGACCAATGGGGGCATGGACTCTTAGAAAATCCTCGGCCGGGAAGCCTTTCTCCTGAAGATTCTTGTATATGGTCTGAATTTTCTTCCGGCTGCCGATCATGCCGATATATTTAGCTTTCGTCTTCAAGGCCCATTCTAAAACTTCCTGATCGTATGTATGACCACGGGTTACAATGACCACATAGCTGCCCAAATTGATTTTTAATCTCCTAAAAATTGAGGAAAATTCTTCCGCTATAACCTCATCTGCTTCTGGAAAACGTTCTTTAGAGGCAAATTCAGGTCGGTCATCTATGACCGTTACTTGAAATCCCACCATGGAAGTAAGCTTGGCCAGATAAAGAGATATATGCCCCCCGCCAAAAATAAATACCCGGGGAGGAGGGAGGACTGGCTCAATATAAACATCCATCACTCCGCCACAGATTAATCCTAAATCTTCGGCCTCCTTTCCCGTTAAGTCCAAATGCAATATGCGCGGCTTTTCCTCTTGCATAATTTTTCGCGCCTCTTGCCATACTCTTGCCTCTAAACATCCCCCACCTACTGTTCCCCAAATACTTCCATCTTCACGGATAAGCATCTTCGCTCCCGCCTCTCGCGGCGTAGAACCGGTCGTATTAATAATGGTCGCCACCGCGCCCTTTTGTCCCAGGGCTATCAGCTTTAGTACTTCTTCATAAAAATTGCTCATTTCTTATCCTCAAATAAATAATTACTGCCTTTTAATCTCCTCCCCCAAGCTCCGCTTTAATTATTAAATCTCCTTAAAATCGCTTCCAGGACACCCCCTGCAATTGCCCGGGCTTTATCAGAAATAGTAAAACAATACTCTCTAACTCCCCGGGGATCTATATCGCCTACTTTCATCCCAGCGGTCACGGGCATTCTATCCCGCAAAATTCCCCGCAAAACACCCGGTATCTTAGCCAGCACCGGAAAAGATGCTACTTCCCCTACTATTTCCCCTTTTTCTACCCTTTCGCCGATTTCTTTTTTTCTTCGAAATTCGCCGGGGCACGGAGCGCGCAGAACTCTTTCTTGGGCATAACCCATAATCTCTGCCGGAATTCCAGTATTGGCCTCGGCTTCCCCGGCGAGTATGACTCTTCCCAAATTATGTCCTCGATTAGTTTCAATAACTACGTGGACATCTTCTCCGGCCTTAAATCCCGGACCCAGTCCAATCACCAAAGGAGCATCATTTATCTTTGTCCCTATATTTTTCTTAGCCATGGTCGCCTCAATTATTACCATAGGCTTTAAGGTCTGCCGAATTTGACACTCTGGATCAACGAGGATAGGGATTTCCTTTCTTCGCCAAACTTCCCAGATCTCTGCCGCGGACTTTATTAAAGTAGCCGTAAGATCCTCTACTCTTTTTTGCCCTTCAAAGACCGCTTCGCAAAAAGCAACGCCCCGGCGTATAGCTTGTGGTGTGGCCACCTCGGTGAGGCAAACCAGAAATCCGGCGTGCGTTAACCGGTAAGCCACGCCGCTGGCCATCTCGCCCCCACCTTTAATAAGCACAATTAACGGGCCAATTTTTTCAAACATAGGTCTGCAAGGTAACTGCTCCGGGAACTGGACATACGCAAGTACAGATGCCGCATCCCCGGCATAATTCTCCTATGGTCACTTTTCCTCCGTGAATCTCAATGGCATTATAAAAACAGGAACGCATACAGCGCTGACAGTCAGTGCATATTTCTCGGTTAATTACTGCCCTTTCCTTGGGCAAATTCTCCATTTCGCCATAAGAAAGAGCGGCTTTAGCCGCTATCCCTAAAATATCCTGGACTCTTCTATATCCTTTTTGGTCTAAAAAGTCATTCAAACCCCTGATTACATCTTTGAGGTAACTATATCCTTTGAGCATGACCACCGAGCAGAGCTGAACTGTGGATGCTCCAGACATCATAAACTCTACTACGTCCTTCCAATCATAAATGCCATTTGTCCCCGAGATGGGCAGGTCAAGGCTCATAAAGACTTTGGACACCCAGCGCAAAGTGAGGGGTTTAACCCATGGCCCTCCAACTCCAGCCCATCCATTTAGAAGGGGCCGGCCTTTTTCAATGTCCACGCAAAATCCCACGAAGCGATTTATAATAGTTACACCTGCCGCCCCCGCCTCTTTCACTGCCCGGGCCATTTCGACCACGTCCGCTACCTGAGGAGTTAATTTTATTATTACTGGAACTTGCACTGCCTTGGTCACAGCTTGGGTGATCTCAGTGGCCGCATTTTTATCTTGCCCTACCAGCATCCCCGTATGCGCCCCTTTCATTTCGGAAGGATGGGGGCATCCAAAATTAAGTTCCATAAGCTTAATTCCCGTGTCTTCGACCATCTTGGCTAAAGAAACCCAATTTTCCACAGTGGTCCCGCCGACGCTCCCGATAAGCACACACTCCTCTGCCTGCGCTGTTTTCTGAGCTTCTTTTAATTCTTTCATCCATTCTGCCGGTTTCTCTTCAGCCAACCCGCTTCGGCCATAAAAAGTAAAAAGGCGGGGAACTCTTCCCCGACAGACATTATGTTCTTCATCCAAATAGCGCCACTTGGAAATTTTCGTCAAGCGGCGCATAGCTTCAGAGTCGGTCACTGTCTTGGCTACTAATCCTCCGGCGCCTGTGGCTATAACCTTTTTCATATTTTGAGCAGAAAGAGTTGGTTCAGCCGAAGCAGCTAAAATTGGATTCTTAAATTCCAGCCCACAAAAATTTATTCGTAAATCAGCCATACTCAAGCCTCCCCTTTACTTAACTTTCTTTTTTTTCAGTGCTTCTAAGATTTTTTCTGGAGTTATAGGAAGTTCATTAAATCTTATGCCCAGGGCATCATATATAGCATTGGCCACGGCTGCCGGAGCCGGGTTAAGGGCAGGTTCCCCTATTCCTTTTGCTCCGAAGGGACCATGAGGGTCGATAGGTTCGACCATGATAGATTTAATCGGCGGAAGATCTAAGGGGCCGGGGATGACGTAATCCCGGAAATTAGGATTAAGGACTTTCCCATCGGCCAGCACCATATTTTCTGTTAATGCCCAGCCTATTCCTTGAGCAACTCCGCCATGGATCTGCCCTTCCGTAGTCTGGGGATTAATTGCTCGGCCCACATCATGGGCGGCTATGTAATTTAATAAATGGACATGTCCAGTTTCTGTGTCCACCTCTACCTCACATATTTGACAAGCAAAAGGATAGGCGGGAGAGATATTCCCATACTTAGTAACTGGATCTGGAAGCTCTGTATCCGGCACCCAAAATCCTGTGCCCACAAATGGAGCGCCCCCTCTTTTAAATATCCCAATTTCCACTACTTTGGTAAAAGGTTGACTTTCCCTGGGATTATTTTTATTAAAAATCTGTCCTTCTTTGATCTCCAGGTTTTGCGGATCAGTCTCAAACAAGGCCGCAGCTACCTCTAAAATTTGGCGTTTGGCATCCGCGGCGGCCGCCTTTACTCCATTTCCCCCAAAAACTGTCCCCCGCGTTGCAAAACTCCCTAAACCAAAAGGGCTAACATCAGTATCTACTCTGGCTACCTCTATCCATTCCAGGGGCACGCCCAGTTCTTCAGCCACAATCTGGGCAAAGACTGTTTTTTGGCCTTGCCCCATATCCGATTCACCATGGTAAACCAATACTTTTCCTTCTCGACCTATACGGACAATCCCTCCTGCTCCATCAAACTCGCGGGCGAAAGCCCTATTCCCCGAAACATGATTGCAGCAGGCTAAACCAATGCCCCGGGCGAATCTTTTTTGAGCTCTTTTTTCTTTCCAGGAAGCAGCCTCCGTGGCTCTGCGGATGCATTCTTCCAGCCCAGAAGATCCAATTTTCCAGCCATGAATGGAGACCTCTCCGGTTCTTAATCCATTTCTTATGCGTAATTCGGCCGGATCTAAACCCAATTGGACGGCAATCATATCCAAAGAGCTTTCCAGGGCAAAGGTCATCTGCGCATTACCAAATCCCCGGAAACAACTTGTCGGGACAGTATTTGTATAAACAGTCCAGCCTTCAGTCCTTAAATTTGGAAAACGGTAAAGAGAATCCACCCGATAGCAGGCCGTAGCGACGATGACCATCGAGTAAACTGCTCTCGCTCCCGCGGCTCCCACTACTTTAACTTCTTTACCCGTCAGGGTACCATCCCGCTTGGCCCCTATTTTTAGGTCTATATACATGGGCACCCGGGGATTACCGGCCATAAAATCTTCTTCTCGGGGATTAACCATGCGGATAGGTTTTCCCGTTTTTTGAGCTAAAACAGCGGCCGCCAGATGAAGATTCGTCTCCATTTTCGCCCCAAAGGCTCCTCCATAATAAGGAACTATCACGCGTATTTTTTCTAAGGGGAGTCCCAGAGCTCTGGCGTAAGTGATACGGGTCATAGAGGGAATCTGACTTGGAATGTAGAAAATTAATCTTCCCGAGATATCCGGTTGGACTACACAAGCCATAGGCTCCAAGTAGGCTTGGTAGACCTGGTTAGTATAATATTGAGCTTCATAAACTACCGCACTTTCCTGGAAGGCCTGATCCAGGTTTCCTTTGCTTAGTTTAAATTCCGCCACTATATTTCTCTCTTTTTGGTGAATCAAGGGCGCTCCTGGTTCCATAGCTGCCAAAGGATCAAATACTGCTGGTAGGGGTTCATAATCAACTTTAATCAAGGAGAGGGCTTCTTCAGCTGTATCTTCATCCACGGCCGCCACGGCGGCAACTTCATCGCCGATAAAGCGCACTTTATCCACGGCCAAGATCGTCCAATCATCTGAACGGGGACCAAAAGGAATTAAGGGCGTATCTTGCGCGGTGACCACTGCCCGCACCCCGCTTAATTTTCTGGCCTGGGCAAGATCAATATGCCGAATCCGGGCATGGGCATATGGGCTGCGCAGAATCCGCCCATAAAGCATTCCCGGGAGTTTGATATCTGAGACAAACTCTGCTGCCCCACTCACTCTTTCTCGGGCATCAATCTGAGGAACGGCCTTCCCCACAACTTGCCATTGCTCCATATGCCTCCTCCTGGAACAAATTTAGCATTTACAATTAGGTGAACCCTAAAATGTCTTTACCTTTCTGTAAAAGAGTTTGGCGGCGAACTGGTCGGGCGCCCACTTAAAGATAAGACGGCCTCAACAATTTTTTGATACCCCGTGCAGCGACAGAGGTTGCCAGTTAGAGCTTCCCGAATCTCTCTCTCGGTTGGATGCGGATTCTTATTTAGCAATCCTTTGACTGCCAGCACCATACCCGGAGTGCAGAAACCACATTGGATGGCTCCCTGGCTGATAAAAGCTTTCTGTACCTCGTCCAACTCCCCATTTGGCGCAAGTCCTTCAATTGTAGTTACTGTTCGACCATTAACTTGTAAAGCCAGAACTAAGCAGGAATTAATCGGTTCGCCATCGAGAAGGACCGTACAAGCCCCACACTCGCCGCTTCCGCATCCCTCTTTAGTACCAGTCAGATTGAGATCGTCTCGCAAAACTTCTAATAGAGTGCGGTGGGGAAAAATTTCTAATTCATACTCTTGACCATTCACTTTTAGCCTCAAAGGATATTTCATAGAATAAATCTCCTCTTTAAATTCCTGTGGGTGGTATAGGAAGTTTTAAGGATTTCTTAATAGCCCTTTGGACTAAAACTTTCACCATCTCGCGGCGATAATTGGCCGAGGCTCGAAGATCTGAAATAGGTTGGCACTCTTGTTGGGCCCGCTCTCCCGCCTCGTGCATTACCTCTTCTTGTAAAATTTTTCCCACCAAGAATTTTTCCGTCTCTTGCGCCCTAATTGGCGTAGGAGCTACAGCTCCTAAAGCTATCCGGGCCCAGTTACAATACTTAGTAAGGGGGTCATAGTGGAGCATAACGGCGGCACTAACTACAGCTAAATCTAAACTTTTTCGTCGGCCCAATTTCAAAAAAGTGCCCTGGGCCCCTGCTGGAGGGACTGGAATTAAAATTTCTTTTAGCACTTCGTCTTTTTCTAAGATGGTCATTCCCGGGCCTAAAAAGAAAGAATTCACCGGAATTTGTCTTTCTCCTCTCTTGCTGGCCAAGACTACTTTTCCCTCTAAGGCCAGAAGAGCTGGAGCAGTATCTGCAGCAGGGGAGGCATTAACTAAATTTCCTCCGATAGTCCCTATATTTCGAATTTGGGGAGAGCCGATTTTGTGCGCCCCCTCTGCTAAAATGGCCCAATTTTCTCGTAGGAGAGGAGAGTTCGCCAAAGCGGCATGGGTCACCAATGCGCCTATACGTAAATGCCCGTCCCTTATCTCCATCCCCTGGAGCTCCCGGAGGGGCAATAAATTAATAACCACTTCCGGGGATACGAGTTTGCTCTTCATCTGGACCACTAAGTCTGTGCCGCCGGCAATTAATTTAGCCCGCTCACCATAACGTTCCAGGAGCTCCCATACTTCCGGCAGCGAAGAAGGGTTATAAAAGGAAAATTTTTTCATCCGCATAAAGAAAACCCCCTAATTTGTTCCGGCCTTCATCGTATGCCCAAGAGAAAAGGAGTCTCCGCCTCCTGCTACCTCTTCAAACTCGGCCGAGCTCCAAGGTTAGGATAAACATAATGGGCTATGCCCTTCTTCCACATCAATTTTATCCAACACCTAAAATTTGGGCAAATTATTTCAAATAATATCTAATTTCGAAAGTCACACATCCCCGCGGAATTTCATAAGGTCCATGTTTCATTCCAGGGGGACGGCAGGCATAAAAACCTGCCCCATAAGTTTGTTTCTTCCCTAAATCAATCAACTCACCCTCTAAAATAAGTACTTCTTCCCAAAAATCATGGCATAAGGTTTCTTTAGTTCTTATGCCCGGAGGAAATTTTAAAAGACGCGTATAAGACCCCGTCTCTGGATCTGCGCTTAAAATTTTTTCTTTAATTCCTAAGGTATCCCCGGCTACTGGTTGCCAGGGAAAATTGGTGTCTGGATCAATAAATTCTATCTCTGGTTTGGCCATTTTCAAACTTCTCCTTTCTCCTGGTTTACTTATTTTTGTCTTCCTTCCTCCTCTCCGGTCCGGATGCTTTTTAACGATAAAGGATGACTAACTTCTTTGCCCCGAGTAAATCCTAATGTTTAAATGCTCTTTGTCCCGTAAAAACCATAGTCACTTGCGGACGAGCTTCGTTGCAAGCTATAATCGACTCAAAATCCCGCTCAGAGCCGCCCGGCTGGACGATGGCTGTGACTCCTTCTTTAATCCCCACATCTACACCATCCCGGAAGGGAAAAAAAGCATCAGAAACCATGACTGAGCCTTTAATTCCTCCATGAGCTTCCTTAGTCTGCCGGTCTATTTCTTCTTTTATTTCGCGGTCGCGTTTGCCTCGAGCAATCTCCATCTCCAGCGTCTTGTAAGGAATGCCGTATTTTTGAAAGCAGAGGGCATCAGCATATTTAGTATATGCTTTGAAGACAGCTATCTCGGCTACGCCCACCCGATCCTGTTCTCCAGTACCAATTCCTACTGTTTGCCCATTCTTAACGTAAAGGACCGAATTTGACGTTACCCCTTGCTCTACAGCCCAGCCAAAAATCATATCGGCATACTCTTCTTCGGTTGGTTCTCTTTCAATGGTATAAACTTGACCTTTATAAACAGCGGTGGCTTTTTGAAAATCTTGCTTGCTCCGAATCTTGTTAATCATAGACTGCTGGACAATTATCCCCCCATCGATGAGCGACTTGAAATCCACAAAACGGATATCTCTATATTCCGCTAAACGGTCCAGGCGCGGCACACGCAATATACGCAAATTAGGCCGGCGCTTCTTTAAAATTTCTAACGTGCCCTCTTCGTAATCGGGCGCGACCAATACTTCCAAATAGTTTTCGCTCACCAGTTCCGCCGTATTTTTATCTAACGCTCGGTTTACAGCCAGACATCCACCAAAGGCGGCAATGCGGTCGGCCATATTTGCCCGGTAATAAGCTTCGGCCAAATTTTCTCCATAGGCCACGCCACTGGGATTATTATGTTTCATAATGGCGGCGGCCGGCCGGTCCATCAGATACTTTAAGATATTCAAGGCATTGTCCGCGTCAGTAAAGTTTATCTTTCCCGGATGTTTTCCGGCCTGCAGCATCTCTTCCTCGGAGATGGCGCTGACTAACCCTTTCCCAGGGCCGATGAACTCGCAATTTCCTAATACTAAATTTCCATTAATCAACTCATAAAGCGCAGCTTCCTGCCCTGGATTCTCTCCGTAGCGCAACCCTTTTTCAATCAGTTCTCCCGTATTTTCATCCGGAATTTTCCAAGTTTTTTTCCGATAAACAAGAATTTGATTACCAAATTGGATAATCATTCTTTCGGGGAAATGGTCTTCCATTATTGTCCTATACATCCGCTTTAATTCTTGCATATTCTCCTCCCCAAAAATTCTCTTAATCGCAACAAATATCTCTATCTCCAAAAATTTTAACAGAGAAGGTTAAAAGAAGTAAATAAATTTAGTTTTATTTTCATCCTGACCATCTAAAAGTTTTATTTCTTTTCTTTATCTTAGTTAGCTTCTCTCCTTTCCGCCTGAATTAGTTACGAATTTTTAAAAGTGTTCATCAGTTAGTTTTTTTGCTTATTGCTGACTGCTAAATCATCTGTTATTTTATTAATTAGCTTCCCCAATAAAATTTAGCTGATTTTGAAAAATGGACAATGTCAGACAACCGGAAATAGATCTCCGCGATATTACCAAAAATTATGGCCATCTCCAAGCCCTCAAAGGTATTTCTCTCTCTGTGGCTAAGGGAACAGTCTTTGGTCTTTTAGGTCCTAACGGGGCCGGGAAAACTACTTTAGTAAATATTCTTACCACTCTGATCAAACCTTCATCGGGGTGGGCTAAAATATGCGGTTTTGATGTGGTAAGGGAAGCGGCCAAAGTGCGGAGCTTAATCGGGGTAGTGCCTCAAGAAAATAATCTCGACCGTTATCTCACTGCTCGAGAGAACCTCATCTTGCACGCTAAAATGCATGGGATGAAACCCGCCGGCTATAAACGGAAAATAGATGAACTCCTTTCCCTCATGGGCCTTAGCGAACGGCAACACGACTTTCCTAATAAATTTTCCGTAGGCATGCAAAGAAGGTTAGTGGTGGCCCGCGCCCTCGTTCACGATCCCCAAGTGCTTTTCCTGGATGAACCGACTACGGGGTTGGATCCGCAAGCCAAGCGGTTAATCTGGGATTATTTTCTTTCCCTCAAAGGGCAAAGAACCATTTTTCTTACTACCCATAATATGGAAGAAGCAGATTTCCTTTGCGACCAGATATTTATTATTGACCATGGTACGTTGATTGCTTCGGGAACCTCTGGCCAACTTAAAGAAATGGTCCAGGATAATAGGTATTATGCGATAGAGGTTTATCAACAAGCAGAAAAATATTTCCAGATTATTCGCCAGTTACCCTTTGTCGAAAAAGTTAATCTTCAGGATGGACAGATTCAAGTATGTTTACAAAAAGGGGGCAGCTTAGGAAGTCTGGTAGAGAGGATTGATCCTCCTGACCTAAAAAAAATTAGCTCCCATCAACCTTCTCTAGAAGATGTCTTCCTAAAATTAACTGGTCGGAGTTTAAGAACATGATGAGAGGTGCCACCTGGGTCTGGCAAAGGGACATGTTAGTCTTAAGACGTAATCTTTTTTCAGAAATGGCTACTGTCCTCTCCTTTCCTTTGACTTTTTTTCTCACTTTTGGGCTGGGACTAAAGGGGTATATTCAAGATATTGAAGGCATCCCTTACGCCATTTTTGTAGTCCCCGGTCTTATTTCCATGACGGCGGTATTGGCGGCTTTTGATGACAGTGCTTGGGGCATGTGGTTTCATCGGATTGTCCAGAAGACTATTGATGAATACCGCGTTAACCCTATTACGGTTACCGAGATCATCATCGGCAAAATAATCTCCGGGTTTACTTCGGGTTTTTTTAAGGGAGTGGCCGTAGGAATAGCCTTATTTTTTTTAACCGGATTTCAATTTCGGCTGGCTTATCTTTTAGTTTATCTTCTCTATATATTTCTTGGCTGTATTATCTTTTCTTGTCTGGGCTCTCTTTGTGGAACGCTCATTGACAAACCTGAAAATTTAGGGCGCGTGGAAGCGGTCATTATCATGCCCATTATTTTTCTTGCCGGGCTTTTCTTCCCCCTTTCAGCTTATCCAGAGAGGATCTTACCTTACATCAAAGCAATCCCGAGCACAGCCTTATTTGATGGTGCCCGTCTGGCTTTATTGAATGGGAATATGGTGATTAGCTATTTAATTATTTTAACTGCCTCGGCCCTCCTTAGCTTTTTTTTGGCTATCTATATCTTCGAAAAAAAGATGCATGGCTAAATTAATCAATTCATCCTTTCTGGCGGCGATTATAAAATTTCCAGATAGCTACTGATTTGGGATCTAAATTAATTAAGCCATATTGGCGAGCCCAATTCATTGCTTCCAAAAACTCCTCTACCGTAATCCCCCGGGCAATTTCCGGATATTCATAGGCTTTGTATTCCACCCGATATTGGGCCATGATATTTACATAAGTATTCCTGGGCAAGTTTTCAGCCACCCATTTCACAAATTTCTCTGTACCAGCGACGCGATTAGGCATTACTAAATGGCGGATAATTAGACCGCGCACAGCATAACCATTTTTGTCTGCTTTCAAAACACCTACTTGGCGATGCATCTCTAAGATCGCTTTTTGAGTTACTTCTGGGTAATCAGAGGCTCCTGCTGAATATTTCGCTGCCTGTTCGGCATCCATATATTTTAAGTCCGGCAAATAAATATCTACAATACCATCTAAAATCTTCAGCATCTCCAATCTTTCATAGCCGCTTGTATTATAAACTAAAGGAATCTGTAATCCTTTTTTTAAAGCTATTCTAGTGGCATTTATGATATTAGGCATGACATGCGTGGGTGTTACTAAATTAATGTTATGACAGCCCATTTTTTGCAGCTTAAGCATCATCTCCGCCAACTCTTCATCTTCTATTTCTTTCCCTCTTCCTTCATGAGAAATTGGCCAGTTTTGACAGAAAATACAGCGCAGATTGCAGTTAGAGAAAAAAATGGTACCCGAACCATTTTCGCCTACCAGAGGAACCTCCTCGCCAAAGTGGGGATGAAAGCTATAAACCATACATTTGGCCGGTGCCTGGCAGAAACCCCGTTCCCCTTTTAAGCGGTTTACTCCACATTGCCGGGGGCATAAGCGACACTCTTTAAAAATGTTGTAAGCTTGTTTGATCTTGGCGGCCAACTTGCCTTCTCTCTCTAATTTTTCATAAGCTGGGCGCCATTCTTCTTTTTTGGGGTGGCCAGAGGCTATCGCCCCTGGGAAAGAAAACATTCCAGCCCAAAGTATTGATTTTTTAATAAAATTTCGGCGGGTAATTTTCATATATTCACCCCCCTGGCAGGAGTACGAGTGGGCAGGATTAATGAATATTATATCACAAACATTTTTTCCTTATTCAAAATTTTGCTATCTTTAAACTAAGGGCTCATCTATGATAACCAAATCGCCGAAATAAAAATTGAATTCCCTGAAGTTTTTTCTGTATCTTCAACTAAATCTTTGCTATATTAATATAAAGCCTAAATGTCGAAGATGACTTTGGGGAAAGTGATTTTTATAGCGGTCGGTTTTTAGCCGCCCGGGTAAAAAGTATTTCCTTTCCCAGGAGACCCAAAAGGCCCTGAGAAGGCAGTAAAATCGAAAGGGGAAAATGATGACCCAAGCAAAAGAAGGCGACACCGTAAAAGTCCATTACACAGGAAAATTAGAAGATGGAACTATCTTCAGTTCCTCTGCGGATAGTGAACCCCTGGAATTCACTATCGGTCTTGGCCAAATTATTCCAGGATTCGAAAAGGCCGTCATCGGCATGAACCCGGGCGAAACGAAGACCGTCAGTGTTCCTGCTGAAGAAGCTTTTGGCCCCCACCTGGATGAATTAGTGATCGTGGTTCAAAAATATTTACTCCCTCCTGATCTCAACCCCCAGATTGGAGATCACTTGCAGATTCGCCAGCCTGACGGCCAAATTATGGCTGTTACCGTAATCGATTCGTCAGAACTAACGGTAACCCTTGATGCCAATCATCCTTTGGCTGGGAAAGACCTAACTTTTGATATTCAATTATTAGAGTTCGTCTGATTATCCGGCAGGCTGAGCCAAATATTGCCCGATATTTAGGAAGGATTCCGTAAAATAAAGTTGGCGAAGAGCATTGTTCTTAGGGGACTAAAGGACTCCTTCTTCCTTTAGTCTCTTAACATCCTCTGGGCTCATCCCGAGATACTTTTTGAGGATGAGTTCGTTATGCTCTCCCACCAAAGGGGAGGGTCGAGTCACTGCTCCTGGAGTCGTGGATAGTTTAAAAGGTACCCCGGGTATCTTGGCTCGGCCAATGACAGGATGTTCCACCTCCACAAAATATCCGCGGGCATGGAGATGAGGATCATCTACTACTTGTTGAATATTTAAAATGGGCGAGTTAGCCACCCGCTCGCGATCTAACATCTCGCCCACTTCTTTCACGGTATATTGGGTGGTAATTTTTTCAATCTCTTCTTGGAGAAAATATTTCTTTTCCCAGCGCTGACGCTTGGTTTTATACTGCGGATCCGCAGCCCAATCAGGTCTATTAAGCGCGCGGCAGAAGCGCTGCCAGTGTTCATCCCCAACCGTAGCAATGATTATATAGCCATCTTTACACCGGAAAGCAGCCATAGGGCATTCATGGGGATTCATCGAACCAATGGGGGTCAAAAGCTCCTTTCCAATTGTCCAGCGCGGGATTGCGCCCTCCAAGATAGCAACTGTACATTCTTGCATGGAGACGTCTATATATTGACCTTCCCCTGTTTTTTCGCGGTACCAAAGAGCGGCCATAATGGCGAAAGCAGCGTGTAAAGAAGCGGTTACATCTCCTAAAGATGTGCCTACTTTGGTGGGTGGGGAATCAGGGTGGCCAGTGATGGACATTAGGCCACTCATAGCTTGGGCAATAATGTCAAAGGACATACGTTCAGAATAAGGTCCCCATTGGCCAAAGCCACTGATACTGCACATGATAATTCGCGGATTAACTTCCCGCAGGACAGGGTAATCAATGCCCAGCCTTTTCATTACCCCTGGCGCATAATTTTCTATGACCACGTCTCCAATTTTTACTAATTCTTTAAAAATTTCCACGGCCCGGGGGTGCTTAAGATTCAAAGTAATCCCGAATTTATTGCGATTGAGGGTCAGGAAATATCCGCTGCGGCTGCGGTCATGGGGACCTCCCTCTCCTTGTTTTACCAGGGGAGGGTTGTCCCGAATAATCTCTCCCCAAGGAGGTTCAATTTTTATGACCTCCGCCCCCATATCCGCAAAGAGCATTGAACAATAAGGACCCGCATAGATTTGCGTTAAATCCAGAATCTTAATCCCTTCTAAGGCCTTTTTAGCAGAAGACATATCGCCTCATCCCTTTTCTATACCACCATCTAAATAATTTTTTTAAATTTTTAAAATAGAAATCTCCCTTTAACTCTCCCTTTTCAAAAGTTAACACCAATTTTAAATATGCAAAAATCTCTTTGCCCTAATTTCTCCGCTTTGGTCAATTTTCCCGAAGCTACGGCCAGCATTTCCTCAAAAATTCTCCGCCCTGCTTCTTTTACAGTTTCTTTCCCTTTTAAAATGCCGCTGACGTCAATATCTATATTGTCTTTCATCTTCTTATAAGTCTCCGCATTGCCCGTTATCTTAATTACCGGTGCTATTACTGAACCAGTTGGCGTGCCTCGTCCTGTAGTAAAAATAGAAATTTGGGCTCCCCCGGCTATCATACCCGTGACTGAATCAACATCATGTCCTGGTGTATCCATAAGCACCAGCCCTTTTTTAGAAGGGGGAAACGCATATTTAACCACTTCTTCCAGAATTGTTGTCCCTCCTTTGTAAATGCAGCCTAAAGATTTTTCTTCTAAAGTGGTTATGCCGCCGGCAATATTTCCAGGAGCAGGATTTGTTCCCCTTATATCCTGGCCAGTAGCAATGGCTTCTTTCTCCCACCAAGCGACTAAATCAAAGACCTGCTGGCCAATTTCTGGTGTCCGGGCCCTTTTGGCTAAAAGATGCTCTGCGCCGATGAGTTCTGGTGTCTCGGAAAGAATAACTGTCCCCCCAGCTTCCACCAATAGATCACTGGCCGCTCCTAAAGCTGGATTAGAAGCCAGACCAGAGGTGAAGTCTGATCCTCCACATTCCGTGCCCAGGATCAGCTCGGAAACCGGGATAGGCTCTCTCTGGATAATAGTAGCCTCGGCCAGCATCTCTTTTACAATCTTCTTTCCGCGGGCGATTGTTTTCTTAGTCCCCCCCACTTCTTGAATCTCTATTACCTCCACCCTTTTGCCACTGGGCGCAATTGCTTCCGCAAGCTCTTTGGCCTGCAGATTTTCACAACCATTACCGACGATTAATACGGCAAAAACATTTGGATTGGAGCCAATTCCGGCTATGGTACGTTTAGTTTGTTCTCGGTCCGCTCCTGCTTGGGCACAGCCATATACATTGGGCAAGTAGGTTGCTCCCTTCAGATTGCGCGCAATTGCTTCTGCTGCTCCCAGGGAACAAATAACGCTGGGAATTACCAGCACATAATTGCGCACGCCCACTTTTCCATTAGGTCTTCGATATCCTTGAAATTCCATTAGGCACCTTCCTTTCTTCCCCGATGGCTGACCACATTATGCACATGGACGTGTTCCCCACGGGCAATAGGGGCCGTAGTCTTCCCAATTGGTTCACCATATTTGATTACATCTTCGCCACTTCCTATATCTCTTAAAGCAAATTTATGACCCATAGGAATATTCGATAAAATTTTTATTTTTTCTTGCCGCCCCTGAGTGGCCAAGTTAACCCAGCTTCCGGCTTTAAGAGGCACAATAGCCGTAGCGACATTGTCCCTCTCATTAATAATTATTGCTTTTGACCTCGCTGGCATTTTTATCCTCCTTCAGTATATTTATTTATTTTCCGCTTTATTTGAAATCTTTTAATCCCAGATTACTCCAACCTAAAAATTTTGCAAGAGGAAACATCGTTGACCGTCTAACAGTTTTAAAATTTCTCGCCAGCAGGAAACAGGCGGGAGGGGGAGAGGCTCGCCTCTCTTCCTCCCGCCTGAATTAAGCGGGATTTAAACGGTCAGGAAACATCGTTGACCATTCTCCGCCCATCCATTTCATTTTTTCCCGCCCGCCATCAAAGTACTTTCTGGTAGAGACCTTAATTTAAGCATGGCCCATGGACCTATTAAAGCTACTAATCCCAGGGAGGTAAATGCCCACCCCCACACAGGAATATAATTAAGGCCACTCTCTTTTTGACCCGGATTAGTAAAATCTAAGATAAAACCAAATACCGTCGGCACTAATGCTCCAACTCCAAATCCAATGAGGGAACGAAATCCTAAGGCCGTCCCTAAATAATGGGGGGAGACAACTTCAGTCAAGCCAGAGGAAAATACTGGCGATTCAGCAATTACGGCAAATCCATAAAGGAAGGCGATGGCCAGAATCCAGCCCATGGGATTACCGATTAACCAGCCCAGAGAAAAGGAGCAAAAAATGCTCAGCAGCATCATGAAGATGATAATAGTGGTGCGCCCAAAGCGATCAGAAAGATATCCGGCTATCATGGTGGAGAAAACCCCCATAATATACAAAAGAGAGGAAAAAGAAGAGCCAGCTTGTAAAGCATAATCTTTGGTCGACCCCAGTGCTAAATAACAAGCAATGAGAAAAGCTGGCGTCCAGGCCCGCATGCCTTCCAGTTCCCAGGCATGAGCACTATATCCGGCAATCAAGAGCAGAGCTGGTTTATTAGCCAAAAGCTCCTTCTTAAATTCTCTGGCCCTGGGCTGAGGTTTTTGCTCTTCCATCTTCCTCAAAACAATAAAAGGAATTAAAGCCCCTAAAAAAGGAATTAGAGAAGTAATTAAAAAAGCCATCTGCCAATTAAAATGAGCAGTAACCCAACCGGTTAAAGCTAAAGAACCAGCATGACCAATGGACCCAGCGGCAATAAAAAGCCCCATCGCTCTCCCTCGCCAAGAAGCATCGAATATCTCGGAGATTAATTTCAAACCTGGGGCATATGTTCCGCCCAAGGCCAGGCCCATCAAGCCTCTGAAGAGTACGGCCGAATGATAATTGACGGCGAAAATGGCAAAAAGCAAACTGGCTATGGCAAAGGAAAGACAAGAATAAAGAAAAACCTTTTTAGTACTAACCCAATCCGTGAGCATACTTAATCCAACTAAAGAAACTACAAATCCACCATAGAAGGCTGAAATCACTGATCCGGCTGCAGCATTAGATATTCCCCATTCCTTTTGCAAAACCGGAATCAAAGCGGCGTAATTTTGAAGACTTATATGCAGAAAAGTACGGGCTGAACAAATACCTAAAAGATAATTATAAGGAGAAAACATAAAATTTTTAGGCGCCTTTAGAATTATTTTTTATCTTGCTCTTTTGGCCTATTTTTTGCGTGAGCGCCTGCCATTCTTCCTCCACGTTCTCCTGAATAGATTTGATGTCTTTGTCTGTAAGCTGGCTAAATCGCCCCTGCAGCTTAAGGTATTCACTTACGGGAAGGCCCTTTGGTTCTACCGTTAATTTATATTTTCGGCCATTTTCAATCTCATAAAGGGGGAATATTTTTGTTTCTACAGCGAGACGAGAAATTTTCACCGAAAGCTCAGAGGGAAATTTCCAACCCGGAGGACAAGAAGAGAGAATATGGATAAATCTTAATCCTTTTATCTCTTTGGCCTTGCGCATCTTCATTAAAAAATCTTCGGGATAGGCCGGAGAAGCAGTAGCGGCGTAGGGTATCCGGTGGGCCGCCATGATTTGCATGATGTCCTTTTTGGGTGTCTCTTTAAGAGCGTAATTGGGAGTGGTAGTTGTCCAGCTCATTAAAGGAGTGGCTGAGCTTCTCTGGATGCCCGTGTTCATGTAGGCTTCATTGTCATAGCAAACATAAATAAAATCATCGTTTCTTTCGGCACAGCCCGAAAGCGACTGTAAACCTATATCGAATGTCCCCCCATCTCCTGCCCAAGCCATTACCTGAACATCGGTAATTCCCCGCGCCAATAATCCTTTTTTTACTCCCGCCGCCGTAATAGCCGCCGCTTCAAAAGCGGTATGCAAAATGGGCACTTTCAAACTTGTGGAAGGAAAAAAGCCCGCCACTGTTGACCAGCAGCAAGCAGGGATGACGACCATCGTCTTTTTTCCTAAAGCTTGTAGGGCATAACGCATGGCTAAAGAAGCACCACAACCTGGGCAAGCAATGTGTCCTGAATAGAGGAACTCTTCTGGCGGTCTTTCGTACCTCATGGTTTTACCCCCATCCAGGCCATATCCCCTTCGGGATATTCCCGGCCTTTTGTATATTCGATAATGCTCCTTAAGGTTGCTGGCGTGACATCTCTCCCTCCCAAACCAGCTATGAAACCAAAAACTGCCGTCCCTTCGCCATGATGATGCAGGGCCGAACGGATCTCTTGGGCAAAAATTCCTGTGGCCCCGAAGGAAATATTTCGATCCACCACGGCCACTTTTTTTACTTTCTGCATTACGCGCCTAATATCTTCCATGGGAAAAGGCCGAAACATCTTCATCTTCAAAAGCCCAATCTTTTCCCCTTTTTCCCGGTACTCATCAATCACCACGCGCCCTGTCCCGGTGATGGTCCCCGAAGTTACTAAAAGTAGGTCGGCATCTTCCGCTTGATACTCTTCCATGATCCCATAACTTCGGCCAAAGCGCTGACCAAATTCTTTGTCCACTTCTTTCGCTTCTTTTTTTGCTTCCTCCATAGCTTCTTGGATCTTTACTCTTTGTTCCATATACACATCAGGCAGAAAGGCGGCATTGAAAGAATGGGGAGCATCCACATCCAGCTTAAAAGGAGGATTAAAAGGGGGAAGATATTGATCAACTTCTGTAGCATCAGGAATTTCTACCTGTTCATAGGTATGGGAAAGAATGAACCCATCCAAACAGACCATGCAGGGTAAAAGGACCTTTTCGGCCAGCCGATAAGCCATGATAATGGTATCTAAAACTTCTTGGTTGTCTTCACAGTAAAACTGCATCCACCCTGTATCCCGTTGCGAAAGACTATCGCTCTGATCGCACCACATAGTCCAAGGGGCGGACATGGCTCTATTTACATTGGCCATGACGATAGGCAAGCGAGCTCCGGCTGCCCAGTGTAATAATTCATGCATCAAAGCCAAGCCTTGAGCTGAGGTGGCCGTAAAAGTACGTGCCCCTGCCGAAGCTGCGCCTAAGCAGCAGGCCATAGCGGAATGTTCAGATTCCACTTTGACGAAATCAGCTTTCAGCTCTCCCCTGGCGCAAAAATCCGCCAGAGTTTCCACGATCGTAGTTTGTGGAGAAATCGGATAAGCGGGAATGACTTGCACGCGGGAAAGCATTGCTCCGTAAGCTACAGCTTCATTTCCTGAAATTACCAGTTCCATTTTTCTTCCTCCAGCCCCATGGCGGCGCGGGGACATTCAATGGCACATATCCCGCAGCCTTTGCAATGGTCATAATCTATCATATATTCGTTTTTATCTTGGACAAACGATATGGCCACATCAGGACAAACCATTAAACATACATTACATTGGATGCAGTTTCCGCAACTGAAACAACGGGTCGCTTCCTGACGCGCTTTCTGTTCCGAAATTCCTTTGTAAACCTCCGCGAAATTTTTCCACCTTGATTTTATGGACAAAGCAGATTTTTTTAGCCGGGGGGCGGGTGAAAAATAATCTAAATTAATCTTTTCCAAGGTCACTTTATCCCGATAAATTTCTTTTAAATCGCTGCTGTCTTGCTTAAGGAATCGATCTATCGCTTTCGCCGCTCTTTTGCCTGAAGCTATGGCCGCAGAAACATAACCTGCTCCAGTGGCGGCATCTCCGCCCGCAAAGATCCCAGGCAAACTCGTTCTGCCCCAGTCATCTACAGGTATTAAATTTTCTCTGGTTTTTATTTCGGGAGGCAAAAAAGAAAGGTCTGGCCTTTCGCCAATCGCCAAGATGAGGCTATCCGCCGCCACAACAAAATTGGTTCCTTTAATAATTTCCGGAACACCTCTTCCTTTGCCGGTCACTTTTCCGGGTTTGGTCTTCCCAAATTCAACTGTCTTGACTATCCCCTTTTGACCTACAATTTTTAAAGGGGCAGCTTGAAATATAAACTCCACTCCTTCTCTTATGGCTTCTTCTACTTCATCTTTAATGGCCGGCATCTCCTCTTTTGTCCGCCGGTAAACCAGAGTCACCTTGCTCCCCAATCTTAAAGCTACGCGGGCAGAATCAACTGCCGTATTTCCCCCACCAATTATAATTACTCTTTTCCCCAAAACTGGCTTTGTTTGCGTATGAACTTCTTTTAAAAATTCCAGACCAGTATAAATACCTTCTAATTCACTTCCAGGAATTTTTAATTTCTGATCTATATGCGCCCCAGTAGCCAAAAAAATTGCCGCAAAAGATTTAAGATCTTCCCAACCAAAATGAGTTCCGAATTTTGTGCCCGTCTTAATCTTTACTCCCCATTTCTCAATTCTTTTAATTTCCTGAAAAAGAATTTTCCGAGGTAAACGATACTCGGGGATACCATACCTTAACATGCCTCCCGGGTCGGCCATAGCTTCAAAAACTTCTACCTTATATCCCTCGCGGGCCAGGAAGTAGGCGCCAGAGAGTCCAGCAGGCCCGGCGCCTATGACCGCTATCTTTTCCTTTTTTGGTTCCAGTTTTTCTGCTTCGGCTCCATTCTTAATTCCCCAATCTCCTAAAAATCGCTCCAAAAAATGGATAGCTAAAGGCTCATCATAATCCTTGCGATTACAATCCTGCTCACAAGGATGGTAACAAACCCGCCCGCAGACAGCTGGAAAGGGGTTGGCGGCCAGCATTTTTTGCCAAGCCTCGTTCAGCTTTCCGTCGCTTATGGCCGTAAGGTAATAAGGAATGTCTTGCCCTAAAGGACAGGTTAAAGAGCAAGGGGCTTGTCTGGAGGTATAATAAGGGCGCAAATATCGCCAAGTTCCCGTTTTATTCCAAAGCGTAGATTGCAGAGAAATAGAAAGAATAGGCACATCGCGGAAATTTTTGATAACTATTTTTTCTTCCATGCCCGCTCCTTGGTAGGCCAAATTTGGGAAAAATATTCCGAATTCTTTTCTTTTTTAACGTTTACCAATCTTCACTTTTTCATAAGCCTCGCGCGCCGCAGCTTCATTTTCTATTGGCTTAATAGGGACAGATTCTCTTATGGTCTTAGCCAAAGTTTCTATATTCATTAACCCAGTAACTCGGGCGAAAGCTCCTAAAATAGCCGTATTAACGATAGGCTCAGTGCGCGATCCAAGTTTATGTTTGAGGGCTATGCTGCTGGCATCTACAGTGGCCATTTGAAAATGTTCCGCAAAAGGGAAGTTAGCTGGATCTTGGGGACTGTTTAAAATAATTCCGCCACCTTCTTTCAATCCTGAGGTAATATCTATGATCTTATAAAGGACCGGATCAAGAACGATTACCCAATCTGGATTGTATATTTCGCTGTGCAATCGAATCTTCTGGTCGTCAATGCGGGCAAAAGCAGCAACTGGAGCCCCTCTTCTTTCCGCCCCAAAAAAAGGGAAAGCTTGCACTTTCTTACCTTCCTTGGCTGCGGCTGTAACCAATAATTTGGAGGCCACGACCGCTCCCTGCCCTCCCCGGCCATGAATACGAATTTCGATCATAAAAAATTCTCCTTCAGACTGGCTATTTCTAAAGCGGCAATTTTTTTAATGCATCACAGCTCCGCCATCGACATTGATCGCTTGCCCAGTTATATTGCGTGCTTCTTCCGAAACCAGAAAGGCAGTTAAATTTGCTATGTCTTCAGGGGTTTGCGGACGACGTAAAGGAGTTACGGTTTCTACTCTTTTGGTAAATATTTCATATAAGGTCTTTTCGGCCAGAGAAGAAAAGTGCTCCTTAAACCACCGGGCCAGCTCTGCCCACATAGGAGTCCAAATATATCCAGGACAAATGGCATTTACGTTAATATTATACCGCCCCAATTCTTTGGCCAGAACTTGGGTTAACCCAATAACCCCAAATTTGGAGGCACAATAGGCGCCGATAAATTCTTCTCCTGCTTTGCCGGCTACCGAAGCAATGTTTATTATCTTCCCTTTACGCCGCGGAATCATTTCTTTGGCCACCGCCTGAGAGCAGAAAAAAGTACCTTTAAGGTTAACTTGCAGCGGCTTATCCCAATCTTCTTCGTTATAATCAACAATCCGGCCAGCGCTTCCTGTACCGGCATTATTCACCAGAATATCAATTTGATTAAAATGGGCTAACGTTTCTTTAACCATATTTTGCACTTCCCCAAAATTACTCACGTCTGTTTTAATGGCCAATCCTTCTCCTCCTGAATCTTTTATTTCTTTTATTAGCTCCTTTACCGCTTCCTCATTGATATCTGCGGCAACGATAACAGCCCCTTCTTGGGCGAGCCGCCAAGCAATGGCCTTTCCAATGCCACTCCCTGCCCCGGTAACAATAGCCACTTGATTTTTTAAATTATACATAGAATTATCCTTTTTTATTATTTGAAATTCTTATGCCATATTGTTATCAACTTTGTCAATCTCGGATCTTCCTGACCGTTGATCAGTTTTAGGAGTTCTCTTCAGGAAAGAATAGATGGTAAGGGCCAAAAGAGGGGTTTCGGCGAACTCTTTCCTCATATCCTCCACTTCCCGAAGTAAATGAGCATAGCAATACTGAATCTGATGCCTGGAGAGCGCATTAAGAGGATTATTTACACGGAGGAAGCTCGATCAAACCTCGAGCCTCTTACTGCCACAGTAGCTCCCTACAGATCATGTCTTTGAGAACGCCGTTCGGTTGTCTCCACTCACCGGCGACATATCTCCTACGAAATAAACCTGCGGCTTCGGTCTCGGTAGACAAGAACAATTTCTCTAATCTCATTGATTTCTCGGCTGGTATAATTCTTGCCACGGTATATGATACCTTGTCCTATACCCAATTTTTAACCCAAGAGAGACTGTAACTTAAGTCTCCTTTTTCCATTTCTTCAAAACACAAGGTTCATTCGCTTCAGTGAGCATTAATTTCTTATTGACTCCATTTTTTAAATCGTAATAAACTCATGAGCATGGGGAAGGAAAATATTGGCAGAGATACTATTCATACCCCCTTTCTACTAACACCTTCTTCTTTATCCCACTCTTTGGCAAAGAGGGGTGAGGCGAGATTTTTTGATAAAAAATTAACTGTAACAACTTAAAAAGAGAACTCCTCCCTAGAAAAATAGCTAAACCCATCACTTTACTTAAAGTGCTGGGCAATTCATTAGGTTGATAGGGGTTAAGAGTAATCAAAAGAATATCTCTCACAAAAGGATGATAATTATGGGGTGAATATAACGAAGGACGACTCTGGAATTATTGTATTAATATTTTCTTACAATCCTCTGCTGGTTGCGAAGGTTAAAAATGTCCCCGGCCGCAAATGCCACCCTGAAAAGAAATACTGGAGTTTCCCAAATACAAGTGGAACATTAGAGAAGAAATTAAAGGGTTTTGAAGGTGAAGAAGCTCACATAGGTACCGTATTGCGTGTCAAAAATGTCTCCACTCCTCTTGTGGGAGAGGGGGGTGAGGGGTATCTTGAAGACTTTCGCAGAGAGCTCCTTTCAAGAAAATACAGCTATAAAACCGTTAAAGCCTATATTTACTTCAACATAGATTTTCTGAATTTGATTCACAAGAAACCTTTAGAAATAACTGATAATGACATAAAAGAGTATCTGGTCTATCTTTCGGAAAAGAAAGAAGCGTCAATTCCTACTTTAAATCAGGCACAGTTTTACCACACATCTCTTAGAGGGATGAATTGATTTAAGGTATATTCAGGAGTTATTAGGTCATGCTCACAGCAAGAAATCCGAGAATTACACTCATGTTAGCACGAAAAGCTTAGGGAAGATAGTCAGTCTAATTGCTGATATAAATAAATTTTACGAAATGTTGCTATCACTTATTAATGTGAGCATAAAATAAACGACATCTTAATACGGGGTTCGGCAAGCCCCAAGGGCTTGCCCTACGAGAAATTAAAAAACCTCAAATGTAGGGCAAGGGCTTGTCCCTTGCCGCATTTGGTTTTATTTCTTATGCGTAATTACGACACAATTTCATTGGGGAAACTCGATAAAGCCAGACCACGGAGTAAGATAAGAGTGATAACTGTAAATATTTAATTGCTCCGATTAATAATATAAAGATATGTTCACAGTCCTAACATTAATGGCAATCGGAATCATTATCGGATTCACGATCCAAGACAAAGCGAAAATAGTAAAAGCAATAGATCCAATGATTAACATTGCAATTTATGCCTTGCTTTTTTTACTC
>CAZAGD010000039.1:0-5552 GCA_964484485.1 uncultured Syntrophaceae bacterium
CCGCCGGGAGTGTCTAACTGGATTACCAGACATTCGGCCCGGTTTTTCACAGCCTGATCAATAGACTTGCTGATAAATTCAGCCACCGCCGGAGTTATGGCATCATTGATCTTGATCACGTCTACTTGTTTTCTTTGCCCCGAACTATCCCAAGGGAGAAAGGTTAAAAACATACCCAGAAGAAGCATGAAAATATAAAAATACTTTCTATACATCAATAACTCCTATTTGGCACTCTGCGCAGCCGATAATGCCCGCAGTTTCTCGTATTCTCTTTTTAATTTTTTCATATCTTCCCATACATCCCGCTTTTTCTGCGGATTACGGAGCAAGAAAGCCGGATGGTAAGTGGGCATAAGGGGTATCCCCTGATATACGTGAAATTTACCCCGGAGAACAGAAATCTTATCCTCTGTCTTCAGCAGAGTCTGGGCCGCAAAAGTACCCAGGGCACAAATCAATCGCGGCCGAATCGCTGCCAGTTGTTTTATTAAAAACGGCTCACAGGCGGCGATTTCTTCTGGAGCGGGATTACGATTTTCTGGAGGCCGACATTTAATAACATTGGTTATATAAACTTTTTGTCTACTTAGTCCTATTGCTTCGATAATTCGGGTGAGAAGCTGTCCTGCTTGGCCCACGAACGGTTCCCCCTGCAGATCTTCTTCTCTTCCGGGAGCTTCGCCAATAAAAACCAGTTCGGCATGGGGATTACCCGCACCAAAAACAATCCGGGTGCGGGAAGCATGCAATCCGCAGCGCTGGCAATCATCTAACTCCTGGCGGATGCTGTCTAAGTTGACTATCGAAGAAATTTCTTGGCCTAATTTAATTCCCGAGCTATTCTCCCAACCTTCCCAGCCAAGTTCCATTTCTTCTTCCAGATAATGGCGCAACCCGATTATGGTTTCTTTGAGCCAAAATCGGCGAGCATAAGATCCTATTATCGGGAATGCTTGTTCCTGTTTCATGATTTTTTAAGACCTTTAAGATGATCCAGAATACGGTCTGCTAATTCTTCTTTAGTCAGTAAAGGAAGCTCTTCCACTTTTCCTGAGCGATCTAATATTTTGACGATATTTGTGTCCACTGCAAAACCTGCTCCAGGCATGGTCAAGTCATTAGCCACAACCAAATCTAAATTTTTTTCGGTCAGTTTTTTTTGCGCGTTTTTTATTAAGTCTTCGGTCTCGGCGGCAAAGCCTACGACTACCCGCGTATCTTTAATTTGGCCGATTTCCGCCAGTATATCTGGATTTTGTTCTAATTCCAAGCTGATCTTAGAAGCTGTCTTTTTTATTTTCTGTTTTACCATCTCTTTGGGACGATAATCGGAGACGGCAGCGGCCATAAGCAGAAAATCAGCCTCTGAAAAATTTTCTAAAACTGCTTGGCGCATCTCTTGAGCCGTGCGCACGTTAATGAATTTGCTTTTCTTAGGAGGGGAAAGAGCAGTTGGACCGCTGATAAGCGTAACTTCGGCCCCTCTCCTTAAAGCTGCCCGGGCTAGAGCAAAACCCATCTTGCCCGAAGAGTGATTAGATATAAACCGCACCGGGTCTAATGGCTCGGTAGTTGGTCCGGCAGTGACCAGTATTTTTTTTCCGGCAAAATCTTTTGGTGAAAAGAGGTTTTTAATCTCTTCTATAATATCCGAAATTTCCGCCAATCGGCCTTTCCCTGCATACCCACAAGCCAATTCGCCCACAGCTGGATCAACGAAATAGTATCCTAAAGAACGCAGCTTAGCTACATTTTGCTGGCAGATGGGATTTTCCCACATATGGACATTCATAGCAGGGGCAATTAAAACTGGAGCTCTGGTAGCCATAACAACAGTAGTTAGCATATCATCAGCTATACCGGCGGCAATTTTGCCAATGATATTAGCCGTGGCCGGGGCAATAATTACCATTTCGGCCATGTCTGCTAAAGCAATGTGCCCCACCTTGGCTTCAGCAAATAAGTTAAAAAGTTCCGTTATTACTGGGTTTCCGGAAAGCGTTTGCAAAGTGAGCGGAGTTATGAAAGCCTGGGCATTTTGAGTCATAATCACGTGGACTCGCGCTTCTTCCCGCACCAGCTCCCTTACCAATTCTGCCGCTTTATATGCAGCTATCCCTCCGGTAACTCCTAAAACTATATTCTTCCCTTTAAGCTTCATTTTTTTTTTATAAAAATTGGCTAAAATTGGCTTATCAAAATTGATTCGCTTCTTCCTCTTCCAGGCTTTTACCAAAAAAGCAACTCCTAATATGGTAAATATGAGGTCAATGGGGAGAGGCAAAAGCTGAGGAAAACTTTTCACTCCAATTCTTGAAATTTTTGCTTTTGAACATTGTTTTTTTTGTTAATAATGTACTAAATTTATAACAAAAAAGGAAGCAGGTGTCAAGGAATTAAAAGAACCACCTAAACCATGGACGGATGGGAATCAAAAGGAGAATAGAACATGAGAGGAAAAGAGATCCTCTGCCCTAAGTGTGGCACACCCGTGTTTCAATACCTAAATCCTGTACCCACCGTGGATATAATCATTGAGGTAGTTACAGATAAAGGCCGAGGGATCGTGCTTATTTTTCGCAAAAATCCTCCGCGGGCCTGGGCTTTACCCGGAGGATTTGTAGATTACGGCGAACCGTTGGAAAAAGCAGCTATTAGAGAGGCACGGGAAGAAACAGGAATCGAGATCTCCGAATTGCGCCAGTTTCACACTTATTCTGACCCAGCTCGGGATCCACGCCGCCATACTATTTCTACAGTTTTTATAGCTAAGGCCAGTAGCGGAGTTCTCCGCCCCAGCGATGACGCCGAGAAGGCCGAAGTATTTTACGAAGGGAATCTCCCTTCTCCTTTAGCCTTTGATCACGAAACTATCCTGCAAGATTATTTTAGGGCGCTTCACCAAGGACTTATTTAATTTAGCTAAGCTTTTCTAAAGCCTGTTGAATCTGATCCATTCCTTTTTCGATATTTTTCATAGAGGTGGCATAGGAAAAACGGATATATTTATCATCACCAAAGCCGGAGCCGGCCACTACCGCTACCCGAGCTTCTTCCAAGAAAAAGTCAGTTACATCGGCCGAATTGGAGATTACTTTACCTTTCCACTTTCTACCGAATAACCCGGTAATATTGGGGAAGGCATAAAAAGCCCCTGCGGGAAGTGAACAGGTAATTCCGGGAAGAGCATTTAAACGCTCCACAATATATTTTCGTCGCCGATCAAATTCGGCTACCATTTTCAGCACAGATTCTTGCGGGCCAGTTAATGCCTCAATAGCTGCTTTTTGACAAAAAGAAACCGGATTAGAGACGTTCTGAGTTTGGATTTTATCCATGGCGGCAATAATATCTTTTGGCCCGGCGGCATACCCTATTCGCCAACCCGTCATCGCGTAAGTTTTAGAGACGCCATTAATTACTACCGTCTGGTCTTGCACCTCTTTTCCCAAAGAGGCGATACTTGTAAAAACAATCCCATCATAAACGAATTTTTCATAGATATCATCGGCGATAATTAAAATTTTATGGGCCAAAAGAATATCCGCTAACTCTCTTAATTCTTGGGCTGAATATACTGCTCCTGTAGGGTTATTGGGGCTATTCAGAATAATCGCTTTAGTTCGCGGTGTAATCGCGGCTTGGAGTTGGGCAGGAGTAATTTTGAACCCCCCTTCTTCCTGGGTGGGAATTATTACCGGTTGGGCATCCATGAGTAAAACGATATCCGTATATGAAACCCAGTAAGGAGCGGGGACTATAACCTCATCGCCCGCACCAAATAAGGCTTGAGCCAGATTATAAATGCAGAGTTTAGCCCCAGCGGAGGCGAGAATTTGGGCGCGGTCGTATATCAAGCCATTATCTCTTTTAAATTTTTGGATAATGGCATCCTTCAGCTCCGGAAACCCTGCAGCTGGTGTATATTTAGTCACCCCTTCTTTTATAGCCTGGTAAGCTGCCTCTTTAATATTTTCGGGCGTATCAAAATCTGGCTCTCCTTGCGCAAAGCTAACAACTTCTACCCCCTGGGCCCGCATAGCCGCTGCTTTAGCGGCAGCCGCAAAAGTAGGAGACGGTTTGATCCTATTTACTCTTTCCGCTAATTTCATAAAGCTCTCCTTTTCCAATTATATTTTCCCAATTTTATTTTATTCTTTTATAAAAAATTTAATTTTCCCTTTTATAATTTTTATGCCTCCGCGCCCTTGCCGCTCTCCGCGGTAATTTAATTTTCAAGGAACATTGCGGTAAAGAGGGAATTTTTCTTTTAATTTTTGGTGAACTATTTCTGGGACTAACCCCCGGACCGAACCACCTAAAGAAGCCGCCTCTTTAATTATCTTCGAACTCGTATAGAACCACTTAAAGCCGGTCATCAAGAATATGGTATCAACCTTACGATTTAATTTTCTATTCATCAAAGTCATCTGAAATTCGTATTCAAAATCAGAAAGGGCACGCAATCCTCGGATAATTACCTGGGCCCCCTGCTCCTCCACAAAATTTACTAATAAACCTTGAAAAGCAGCCACTTTTACCCGAGGATCATTCTTTAAAGCAACCTTTATCATTTCTACCCTTTCTTCTACGGAAAAAAGAGGGACTTTATTCGGGTTATGGGCCACAGCTACAATCACCCTATCAAAGATAGCTAAAGCCCTTTCCACAATATTTACATGGCCATTAGTAATGGGATCAAATGATCCCGGATAGACAGCAACTTTTTCATTCATAATTTAACCTCAGCAATTTATCGTTCTTATTTTAAACGATCATTTTTCGCTAAAAAGCCGCCAAAAAGAAATGTTTGTTATCCCATACTGGCGCCTATCTATTAATTCCCAGGGAAAAGGTACAGACAAATCCTCTTTTAAAGAATGCTCCGCAATGATCAGCCCTTGGGGTGCTACAAGGCCTCTTTGACTTAGCTCTTTAAGGGTTTTCTTAACCAATCCCTGGGCATAAGGCGGATCAATAAAAATTAGATCGAACGCTTCACCTCTAACAGCTAATATTCTCAGGCCTTGCCAAACGTCGCAAGGGAGAACTTCACTTTTCTCTTCCAGCCCACATTCTTTAATATTTCTGCGCAAGGCTGTCAAAATATGCGAATTATGTTCTATGAAGATGGCCTTCTCCGCTCCCCGGCTTAAGGCTTCTATTCCCAACGCTCCCGTCCCAGCAAAAAGATCTAAAACTTTCTTTCCAGGCACTCTTTCTTGCAAAATGTCGAAAATAGCCTCGCGCACTCGATCAGAGGTAGGCCTCAACCGCATCCCTTTGACCGAAAATAGCTTCTTTCCCTTTAATTCTCCAGCTATAACGCGCAATCAGTTTCTTGAACAATCTTTATTAATTTTTTTAAATTCTAACACGCCCAAAAGGGATGTCAACAAGTTAAAAACCTGACCGTCGATCAGTTTTTTGGTAAATAGCTTGATACGGCTCAGGCCTGCCTCTGGCAGAAGCAAGCGGGGCGAAATTAAAATCGGCTAGAAATTAACGTCTATATACTTATCCACCTTCTTTCCGCAAAGAATGGCGGG
>CAZAGD010000040.1:0-5080 GCA_964484485.1 uncultured Syntrophaceae bacterium
TCAAAAAACCACTCCCCTCTTTTTTAAAGAGGGGGCTGGGGGAGATTATTGCCTAAAGGAGAAGCAAATGAATTTTTTGCTGCCTAAAAAATTATTGTCTCATTTTTTATATATTTCATTGATTCTGATTTTAGGAGGAGAAATGAGTTGTGCTACTCTAAAAGATGAACTAAAACCATCTTGGCCCACAAAATATCCCATAATGGTAATTGCCCACCGCGGTTATTCTGGGGAAGCCCCGGAAAATACTCTGGCCGCTTTCAAAAAAGCTATTGAAGCTAACAGCGATATGATTGAATTTGACATTCACTTTTCCAAGGATCGGCAAATAGTGGTTATCCACGATGAAACTTTAGAAAGAACAACCAATGGGCTTGGCCGTGTGGCTGAATTTGCGCTGGCTGAATTAAAAAAATTTGACGCTGGTTTTTGGTTTAGCCCGGATTTTAAAGGAGAAAGAATCCCAACTCTATCTGAAGTCCTCAATTTAGCCAAAGGGAAAATATTAGTGAATATTGAGATCAAATCGCCATCCCACGGTCTTTATTCCGTAAGTGAATTGGCTGAACAGGCTTTAAAAGAAGTGCACCAAGCGGGGATGCTCAAAGATGTTATCTTTTCTTCCTTCAATCCCTTAGCAATAGAAAAAATCCGCGAAATTGAACCTCGGGCATACGTCGCTATTCTTTATCATCGCGAGTGGAACTTCATTGCCGAGATTACCAAGGGAAAATCTTTTGAGGTTTTAAACCTGAGAAAGGACTTTCTCAATAAAGAAAAAATTGACCGCATCAAAGGTCTGGGGATGATAGTAAATGTTTATACAGTGAATGAAGAAGAGGAATTGCGCAAGTTTGTTGATTGGGGCGTTAATGGGATCATTACCAATTATCCGGGAAGATTAATTAATATTCTCCAGAGAAAAAAATGAATGCTCTGGGGCTTTAACCCAAATATTGCTGGATTATTTTCCAAAGGTCGTCCTTTCCTTCGCCAGTCATAGCCGAAAAAAATACCATCTTTCTATCAGCCAAGAGGGGAATTTCTGATATTATTTTTTTCTGCCGGGCTCTTTCAATCTGCGATAGCTTATCAGCTTTAGTAAGAGCCAATACGCAAGGAATTTTATGAAAATCCAGCCAATCAACTAAAGCCAAATCTTCGGCCGAAGTGCCTCTTCGGGCATCCAAGATGAGGATCACTAAGCGAATTTCCTTTCTGGTTTGTAAGTAACTCTCCACCATAGGTTTCCAGTTCTTCCTCACCGCCAAAGGAACCTGCGCATAGCCATAGCCCGGAAGGTCTACTAAAGAAATTTTTTTATTGATCAAATAAAAATTAATCACCTGGGTCTTACCCGGGCGGGAGCTAATCCTGGCTAAATTTTTGCGATTTACCAGGGTATTGATTAATGACGATTTGCCCACGTTGGATTTTCCGGCCATGACAATTTCTGGATAATTGCCCTTGGGATATTCAGAAGGTTTCGTAGCACTTTTCACAAATTCAGCAGAAACTATCTTGGGGGCCATCTCCCTACCATTTATCCAGATAATTTTTGAGCCGGCGCATGGCTTCATCGATATTCTCTAAAGAATTGGCGTAGGAAAAACGGATATAACCTTCAGCATTGGAACCAAAGTCTATGCCGGGCGTGCAGCCCACTTTAGCCTTCTTTAAAATATCAAAAGCAAATTCGAAAGAATTGTTCGTGAAAGCCTTAGCATTAGCCAAAATGTAAAACGCCCCCGTTGGTTCCACGGTTATTCCAAACCCCAGTTCCCGAAGTTTGGACAATATAAATTGGCGGCGGGCGTTATAAAGGTTCTTCATTCTATTTACATCTTCCCCAGCTTCTTTCAGGGCCGCAACTCCGGCCCATTGGACAAAAGCATTGGCCGAAATAAAAAAATTCTGATGCATCTTCTGCAAAGGCCGAATAAATTCTGGGGGCGCAATTAAATAACCCAGGCGCCAGCCCGTCATGGCGTAAAGTTTAGAAAATCCATTAATCACAAAGGCGTTTTTAGTAAATTCCAAAATGGAATGTTCCTTTCCTTCATAGACCAACCCGTGATAAATCTCATCCGAAACAATCGTTTTTCCTAATTCGCTTATTTCTTGCATGCGTTCGCGAGGCATCAAGTTACCTGTAGGGTTGGCGGGTGAATTGATAAAAATAGCTTTAGTTCGCGAGGTAATTAGGGGCTTGATTTCTTCCGGCCGATATTGGAAACCTTCTTCTTCATAAACATTGACAAACACAGGTTTCCCTTCAGCCCAACGCACAAAATTGGGGTAACAGGCATAATATGGATTGGGCAAAATAACTTCATCCCCCGGCTCTAAAAGACTCATGAATAAAAGGAGCATAGCCGGTGAAGTTCCCGAGGTAACCAAAATTTGCTCGGGGCTAACCTCTACTTTATATTTTTCATGGTACTGCTCAGCAATGGCCTCCCTTAATTCTAAGATGCCTAAGCTATGCGTATAATGCGTCTTTCCGTCGCGCATCGCCTTCCAGGCTGCTTCTTTGATACAATCTGGTGTGTCGAAGTCGGGCTCGCCGACTTCTAAGTGAATAATATCTTCTCCTTGTCTTTCCATAACCGAAGCGGCTTCCATAACTTCCATGGCTAAAAATGGTGGTATCTCTTGGGCCCGTTTAGTTATCATAATTTTTATGTTTCCTCTCTAAATAATCTTTTCTTTTTTCAATTTTTCTACTTCCTTCTTAGTATAACCTAATTTGGTAAGTATTTCTTCATTATGCTCGCCAGGAAGCGGCGGGGGACTCTTTAAAACTCCCGGAGTATTGGTCAAATGAAATGGTAAACCTAAATAACGATACGATCCTAAAATTTCGTGGGCAAGTTCCTGATAGATCCGGTTATGTTGTACTTGGGGATCGTGAAAAACTTCTTTGTAAGTATTAATGGGACCATTAGGGACATCAAATTTATTTAAAATCGCTTGCCATTCTGCCGTGGTCCGTTTTAAAAATATCTCGCTTAATATTTTTTCTAACTCTTTGCGGTTTTGCATCCGGTCAGCATTCTTGGCAAATTTGGGATCAAATGTCAAATGTTCAATTTCCAAGGCCTGACAAAGTTTTCGCCAAAATTTATCGAGAAATACGGAAATATTTATATAGCCATCTTTGGTTTCGAAAAATTGAATGGGAGCTCCGAAAGGGCTAGAACGGCCGGTTAGAACTGGATTTTCCCCAGTAACAAAATATTCCATCATCCGGGGCGCCTGCAGGGCGATAAGCGAATCCAGTAGGGAAATTTCTACTTTTTGCCCTTGCCCGGTTTCGGCGCGATGATATAAAGCCATCATTACTCCCAAGGCCGCATATATTCCTGTAGTCATATCGGCAATGGGGACACCCAAGCGCAAAGGCGGATCTCCCGGCTCTCCAGAAATGGTCATTATTCCGCCCATGCCTTGAAAAATAGTGTCGGTGCCGGCTTTCATGCGATATGGACCTTTTTCTCCGAAACCGGTAATCGCACAATAAACAATATCAGGCCGCTCTTTACTCAGCGTTTCGTAATCCAAGCCTAAATTTTCAACTATATCGGGTCGGAAATTTTCCACAATTACTTGGGAATTTGCCAAGAGTTTCCCAAAAATCTCTTTCCCCTTTTTTTGATTCAGATCAAGAGTCAGACTCTTTTTATTTAAATTAACACTAAGAGAGAGGGCACTTTGCCCTTTAACATAAGGAGGGCCCATAGCTCTTGCTGGATCTCCTCCCTCAGGATGCTCCACTTTAATTACTTCCGCTCCCATGACGCCTAAAATCATAGCGCAGTATGGCCCAGCGATTAACGTCGAAATATCCAAAACACAAATCCCTTTTAGTACGCTATTCATGAAAATTGTCCTTTTTTCTAATATTAATTTCTTTTCTAACCAATTAGCTTTGGAAAGTCAAGCAAAAGCAAATTTCCCTTTTTTACCCGCATCTTTTCTAAAAAGGAGTCAGGGGAGATATTTCCCCCTCTTTTTTTAAAAAAGGGGCTGGGGGAGATTACTCCCCCTCTTTTTTAAAGAGGGGCTAGGGGAGATTATTCCCTCTTTGCTAAAGAGGGGCCAGAGGAGATTATCTTTGATTTTCCCCGGCACTTCTAATATATTTTTTTCCGCGTCATGGTTAGCTTTGCTGCACATCACGCAGAGGAGCGTGGCCATCCCATAAAATCATGTGGAAGGCTTAGAATTGATATCATCCTAAGGCAAATCATAACGCCACCTACCCTCCCCTTATCTTAATGATAGACCTTCCAGCCTCCCCTTATCTTAAGGGGAGGCTGGGAGGGGTTAATTAAGGCAAGTAAATTCCTCCTCTTTCCTAAAAGGGGTATGGGAGAGATTTTCCCCTCTTTCCTAAAGAGGGGTCAGGGGAGATTATCGCTCTTTTCTTAAGAGGGAATTAAGTTCCTTGCAGCCATTAAAAATTTATGCTAAAAATTATTTATTAAAGGGAGTATTAAATAAATGACATCTGCCGTTTTAAACCCCTCACTCGAACCCTCTCCACACACAAGGAGAAAGGAGCATGAAAGGGAATTTTTATGCAAGTAACCGTCCCAGAATATAAGGTGTTACCCAAAATCCGTCTTAATCCTAAAACTACTGCATTAGTAGTTGTGGATATGCAACATGATTTTGTCCATCCCCAAGGGAAACTTTTCGTTCCCGAAGCTCCGAAGACTATATCAGTTATTCGCCGTTTAATCCAAAGAGCCCGCCAAGCAAAAGTGCCGATCTTCTTCACCCAGGATTGGCATCGTCCCGATGATGCTGAATTCTCCATTTGGCCTCCGCATGCAGTAGAAGGTACGGAAGGAGTAAAAATTATTCCAGAATTAAAACCAACCCCCAAAGATTTTTATATTCATAAAAGAACTTATGATGCCTTTTTTGCCACGGATTTCGACCTTCTTCTACGGCAAATGAAAATTAAAAACCTGATTATTACAGGAACGGTGGCTAATATCTGTGTTCTCCATACGGCTGGTTCAGCTCGATTATATGGCTATGAAATCATCATTCCTCTTGATGCCATTTC
>CAZAGD010000041.1:0-2747 GCA_964484485.1 uncultured Syntrophaceae bacterium
CGTAATCCAAACTGGAGTGGATGACCATTTACGCGCTTTTTCCTCATTGGCTAAAATCATAGCGCAAGCCCCATCAGTTATCGGATATGCTTCAAGTTCTTTGATGGGGTCAGCCAACACGGGGGATTTCATCACCTCCTCCACGGATACTTTCTTTCCCCGATGAACATAGGGATTTTTCTGCCCATTGCCTAAATTTTTCACTGCTACTTGCGCACATTGCTCTTCAGTAATTCCGTATTTGCACATATATCTCCTGGCCTGTAAGGCACATGTAGATAACTCATCGAATCCCATAATGCGTTGGTAAAGCGGATCAAACATGGCATTATTTATTAAATGAGGCTCCCCTTCGGACATCTTGCAATGGGAGACGAGCAGGCAAGAGTCATAACAGCCCGAGAGAATACGTATCGCTGCATAAAAAACGGCAAAACTGCCATCCATAGCTACTTTTGACTCTGACCTTAAAACTGATCCGCAAGCTTCGCTTACTGTTCTATTAGAAATAGTCCGTCCATCCCAGAAGTCTTGAGAGTTGGTGATAATCTGATCCATATCTTCGATAGTTAATCCGTTTTCTTCCAAAACTTTATGGCATACTTCAAAGACTAATTCTGGATAACTATCAAATATTTTACGGGGTTCATATTTAGTCTGGTAAACTCCCACAATTCCTACTCGCTCTCCCATTCTTCTCCCCCTTGGTTTTTTATGCTGGCGTCATTTTAAAAAAGGTAGAAAATTATTGCAAGAGATTTTAAAAATCCTCTCATTTGACTGTTTAGGGAAAAAATGTTATGAAAGCAAATTGTGTTTGGAATGAGAAGTTTTTAATAATCTCCCCTAACCTCTCTTTAAAAAAGAGGAGTATAATCTCCCCTAACCCCTCTTTAACAAAGAGGGGTATAATCTCCCCCGGCCCCTCTTTAGAAAAGAAGGGAGTGGGGAAGGGAGGTTAATATTTACCCCCCTTTTTTAAAGGGGGGATAGGGGGGATTAATAAAAAGGATTATGAAAAATACCAAATTATTTTACAACTTAAATTTAAAAAAACTCTCCCGTGAACTAAGAAGAAATATGTCCAGTGCCGAAAGATTGCTTTGGGCAAAAATAAGAAAAAAACAATTAAAAGGCCTACAAATATATAGACAAAGAATAATAGGCAACTATATCGTTGATTTCTATTGTCCAAAAGCAAAGATGGCAATTGAAATTGACGGCGGCCAACATTATTTTGATGAAGAAGTGGAAAAAGATAAGAAAAGAGACGATTATCTTAATGCTTTAGGAATCAAAGTTTTGAGGTTTTCTAATAATGAAATTTTAGAAAATATCGAAGAAGTATTAGAAAAGATATATGAAGAAATATAATCTCTACTGGGTAACCATTAGAATAAAGAGGGCTAATCTCCCCTAATCCCTCTTTAAAAAAGAGGGAAATAATCTCCCCTTACCCCTCTTTAGAAAAGAGGGAAATAATCTCCCGTAACCTCTCTTTAAAAAAGAGGAGTATAATCTCCCCTAACCCCTCTTTAGAAAAGAGGGGGATGGGGAAAAGGGGGATTTGGGTAACTAATTTTTTATAGATAAGGAGAATAAAAATGAAAGCAATTTTAAAAGAAAATCCGGGCCAGGGAGCAGTACTCAAAGATATTAAAACTCCTAAGCCTGGACCTAAAGAGGTCTTAATTAAAGTAAAAATGGGCGCTATCTGCGGTTCAGATGTGCATATTTACAATTGGAGCGAATGGGCCCAAGCAGTAGTACCCTCTCTACCTCATATTTTGGGACACGAGTTTGCAGGTGAAATAATAGAAGTAGGTAAGGAAGTGCGCAATTTAAAGCCAGGAGATCATGTTGCTGGAGAAACTCATATTCCTTGTGACAATTGTTATCTCTGTCTTACTGGCCAGCGTCATATTTGTCAGTATATGAAAGTGTATGGAGTACATAGCCAGGGAATCTTTTCGGAGTATGCCGTTCTGCCTGAACCTTGCGCTGTAAAAATTCCTAAAGAGATCCCCATCCCGGTAGCTACCATGATGGAGCCCTGTGGAGTTGCTGTTCATGGACTTTCCCAAGGAATTGTTTCCGGAAGAAAACTGACCATTTTTGGCTGCGGGCCAATTGGTCTATTTGCAGTCCAAGCTGCTGTTGCTTATGGCGCCTCCCGGATATATGCTGTAGACATTAGCGAAAATCGCTTGCAGATGGCTAAATCATTTGGGGCGACGAAAACCTTTCATGCCGAAAAAGATCCCCTAGAAAAAATTATCTTAGAGGAAACAAATGATTTGGGAGTTGACATGGTCTTAGAGATTTCTGGGCAACAGAAAGCTTATGACCAGGGCCTGCGGATTCTTAGAAAAGGTGGGACTTTTGTGATCATTGGCGTGGCTGCTAAACCAATTCAATTGGAAGTCCCGACGAATATTATGTACAAAGAAGCTAAACTTTTTGGCATAACAGGCCGAGAAATGTATGGCACTTGGTATCAAGTTATCGATTTAATTCAATCGGGAAAAGTTGACTTAGAGAAAGTTATCACTCATCGCTATCCTCCGGAAAAATATGCCGAGGCCTTCCAGGTAGCCATGAATGCCCAGCATGGAAAAGTAGCCTTTAATTTTGATTAATAATTGGACGCAGATTTGCGCAGATAAACGCAGATAAAATTTATTTTTTAAAATTTATTTTTAATCCATGAAATCTGCGTCTATCTGCGTCCTAATTACTCTTTCCTT
>CAZAGD010000042.1:0-6698 GCA_964484485.1 uncultured Syntrophaceae bacterium
TTGTTTGGTTTAATATGACAAGATGGATATCTTTTCTTAATATTCTCCCTAATTCTGTCATGTAAAAGTTTCTTTTTTCTATCAGATTGTCTTCGTCCATTTGGTCTAAGATAATACCGATATCGACATCACTTAGTTTCCTTTCTTTTCCATGAGCAAACGAACCAAAAAGGTAAACGGCAATAACTTCCTTCTTATCTCTAAAATAGTCTTTAATTTTGGCGTCCATTTGGTCGGTTGATCTGTATAAAATTTTGAGGTCAAATATTTTATTTTGACAATTTAGCTTACAAAGAAAAACTGTTCGATGTTCGAAGTTCTATGTTCAACATTTATAGATATACATCCGGGCTCCCCGATTAAAGCGACCTTTTAATCGAGCCTTTTTTCATTCTTTTTTCTGCCCAAAGGCCATGAATATCCATAATTTATAAAATTGAATTGGGAATGTCAAGGAAGAGTCAGGGATCGGAGCAATTAAATATTTACAGTTATCACTCTTATCTTACTCCGTGGTCTGGCTTTATCGAGTTTCCCAAATGAAATTGTGTCGTAATTCCACATAAGAAATAAAGCTAAATGCGGCAAGGGACAAGCCCTTGCCCTACGTTTTAGGTTTTTTAAATTTCTCGTAGGGCAAGCCCTTGGGGCTTGCCGGACTACGCATGAAGATGTCGTTTATTTTATGCTCCCATTAATAAAATAGCCAATGAATAATATTAAAATATGGAAGAGTTTCGGCCTGCTTATTTTACTCCTTATTTTTTGGGGAGGTATGCAGGGGTACCTAATTTATTATGGGCAAAAGTCATTTTTGGCTTCCTTTTTTTTAAGTCTCCTTATAGTCAGCCCATTTGCTTTTTTATATGTATGGTACTTTATCCGGCCCATTAGTGAAATGATTATAGCCATTAAAAAGTTAATCGCCAGCCAGTTGAACGAATACCCTAAATTTTTTGGGCCTGATGAATTGGGAAAACAGATGCGGGAAATTTTCCATATGTTTAGGGAGCAAAGGAATCTAACTGATGAGATTGCTAAAGAGAAGAGATACTTGGAGGCTGTTTTGAACGGGATAGGAGAAGGTGTTTTAGTTGCGGACGGCCGTGGCCGTATCCTCAGAATTAATACGGCTCTGCGGCAACTTTTTTCTCTACCCCCCGATGCTCAAGCGCAGATTCCCTTGGAAATTATTAGGCATGTGGAGCTGGAAGAGGCGATCAAAAGAACTATTCAGGATGGGCAGAAGAGATCTTTTGAATTTACGCCACCTTTGGGCCAAAGAACCTTTAGGGTCAATGTGGTAGGATTTTATCCTTCACCAACAAGGGAAAAAGAAAAGGAAGAACAAAATAAAGGAGCAATAGCAATTTTTCATGACATCACCCGTTTGAAAGAATTAGAAAGGATTCGGCAAGATTTTGTGGCCAATGTTTCTCACGAACTACGCACTCCGCTTACCACTATTAAAGGCTATGCTGAAACCCTACTCGATGGATCTATAAAAGAGGAAGTAGCTGAGCAGTTTGTTCAGGTAATTAAAAAACACACTGACCGCTTAATAAAGATTGCCGAAGACTTGCTTACTCTGTCCAAGGTAGAATCTAAGGAGTTCCAATTGCAGACGGAAGAAATTCTCCTGGCTGATTTCATAGAGGAAGTGTTAGTTTTGGTCAAAGAAACGGCCGCCAAGAAAAAAATTAAGTTCTGTAGGCAAGACATTGAACCTTCATTGGCCGTAGTCGCTGATCGTTATTACTTAGAATTAGTTTTTCTAAATCTCTTAGACAATGCCATTAAGTATAGTCCAGAGGGGGGCGAGATAAGGATTAGCATTAAAGTCCAAGATGAAGAGTATGTGCAGGTTACTATTCAAGATACAGGGCTAGGTATTCCTCCTGCAGACCTTCCCCGGATTTTTGAACGTTTTTACCGCGTGGAAAAAGGAAGATCAAAAGAATACGAAGGAACAGGACTTGGTCTGTCCATCGTCAAACATATCATTCAAGCTCATCATGGTAAGGTTTGGGCCGAGAGTGAACTTGGGAAAGGTTCTACTTTTCATTTCACCCTTCCGCTAAAATCATTGGCGGCTAATTTTATTAATGGGAGCATTAAATAAATGACATCCGCCGTCCTTAACCCCTCACCCTAACCCTCTCCCCAAGCATGGGGAGAGTCGATAATAGTCGACCACGGGGAGAAGGTGAAGGGGATAAGTGTAAATATTTAATTGCTCCGAGTAATAAATAATTAGTTTTTTAAGAAATTTCTATCCAAATTTTCCACAGAGATATTCCTCTGTTCTCTTGTCCTTAGGGGAGGTAAACATTTTCGCACTTGGTCCGAACTCAATAAGCTCTCCTAAATAAAGAAAAGCCACAAAGTCGGACACGCGAGCTGCCTGGGCAATGTTATGCGTAACTATTATAATCGTTACCACACTTTTTAATTGGGTGATCAATTCTTCAATGTGCGAAGTTGCTTTGGGATCCAAGGCGGAAGTTGGCTCATCAAGCAGAAGAATTGAAGGCTGCATGGCCAGTGCTCTGGCAATGCACAAACGTTGTTGTTGGCCACCGGAAAGAAAAGTTCCCCTTTTTTGCAGCACATCTTTGACTTCCTCCCAAAGAGCGGCTTTTCTCAAAGATTCTTCAACAATTTTTTCTTGAGTATCTTTAGGCAATTTAATTCCATTCAAGATATACCCAGCAATAACGTTATCGTAGATGCTCATCATGGGAAAGGGATTAGGCTTTTGGAAAACCATGCCGATTTTGCGGCGAATGTTGATCGGATCGGTGGCGTAAATATCTTCGCCCTCCAGAAAAATCTTACCGGTTACTTTGGCATCGGGGCTCAGCTCGTGCATGCGGTTGATGCATCTAATGAGTGTGGTTTTGCCGCAGCCTGAAGGACCCATAATGGCCGAAATTTTATGGCGAGATAGCGAAAGGTTTATGCGCTTTAAAACCTGGTTTTCGCCAAAAAAAGCTTCCAAATTCTCAATTTTTAAAATTGGATTTTCCATTTTTTAGTCACAAGTTTGGTGAAGAGATTTAAGATTAAAGTTAAAATAATTAATACCAAAGATGCTCCCCAGGCAAGTTTATGCCATTCCGGATATGGGCTGGAGGCATAATTGAAGATGACCAAGGGGAGGCTATTAATTGGTTTCAGAATATTATAATTCATATAAGGGTTGCCAAAGGCGGTAAAAAGTAGCGGGGCTGTTTCGCCAGCAATCCTGGCGGTGCCCAAAAGAATTCCCGTTATAATTCCACTAAACCCTGCCGGTAGAATTACTTTTAAAACGGTCCGCGGGTAAGAAACCCCCAGGGCTAAAGAAGCTTCTCTTAAGCTCTCCGGTATCAATTTCAAGGTTTCTTCTGTGGCCATAATGATTACCGGCAGCATCATCAAGCCAAGGGCAATTCCACCAGAAAGGGCCGAAAAGGAGCCTAGGGGAATTACTAACCAAATATAGGCAATTATTCCTATAACAATGGAAGGAATTCCCTGGAGGATTTCCGTACAGAGTCTGGTTAGGTAAGCCAGCTTACCATTCCTGTATTCGGAAAGAAAAATGCCCGTTAAGATACCAATGGGAATAGAGAAGATGCTGGCAATGGTTACTAATAAAAATGTACCTATGAGGGCATTAGAAATTCCACCTCCCAATTCGCCAACAGGTTTGGGAAGTTGAGTGAGAAAGTCCCAATTGATCACGGAAATTCCTTTGCTGGTAATAAAAAAAAGGATAAAGAATAAAGGCAGAATGGAGCAAAATGTCAGAAAAATGATGATGGCCTTAAACAACCTATCGTAGAAAATTCTTCTCTTTACCGAATAGCTCTCCATATTATCGGTTCACTGCCATCCTATGAATGATCCATTTACCTAAAGTGTTTAAAAAAGTGGTGACTAGAAAAAGGACCAGGGCCAGTTCGACCAGACTGGCTAAATAGAGACTATCCGTAGCCTCGGTAAATTCATTGGCGATTATGCTGGCCAATGTGTTAGCTGGACTAAAAATACTATTCGGTATAGAATTCCTATTTCCGATAACCATGGTTACCGCCATAGTTTCTCCCAAAGCTCTACCGAGGGATAAGAGTATACCGGCTAGTATTCCCGACCCAGCGTAAGGAAGAATTACTTTTTGAATTACTTCTAAACGAGTTGCCCCTAAAGAATAGGCCGCTTCTTTGAGATCTGCAGGAACTAAGCTTATTACTTCTCTGCCCAATGAAGCTGAGTAAGGTATGATCATAATGGCTAAAATGAGCGAGGCTGTAAATATGCCCACACCAAGTGGAGCAACTCCCAGGCTTAGCTCTAATTTTCTCACTAAAGGAGCCATAACGAATAGGCCCCAAAATCCATAAATGACTGAGGGAACTCCAGCCAGCAGTTCAATCATGCTTTTGATGAAAGTAGCTTTTCCCCCTTGGGTAAAATATTCTCCTAAAAAAATAGCTATGGGTAAGGAGAAGATTATGGAGATGGCTAAAGCCAATAAAGAGGTGGCTAAAGTACCAATCAAAAAGGGAAGGGCTCCAAATTCACTTCTTACAGGGTCCCAGGTAGAGCCAGAAAAAAAATAAAGGCCAAAAGTTCGGATGGCCGGAAAAGAAGAGATAAATAAAGTAAAAAGGATGGCTAAAAGGATAATGATTATAAAAACCCCAGCCAGGGAGAGTAATTTTCGAAAGAAAATCTCCGCAAAAGCTACTTTAGAGAAATGTGCTGCTTTCATATTTAGGTTGTGATTGCATAATAATAATAAAAAAGGCTGGGAATAAATCCCAGCCCCGAGGAAAACTCACTTTACGGTCATTGAATAAGCGAACTTCCTTTATACGAAATAGATTTGATTAATTTTTCAGCCTTTTCTGCTGCTTTTGGGGAAAGAGGAGCATAATGGAGCGGTTCAGCGTGTACTTGGCCTTCATGAGTCATCCACCAAAGCAGCTTGACTAATTCTTTTGCCTTTTCTTTTGATCTCCGCGCATAATCCTGCTCTTGAAAAACAAGTAACCAGGTAAATCCACTTATCGGGTAGCCATCGGGTGAGTCAGTATCAGTAAGGCTTACTTTCATATCATCGGGAAGAGTGGTATTGGCGGCCAGAGTTGTAGATTTGAGGTTAGCCTGGATATAATTTCCCTTCTTATTTTTCACCATGCCATAGGGCATCTTGTTCTGCAGGGCATAAATAAGTTCGACATAGCCGATACTTCCGGGAGTTTGTTGCACTAAACCAGCTACTCCGGGATTTCCCTTACCGCCTATGCCCGTGGGCCATTTTAAGGAGGTACCTTTGCCTACCTGTCCCCGCCATTCATTGCTTACCTTGCTTAGATAGTCGCTAAAAATAAATGTAGTGCCGCTTCCATCTGACCGGTGGACGACAGTGATATTCATATCTGGGAGGTTCGTTCCTGGATTAATTTCCTGGAGGCGGCGATCATTCCATTTTTTAATTTTTCCCAGAAATATGTCGCCAATGATGTCCGGGGTAAATTTTAATTGGGGGCTGCCGGGAAGATTATAAGTAATCACTACTGCTCCGGCACAAGTGGGAATATGTAAGATAGGACCTCCCGCTTCTGCTTGATCTTTTTCGCTCATGATGGCGTCCGATCCACCAAAATCTACGGTTTTGTTTATTAACTGCCGAATACCGCCTCCTGAGCCAATGGCTTGGTAGTTTACCTTAACTCCAGACTCTTTGTGATAAACATCAAACATCTTAGAGTAGAGAGGATAGGGAAAAGTGGCGCCCGCTCCCAGCAGCTCTTTTTCGGCAGTAAAACCAATTTGGCCAAAGCCAAATAATATGAAAAGAATTGTGATAATCTTGAACGTTTTTTGCATTTTAGCCTCCTTTAGACTAGTTATTTTTTGTGACATTCTTGTTACAAAAAATTTACAATTTTGTTAAATTATTTAGCCCTCTTTAATTGCTTTCACCTCCTTCTTCGATGTATTTTCTATGCCCCAATAAACTTTTCGCCGAGGAGTAAGAATCAATCCGTAGACGGAAAATAGTACCGGGCCATTTAGAAATTTCTTAGGTTTAAATATATTTGGCAAAGGCGACAGGATGATGTCGAGAATGTTAAATTTTTATGACAAAATATTTAGAAAATTTGCGGAATGAAGAGATGGGTAAAAAAGATGATGAAGATAAACAAAAAGGCTATTTGGCTAACAGGGCTGCGCCTAAAGCACCGATAATTTGGGGTTCGGGGGGGACAAAAATCTTTACTTGCAGTCTATCTTCCAAAGCGCGGACTACGCCTATGTTCTTAGCCACACCGCCCGTGAGCATGACTACTTCTTTAATCCCGATGCGGGCAATTAATCCCAGCAAACGATCAGCAATGGCTTCGTGCAATCCCCGGATAATTACTTCTACGGGTTCATTCTGAGCGATCAAGGAAATAACTTCTGATTCGGCGAAGACCGTGCAGGTGCTGGAAATTTTTATGGACCGGGGAGCTGCTTGGGATATTCTGCCCAGCTCCTCTAATTTTAGGCCTAAAGCCTGAGCCATTACTTCTAAAAACCGTCCAGTGCCCGCCGCACACTTATCATTCATCTGAAAATCTATATTCCGTCCCTGGTCATCAAGCCGGATGACTTTGCTATCTTGTCCGCCAATATCGATCACTGTGCGCGTTAAGGGGTTC
>CAZAGD010000043.1:0-80774 GCA_964484485.1 uncultured Syntrophaceae bacterium
TGCAAAATACCTGCCCAAAGCAGCCAGAGAAATCAATAGACAAAGCTTTGGGCAGGGGAGAGTGGAAAAAGATTTTACTTCTGCCGTTAGTTGAATATGGGTTTATGAAATTCGTTGCCGAAAACGGTCCATTCTTTAACAAGGCGCCTGCCGAAGAGCTCGAGGTAAGGAGGAGGAGAGGCAGATTCAATAAAAGACCTGATTAATTCGGGTTTTTCGCTGTGTCTGTTCGGCTTCTCAATCACATGCCAGCTCTTTAAGTTATGATTTTCAAAAACCAACTTTCCTTTTACACCAAGTAATAAAATCTAATGGGCATTACGCCAGTAATTCCCCAGTCCTATCCTGGGCTTCAACCAAACAAAATTCGTTTTGTAAGAAAATCCCCACGCCTCAATTAAGTGGAGAGCTTCATGCAAAAAAGCATTAGTCGTCCAAAGATGAAGATGAGCATTTTCTTCTGTTAGCTCAGCAACAGGCATAGCAGCTAATTCTTCGAAGGATAGAGTGGGATATTGTTTTTCCGCAGCCGAGCGCGTGCCTTTATTAGAATATCGCCATGGCGGGTCAGCATAGATTGTTCCAAATTTTTCTCCTTGGCGAATAAGTTCTTCAAGTGATAAAACTGCTCTGAAATTTTCTGGCTTCTTAAATCCTAAGCTAAAATCAAGTTTATCTAAATCTAATTTTCTCTCGCCATATGAGCAAAGCGAATCTCTTAAAATTTGCTCTGCCCAATAATCAGATACCAAGGATGATAAAGCCTGACTGGAAGGAACCTGTTCTGTATTCATTCCATACATTAAATTCTCTACGTTTCCATCGATCATAAACATCTTAATTTTTGGTTTAACTTCCATTAATCCTCCATTTTTAATTTTTGGCTACCTACGTCTAAAATTCTTCTTGCTTTTTGTTTTAAAAACCACTAATCTTTTTACATAAGCTCTACAATTTAATTTACCTTTGCTCAATAATAATAAATCATTTATTAATATTATAAGGATGGTTAACGAATATGTCAAGAAAAATGAGCAAAAAAGCTAATTATGAGTTAACTTTTTCGGAAATCTTTCCTCATCTCCTCACTTTCACAGGGGCAAAGAACCAATTTGAATTTGCTAAAATAATGGGCTTTAGCAATTCTAATGTCTCAAACAGTAAACGCAGGAATAAAATCCCTACCGACTGGTTAATAAAGCTGGCCATCGAAAAAGACTTTTCGATTGATGAATTAGTTAAAAAGGTCTTTGGAAAGCGCTTGGTGTATGAGGTTAAAGAAATTGAAGCTGGTTACGCATATACATCGACTGAAGAAGAACATATTAAATTAATTGCTCCTTCTTTTCCGAAAAGAAGGGTCGAAGATAGGTATTATGTCCTTTTACCTTTATTCATTAAAGGGAAGAAAGAAATTCAAGAGTTCCAGTTTATGCGCATCTATGCCCTCAAATCATGGCTGGAGCCGCAATTAAAAGCTTCTGCTGACCAGGCATTTATAACCATCATGGAAGGAGATAGCATGTCTCCCACAATTAACTCAGGAGATATTCTTATCTGTGATGGTGAACATGGTTCCATTAAAGATGTGCCCGTTGAAGATGTAATTTATATTTTACAATTGGAAGGAAGAGGCCCTACCGTAAGGCGTATTCAAGGCTTACCTGGAAAGTTTTTTAGGGTTATAGCCGACAATCCTAAATTTGAGCCCTTCACTATTCCCGCCGATTCCAATTGCCACATTATTGGCCGCGTTATATGGGTAATTAAAAAATTTTAACATTAAGTTAATTTTTCATTGACAAATAGTTAATATAGCCGTATATTACTATTAGGGCGTTTTGTTCTCCATCGGCCAAGGGAGGCACGATGGAGCAACTACTTACGGCGGAGGATGTGGCTAATATTTTAAAGATTAGCCTGCGGTCTGTTTATAAAAACAGAAATCTCTTAGGTGGGTTTTATCCAGCAGGGATGAAGGTTTTGCGCTTTCACCCAGAGATAATTAGGAGGGCAATCAATGGGGGTTTGGAAAGACAAGGCAAGCAAGACTTGGAAATATGTCTTCCAGTATCGCGGGAAGATTTACGGCGGAGGAGGATTCAAGACAAAAGCCGAGGCAATAGCGGCCCGCGAAGAAAAGAAGGCGCAGGTAAAAACGGCGCCTACTTATCGCATCAATACGACCCGCATGGGCTTTTGCGAGGCAGCTAATTTATATCTTGACTTTTGCCAAAGAAGGCATGCTCTTAAAACTTATAAATACAAAAAATATGTCTTCGCTGAATTCATAAAAAAGATTGGCGACCTGCCTTTGGAAGCTATAACCCCATTTCATATTCGAGAATACCTTAATACGCGGCCTTCAAATTATAATTACAATAAGCATCGCACTGAGTTATTTGCTTTGTTTTCTTACTGCCGAAAGAATTTTGGCATTCCGCAAGTAAATCCCTGTGAGGCTGTAGAAAGACTTCCTGTAGATAAGAAGCCTAAAAAGATTCCTACGAAAGAGGAATTTTTGAAAATCCTTATGGCTGCCAATGAAGATCAGAGGCAGCTCCTTATGGTTTTGGCTTGCACTATGGCGAGGATTGACGAGGTTCTAAGGCTACGCTGGCAGGATGTGAATTTTGAGAAAGAGTATTTAACGCTCTATACCAAGAAGAACAGAGAAGGTTCTTATCGAGGCAGAGATATTCCCATGAATAATGTTCTTAAAAATGTTTTATACGGGATGTGGGCTAATCGGGTTCAGGATGAATGGGTTTTCTTTAATGCTGAAACCGGCACTCGTTATAATCGTCGGCCCAAAATGATGCCTGGATTATGTAAGAGGGCAGGGGTTCCCAATTATGGCTTTCATGCTATCCGCCACTTTGTTTCTTCATACCTTTATGACCAGGAGAAAATCGGGAAGGCTACGATTGGCAAGATACTCGGTCATCAATGCATAACTACTACGGACATATATATCCATTCGTTAGATGAAGCTTTGAAAGAGGCAGTTCATAGAGTGGATAAAGTTTTACTACCAGCTACCAGCCCCTCCGCAAATAGTGAAAATAGATGCCAATTGGCATATTGAAATATTTGATTCTTTGTTATAATTTTAATAATCTTCATTTTACAGAGGCCTGACTTGCACTCATGAGCGGAAGAGAAAAGGTAATGGAGAAGATAAAGATTCCTCGTCAAATTGACACCTCGATAAAGGCCTACTAATAGTGGGATAGCACATGCGGATATCCCGCCAAAATGGTAGTATATACGCAATGCGGATATGAACAAGTTAGGCGAAACCCAGTAGAGGTGCTATGACAATAAAGTGTATAAAGTGCGGACGGTATATCGACCCTGAAGAAGCTAGTAAGCCATGTTCCGAATGTGGATCGGGTGACAGACAAATCTTGGTCGAAGACGCTGGCCATGGGCATGAAATGCTCAAACTAAAAGCCAAAGCCAGCGATGGGACTAGACTATTTGAGATAAAGCAGGGCGATAAATTATCAGCGAACGGACATAAAGCCCGTGAGTCGCTTAAGATCGACCACCGTGATACTGATAAGACAACGAAGACGCATATTGTTGAGGAACAAACAGATGATGGTATCTGGAAGATTGTCCACAATGAGCATGAGGAGTTTCCCGCTAAGCGCAGGCCAAAGCAAAAAGCAAATAATTGATTCCACTAGGCATCGCCTAACACGGTATAAAAGACTACGCTATGCTTCGTCCAAACTCGGCTTAGCCGAACTTCTTTTACACCAAAACTTTGTACGCCATGCCGTGATATAAAGATGTAAATGAATGACAGGGATTTACGAAGCAAGTAAGCATGAAATATCTATTGGTATAATTAAAACAATTCATGAAGAACAAAAGTGGTTCATCTCGCTTCCATTTCCCTAACGAATCATTGAAGGGGGTTGAATGATTAACGTATTTGGCTGGGGTAAGGGGACCCTATCGCTAAGAATTTGTCATCACCTAATAGATGCTGCCGCAACCAGCTTACCCGCAACCAGTTGCGGTTTTGATGTAATTGAAGGGCAAATGGTGCAGCAAGGTGCAAATTGACATATTGAAATATTTGATTTTTTGGTATAATTTATTTTAATCTTCATTTTACAGAGGCCTGACTCGGGCTTATTAGCGGAAGAGAAAGGGTGATAGAGAAGATAAAAATTCTTCGTCCAATTCGCACCTCGATAAAAGGCGACTAAAAGTGGGATAGGCGAAATACGGATATGAACAAATTATAGGAATAGCCGCTAAGGTGAGATAAAGTGCTTCCGGATTTATTAGAAAAAAATCTACTTCTTGTAATTTGTGGAACTGCTGTCGCTAATTATTCTGCAAAAGTAGGTTCATATTATGCGGGTGCTGGAAATAGGTTTTGGCCAGTCCTTTTCGAGGTTGGATTAGTACCCGTTATGCTGAATTCAAGAGATTATCAGAAACTGATTGAATACGGGATTGGACTAACAGATCTGGCTAAGAATAAAGCTGGACCAGATAATAAGATTCCCTTTCATGCTTTCGACATTGGAAGTTTCGAGAAAAAAATAAAGTATTATAGTCCGAAAGTAGTTTGTTTCAACGGTAAGAAAGCCGCTAAAATTTACCTGCGTAAAAAAAATGTCGAATTTGGCTTACAAAAAGAACGAATTGAAAGCACATATCTTTTTGTAGCACCATCTACGTCAAGGGCGGCAAACCGGTGGTGGGATCAAAAATGGTGGGAAGAGCTATCCCATTTTATAAAAGGATTAGAAAGAAATGAATAGGCTACTTCATATAACAGCGCATAAGAGATTCATGCCTGGCAGCCCTTCCCCAAATCTTTCTCTGGTGCTTAGGACTGATTTTATATTGGAAACGTTATAATCTTTTGTCGTGCTATAAGGATTTAAAAGAATGATGTAAAAGAATGACAGAGATTTTACCTCAGCTGTCGCCGCAACCAGCTAACCCGCAACCAGTTGCGGTTTTGATGTGATTATAGGGCAAATGGTGCAGTCAGGTGCAAATTAACTTGTTTATTTTATTGATTTTTTTATCTAATTTTTCCAGGTTATCTCCATGGGGTTCAGGTGGTCGGCCGTTCGAATCGGCTCGCCCCGACCAGTTAAAAAAAGGGGTTATGAAAATTTATAACCCCTTTTTTTTAACGCAGAGGGCGAAAATTAAGCGAGAAAAAATGAGCAAGCTTTTTATTAAACTTTTACTAATATTCTGCTGAAAATCTTATTAAAAAAGAGGCCAAGTAATGAATAAAAATTATTTCTTCCCGATTGTTATTTTCTATTTTTTCTCCATTCTTGGTTGTTATCTTTTTTCACTTTCCGGAGAAGTTTATCTTACGCCGGGATTTAAGGCTTCCCAATTTAAGTATTTGGCAGTATTGAATCTCGACCCGCAGATTAAGTTCGCCGAATACGTAGAAGCAGAACTAATAAGGAAAGGTTATGCGGTAAAGGAAGAAGCTCTTTTTCGCCAGATGCTAAAAAAAGAAGGTATAACTAAAGAAGACTCTTTTAGCTTGGAAGAATTGGCTAAAATCGGGAAGATCCTTAAAATACAGGGCATTGTTTTTTGCCGGGTTTTAGATTTTAGTCGTTTCCGTGATTTCTATCGGCTGCAAATCAAAATGGTCTCTACTGAAAATGGAAACACAATTTGGGTGGCCCAGGGATCCATGGAGGGTAAAAGAGGCGAAAAACCAGGAGACATCTTAAAGCAAATTGTGGCCTCTGCTTTGAAAGACTTGCCTGAAATACCTGCCCCAAAACCTTAATTTAGTTTTCAATTCAGTCTTCAAGAATTACTTGGTTTTCCTCATTTAAAATCAGAGTAGCCAAATAATTTAAAGCAAAAATAGAAAAATCTGACCGTCGATCAGTTTTTAAATTTCAATTTAATTCAGGCGGGAGGGAGAGACGCTCCCCCCTCCCGCCTGTTTCCTGCTGGCGATAAATATTAAAACTTTTAGACGGTCAGTGGAAAAATATCTTGATCTGCCCAAAGAAAAATTAGATAATTAGTCCCAAAAGTTTCCTCATTTTGCTCTACCAGATTTTTTAAATCCATAAGGTTTTAGGAGGGGAATAGCATTCTATTTATTCGTTTCTGCCGGGGAATGGTTTTTCGATTATTGAAAAAAGATCGTTTATTTAGAGATCTCTCAATAAAAATAAATGAAATAGAAATTTAAGAGGCAGTAGAAAGCCAATTAAAAAGAGGAGGGGGAAAATGAAAAGAAACTTTTTAACGTTTATTTTAATTAGTTTTGTTTCTTTGTTCATGTTGGCAAATCATTGCTTTGCTCAAGAAGCCAAAAGAAAAGTAATTCGGTGGGGGAGTTCTAGGGCCGGAAGCGCAGGGTACGTTGTTCTTTTTGGAGTGGCCAAGATAGTAAATGATCGAGCGCCAGAGCTCTACATCGAAGCAGTACCCACTGGTGGTTCCATTGCCTCGCAGAGAATGATGGGTAAAGGGGAATTAGATGGGGCCTATAGCGGCACTTGGAATTTATTAGACATGTATTTAAATCGGGGGCCTTATGAAAAATCACCATATCCCCCCCAGGCCATCAAGCCATACCAGACCTGGTATACTTATCAAACCCAACAATTCGTGGCTACCAAAAGTGATAGAGCAGACATTAAAAGCTGGCGTGATTTAGCTGGAAAGAAAGTCTGTATTCCTTTCCCTGGGACAGCAGTTTTTGAAGTGCCCAAAGCAGCTTTTACCGCTATGGGTATTTGGGATAAAATGAAAGTGGTCGATTTAGCTCTTTCGGGAATTCCCGATGCCTTAAATATGGGAACAATCGATGCTGTGGTTAGCTATGCAAATGGGGGGGTTTTAGTCCCTTGGATGGCCGAGGTTGATTCGCGTTGCAAAATAAAAGTTGTCAACCCTACTCCCGCAGATGAAGAGATAGTTAAAAAGGTTTCCGGATACGTAACTGGCCTCTTAGATGCTAAAAAGGTTTTTTCTCAAGACGTGGGGGTTACCCAGGTTTTCACTATTTGCGACTATTATGGCTTCCACATTGGTAAAAATCTTTCTAAGGAACATGGATACAAATTATTTAAAATTCTAATTGAAAATGCCCAGGAAATAGAAAAAGTCCACGCCATGATGAAAGAGTATGCACATGATCCTTTAGGGATGCAAGTAAAAGCTATAGGGAGCATACCTAAAATCCCCGTGCATCCTGGAGTCGCTAAATACTTAAAAGAGAAGGGATTATGGCAAAAAGAGTGGATTGTGGGGGCCGAGTAATTTTTTACTTTGAGGATAAAGGAAAGGACAAATTATTAGGAAGGCAATGAAATTCGTTAATTTGAGAAATATCTACCTTACATTAGTGATCCTTTACGTCTTGGGAATTATGGCCTTCGCCATATTAATGTTTGAACCTCGTGAAGAATTAATTTTGCTTTACCTTCCCTTTACCTACTCTTTGATTATATTGAACCCCGAGGGAAAGATATGGCGAAGGTTTACACAAAAGAGTTATAAATTTCTTCTCATCGGAGTTTGTTTGCTTATGGTCGCTACGGTGGTCTATTTTCGTTCTCAGTATAATTCCTTGTTATATGAAAGATTAGGTAATTATTCCCAGGCTGATTATTTCTTTAGCATCGGTCTTATTATTCTTGCCTTTTTATTGACTTGGGCTAATTATGGGGGAAGCATACCAATATTAGCTTTGATCGCTTTAAGTTACGCTCACTTTGGCCAATATTTTCCGGGCTTCCTTTATCATAAAGGTATATCAATAGAAAGAATTATAGCCATATCAGCAACTGAATTTAATTCGGGCGATGGCGTTTTGGGGTCTCTTCCGCAAATTGGCATTACTTGGATTGCTATTTTCACCATCTTTGCCGGTTTGGCTTCTGGGTTTGGAATTTTGGAGTATATCATTAAGATTTCTTATAACATTTTCAAAAAGTTTAAATATGGCGTTCCGCAAATAGCCGTCATCTGCAGCATGATTTTTGGCATGTTTTCAGGAAGTGGGGCAGCTAATGTAGCTGGGACTGGGTCCTTTACCATACCTTTAATGAAGCGTTACCGAATGCCTCCGGCCATTGCTGGTGCCATTGAGTCGGTGGCTTCATCGGGGGGACAAGTTATGCCCCCCATAATGGGTGCAGCAGCATTCGTTATGGCAAGTTATTTAGGAAAATACTACTGGCAAATTGTGGTCGTAGGATTTTTGCCGGCCTTTATTTTTTACGCCTGTGTAGCTTTGGCTGTTTATATTTATTCTCGCCAATTTTTAGAAATACGCGCTGAAGTTGCTACCGAGGAATTAAGAATGTCCCAAATGTCTAAATGGGAAAAAATCCAAGGGCTACCTTTATTAGTGGCTATTTTAATGCTCATCATAATTATGAGTGTTTATTGGGTAGATGTTATGATTGCCGGGTTGGCCATGATTCTTGCTTTTTTAATTACCTGGATTATCACTCAAGTTTTAGCTTCACCCAATAAGACAGAAATGATGCAGAGATTTCTCACCAATTTCCTAAGAGGAGCAAAAGAGGGAGCAGATACTACTGCCTCTATTACTACCATGATGGCTTGCATTGGGATTATTGTGGCTGTTTTAATTCAAACCGGACTTGCCCAAAAACTCTCTTTTACAATCGTGGATATCGCTGGGGGCAATAAAGTATTTTTAATCCTCTTAGCCTCGGGATTGTGCATTTTGTTTGGAATGGCTGTTAGTACCGTAGCTGCCTACATTTTGACTGTAACTCTCGTTGCCCCGGTTTTAGCAAATATGGGGGTCTCTCCCTTGATAACTCATTTTTCTGTTTTCTATTTTGCTATGATGGGATTGATCACCCCTCCGGTTGCCCCTTGCTGCGCCGTTGCTTCAGGAATAGCTAAAGAAAGTTTTCTTAAGATATGTTGGTATTCCCTAAAAATAGGCGTTCCTTTGTTTATTCTTCCGTTGAGTTTCTTTTCTCAAGAAGCCATCATTATGCATGGCCCCAAAACCATTTCAGCTTTTTTTACAGTAGCAATTGCCATGGCCGCAATAGTTTTAGGTATTAACCTTGGTTATTCAGGATTAAAATCTGTGGGCAAACGAATAATTTATCTGGGAACAGGTTTGTTTACTCTCTTTTATGCCAAATATCATTGGCTATTCTTCGGTATGGCTTTATGTGCTTTATTTATTTTTGTAGAAATTTATTGGCTATATAAAGGAAAATATGATTATATCAAAAAAATGGTATAGTCATTTATTCAATAATAATCAAAATAAAGAGCTCACGTTTGTCTGGCCTTAGCAGAGAAATAAACACCAAGTTAGGTAAAAAATAGGAGTCTTGAATATATCGTCAATTAGACTTTTCCCCCAAATTTCCTAATATATGATGTACCATTACCAATTTTAGTCAAAGTAGTCCCTTCAAATTTTGATGATAGCCCAGTTTCTTTGCTTTCCTTGCTGAGTGAAATCATAAAGAAGCGGTAGAAGACTAGACCAGGCTATTCTAAAAAACTTGACATTTTTAACCTAAACTTGTAATTATCATCAATAAAAAATGCGAAATAAGAACATTTGATCCGGAGGTAAAATTATGGAAAAGCAGTATGTACGGTGTGAAATTGCCGAAGGAATTGCCTTGGTAACGATTGATAACCAGGCTGCTTTGAATGCTCTAAATAAGCCAACTCTTGACCAGTTGGATAAGATCTTTGATGACTTGGCCAAGAATGAAGAAGTGCAAGGGGTGATTATTACGGGAGCCGGAGAAAAATCTTTCGTCGCCGGAGCTGATATTTCGGAATTTACCCAAATTAAAGGATCAGAAGCGGCCGCTTTTATGGCTCGGGGCCAAAGAATCTTCGATAAAATTGAAGCTTTTGACCGCCCGGTAATTGCGGCCGTAAATGGATTTGCCTTGGGGGGAGGGAATGAACTGGCTATGTGTTGTGATATTCGCATAGCTGCTGAAAATGCCGTATTTGGACAACCAGAAGTGAACTTAGGTATCATTCCTGGCTATGGCGGAACACAACGTTTACCCCGCCTTATTGGCCCAGGAAAGGCTAAAGAAATCATTTTCGCTGATGAAAGATTAAGTGCGCAGGAAGCCTGGCGGGTCGGCTTAGTAGAGCGAGTCGTGCCCAAAGGGCAAGCGGTGGAAGAAGCGAAAAAACTACTCAAAAAAATTATGGCCAAAGGGCCGGTAGCTATTAAAATGGCCAAGAAAGCGATTAATGAGGGATTGAAAAAATCGCTGCGCGAAGGGTTGGATCTCGAGGCCGAATGTCAAGCTGTCTGTTTTAGCACCGAGGATAAGGATGAAGGAGCGCGGGCTTTCTTAGAAAAACGCCCCGCACAATTTAAAGGGAAATGATTTTTCCATAAAAAGCGAATTCACTAAATAAGGGGTGAAGAGAAAAGCGCTTAGCGCCTGGCTAATACTTTGGGAAAGGAGAATAGTATGGAAGTAAAGAAGATATGTGTATTAGGGGCTGGTTTAATGGGGGCAGGTATAGCTCAAGTAGCCGCAGAGACTGGTTTTCAGGTCTCTATGCGGGATATAGAAGATCGCTTCGTCCAGAATGGTTTGGCCAACATTCGCAAGAATTTAGATCGGGCAGTAAGCAAAGGGAAGATGACAAAAGAACAAGCGGAAGAGATACTATCTCGCCTTAAAGGTACGGTTGATTTGGCGGCGGCGGTAAAAGATGTGCAAGTGGTGATCGAAGCAGTAGTGGAGAATATGGAGCTTAAGAAACAAGTGTATAAAGAACTAGATCAGCTTTGTGCGCCAGAAGTAATTTTAGCTTCTAATACTTCTGGTCTTTCAATTACAGAGATTGCTTCCGTGACTAAGCGGCCGGCCCAAGTAATCGGCATGCACTTTTTTAACCCTGTGCCCGTTATGAAATTGGTCGAGATAATTAAAGGGCAGGCCACTTCTGAAGAAACTTATCAGCTTATTAAGTCTTTAGCGGAAAAGATGGGCAAAGAACCGATTACGGTTAATGAATCTCCAGGTTTTGCAGTTAACCGTATTTTAGTGCCCATGATCAATGAGGCCATTTTTGTCTTGCAGGAAGGGGTAGCTTCGGCGGAAGATATTGATAAAGGAATGATGCTGGGAGCCAATCATCCCATAGGTCCTTTAGCTTTAGCTGATTTAGTCGGCTTAGATACGCTTTTGATGGTCCAGGAGAATCTTTATAAGGAATTGGGTGATTCTAAGTATAGGCCCTGTCCTCTCCTGCGTAAAATGGTGCGGGCTGGCCACTTGGGCCGAAAGACCGGCAAGGGCTTTTATGAATATACCAAATGATTTTTGATGGCGAGCACTGAAGAATTCCTGGTCCAAAAAGCTATCGGGGAAATTGAAAGATGGCTAATAGAGGAGGGAAACTTTGCTCCTTCTCGAATAGCCATTAAATTTTGTGGTGGTTGTAATCCTACTTATGAACGTGGTGATGTTGCTCAAATAATCAAGGAAAGCATACCAAACGTAAGGTGGGTTTCCGCAGATGCCGAAGCTGATCTGTTAATAATTATAAATGGGTGCAATTGCAGTTGCGCCCAAAGGCCAGAAATTGAAGAAAAAGGGCGCTTTTGCTTAGCCATAAGAGGAGATGGCGTTTCGAAAATTTACCGATCGAAGAGTTAAACTATCTCCTTAGCACAACCTTGCAGGGAGGCGTCTATGGAGCGAGATTATTTGTTAGAATTGGAGCGGGCTCGTCAGGCCTGGGAGAAAGAGTGTTATCCTTCTGGGGCAGGAGATCAAGGGGAACGTTTGCCGCGTTTCTCCACTATTTCAGATTTAGAGATAAAGGCTCTTTATACTCCGCAGGATACTTCTAATTTAGATTATTTACGCGACCTGAGCTTTCCGGGACAATATCCTTTTACGCGAGGAATTCAGCCTTCTATGTATCGGGGACGTTTATGGACGATGCGCATGTTTTCGGGGTTTGGCAGTGCTGAGGATACTAACCGCCGTTACAAATATCTTTTATCTCAGGGACAGACGGGACTTTCTGTTGCTTTTCATTACCCCACTTTGATGGGCTATGATTCAGATAGCCCCATGGCTCGAGGAGAAATAGGCAGATGCGGCGTAGCCATAGATACTTTAAAAGATATGGAGATTCTTTTTGACGGTATTCCTTTAGATAAAGTGACTACTTCCATGACCATAAACCCTCCCGCGGCTATTCTTTTAGCCATGTACATTGCCGTAGCGGAAAAACAAGGGGTAAGCAAGAAAGATATTGGTGGGACAATTCAGAACGACATGCTCAAAGAGTTTATTGCCCAGAAGACCTTTATGCTGCCCCCCCGGCCTTCATTACGGATTATCGTGGATACTGTAGAATATTGTACGAAAGAAGTTCCCCGGTGGAACACCATCAGCATTAGCGGCTATCATATTCGTGAGGCAGGGTCCACAGCCGTGCAGGAGTTGGCTTTTACTTTGGCTGATGGCATTTGTTACGTGGAAGCGTGCTTAGAAAGAGGGATGCAGGTCGATGACTTTGCTCCCCGCTTATCTTTCTTTTTTAATTCCCATATTGATTTTTTTGAAGAGATTGCCAAATTTCGGGCCGCCCGGCGCCTTTGGGCGCGTATAATGAAGGAACGTTTTCAAGCAAAGAATCCCCGTTCTTGGATGCTGCGCTTCCATACCCAGACGGCCGGTTGTTCTTTGACTGCCCAACAGCCTTATAATAATATTGTGCGCACCACCATTGAGGCGTTGGCCGCTGTCTTAGGGGGAACGCAATCTTTGCATACTAACTCTTTAGATGAAGTTTATGCTGTGCCCACAGAAGAGGCGGCTACTATTGCCTTGCGGACGCAGCAGATCATAGCTGAAGAGACAGGGGTAGCTAATACCATCGATCCTTTAGGGGGCTCTTACTTCGTGGAAGCCCTGACTAATAAAATGGAAGAGGAAGCTTGGAAGTATATTCAGAAGATAGATGAACTCGGCGGCATGATTAAGGCCATTGAACTTGGCTACCCCCAGCAAGAGATTGCCAATGCTGCTTATACTTATCAAAAGCAGTTGGAGAGGAAAGAAAAGATTGTCGTTGGGGTTAATAAGTATCAGATGATTGAGGAACAGCCCATTGAATATCTAAAAATTGATCCGGAGGTGGAAAAGCGGCAGTTAAATAGATTGCAAGAAGTTAGGCGGACGCGCCATAATACTAAAGTAAAAACTTGTCTTAATGATTTGCGGCAAGCTGCGCAAGGGGCCGAGAATTTGATGCCTTATATATTGGCGGCAGTAAAGGAATACGCCACTTTGCAAGAAATCTGTGATGTATTCAGGGAAGTTTTTGGAGTTTATCGTGATCCGGGAATGTTCTAAAATAACTGCCGAGAGCGCTGAGATAGCCGGGGTATCTTTTTCACCGCAGAGTATGGGAAGAACGCCGAGAAGTTTAAAGTTTGTAAAATATCTAAGGCCAAGGCTACTATCCAAATACAAGAGGTGAAGCTATTATTTTTAATATCCTCGGTGATGTGGGCATGCTCTGGGGTAAAAATATTTGAGGTAAACAAAGATGGAAAGGAAGGTAAGGATTTTAATTGCCAAGCCCGGCTTAGATGGTCATGACCGCGGAGCTAAAGTAGTGGCCCGAGCTCTGCGCGATGGCGGGTTTGAAGTAGTTTATACTGGCCTGCACCAAACTCCGGAACAGATAGTTAATGCTGCTATTCAAGAAGATGTGGACGCCATCGGCATGAGTATTCTCTCTGGGGCGCATAATTATCTCTTTCCGCGCGTGTTAGAAATTTTGAAAGAAAACCAAGCCGAAGATATTAAAGTCTTTGGCGGCGGAATAATCCCCCCGGAAGATATTCCTTTTTTAAAAGAAAAGGGAGTAGCCGCCATTTTTACGCCCGGAACTTCCACAGAAGATATAATTAGCTGGGTTAAAGAAAATATAAAACCTAAAAATTGATGAATTTTTGATTTGCCGAACTATGATTACCGCATGGACACGCCACAGACTTAAACAAATTTTTTATTTTCTACTATTAATTTTTTGCTCGGTTAGCCTCCTGAGCAACTGTGCCTTGGGGCCGAAAAAAGATGTGCAGAAGTCACCTCAAGAAATGTACAATGAAGGCTTAAAATTATTAAATAAAAAGAAATACGAAAGAGCTGCGGAAGCATTTCAAAAATTAAAGGAAGAACATCCTTTGAGTTCTTATACCCCCTTAGCTGAGCTGCGTATTGCTGATGCCCTTTTCTTTAATAAAAGCTACGCTGAAGCAGTAAACCAGTATGAAGAATTTAGAAAGTTGCATCCTTTGCATCCGGAAGTGCCTTATGCTATTTACCAGATAGGCATGTGTTATTTTAAACAAATGCTTTCGGTAGATCGAGACCAGACGGCCACGGAAAAAGCCTTAGAACAATTTCGATACCTTATTGAAAATTTCCCGCAAAGCCCCCATACCCCTGCGGCGCGTGAGAAAGTCCAGGTTTGTCGGCGTCAACTCGCCGAGCATGAATATTATATTGGTCACTTTTATTTTCGCATGAAAAAGTACCGCGCCGCCTTAGGCAGGTTTGAAAAAATATTGCAAACCTTTCCCGATTTAGGATATGAAGAAAAACTTAAACCACTAATCGCCAAATGCCAAGCAGAAATAGCTAAAATAGAAGAAAGGGAACAGAAAAAAGAGAAAAAGGGTTAAAATCTTTTTTAAATTAAAGCGTAAATCTCTTGGAGAGCTGCGGGGAGTCCTTCCACTTTAGTTCCGCCTGCCTGGGCCAAATCGGGGCGCCCGCCGCCGCTTCCGCCCACATGTTCAGCAATTTTCTTAATTAGTTGATGGGCCGGGTATTTTTCTTGGAGATCTTTAGTTACGGCGCAAAGAAGCATTACTTTGCCATCTCCCTGAGCACCTAAAAGAATAATTCCGGATTGAATTTGCCCCTTCAAAAGATCAGCTAATTCCCGCAACTCTTTTGGATCTTTAGCTTCGACCGTAGTGGCCAGAACTTGGACGCCCTTTACTTTCTTAGCTGCGGAGATCAATTCTTTAGATTGGTTAGTGGAAATTTTAGCCTTAAGAGCATGCAGAGCTCTCTCTGTTTCTTTTTGCTCTTTGATTAAGCGGTGCACTTTCTCGGCCACTTCGCCAGGCCTTGCTTTAAGAACGGTGGCTATAGTGCGCAGTTCTTTCTCCGCTCTTTTAAATTCTTTCCAGGCTTCCTCGCCCGTAACTGCTTCTATGCGCCGCACGCCAGCAGCCACTCCGGTTTCGGCGATGATCTTGAATAGACCTATATCTCCGCTTCTCCGGGTATGTGTTCCGCCACAAAGCTCGGCGCTTACCTCACCCACTTGCACTAAACGTACTATATCGCCGTATTTTTCGCCAAATAAGGCCATGGCTCCCCGCTGAATAGCCTCCCGATAAGGAAGAAAAGATACACAGACCTCTATGTTCTGGCGGATGCGGGAATTAACAATTTCTTCGACTTGGTCTATTTCTTCTGGAGTTAAGGGAGAAAAATGGGTAAAATCAAAGCGCAGGCGATCTGGGGTGACTAAAGATCCAGCTTGTTTGACGTGATCACCTAAAACCTGTCTTAAAGCCGCCTGGAGCAGATGCGTAGCTGTATGATTCAAGGCTGTTCTTTGCCTGGTTTGGGCATTTACCTGCAGAGTGAGCAAATCTCCCTGGTGCACAACGCCTTTCTTAATCACTCCGCGGTGTACGATAATCTCCGGGAGAGGACGGAGGCATCGCTTTACCTCCATGAGAAACCCATTATGTTGCAATAGCCCCTGGTCGCCTTCTTGTCCTCCGGCTTCTCCATAAAAAGGAGTTCGATCGGTGATTATCTCCACTTCCTCTCCAGCCCGAGCCTCTTTTACTTCACGCTCCTCCTTGAGGATCTTCAGCACCCGTCCTTCAGCTGCGAGTTGATCATAGCCAACAAATTCGGTTTTCAGATTTTGCGCAGCCAGAGTTCTATAAATTTCAGCCAAAGCTTCTTCTCCAGAGCCCTTCCAGTGTTCGCGTGCTCGCGCCCTTTGGTTAGCCATGGCTTGTTCAAAACCATGGTGGTCTAAGCGGAACCCCTCATCGCGGGCCATTTCTTCAGTTAAATCAAGAGGAAAGCCGTAGGTATCATAAAGTCTAAAAATGAATTCGCCAGGGATGATTTGGTGGCCTTGGCTCTTGAACTTCTTGACTTCCTCGGACCAGAGGCGCAGTCCATTATTCAGAGTTTCCAAGAAACGCTCTTCTTCTCTAAAAATTATGTTTTTGATCATTTGTCGGTTAGGAGTTAATTCTGGGTAAGCCTCTTCCATAAGAGCGATTACGTCATCCGTTAGCCGGTAAAGGAAGGTCTCCTGGATGCCTAACTTTTGGCCATGGCGCATAGCCCGACGCATAATGCGTCTCAACACGTATCCCCGACCTTCGTTGGATGGCAATACGCCATCGCCAATAAGAAAAGTAGCGGCGCGAATATGGTCGGCAATGACGCGGAAGGATATTCCGGCGGGAGAGGCGGCTAGGTATTTTTGGCCACAAATCCTTTCCAAAGAACGGAGAAGAGGGAGAAAGAGGTCCGTATCGTAATTGCTCTCTACCCCTTGGACGACCGCCGTGATTCTCTCCAAGCCCATTCCTGTATCAATGCTGGGGCGAGGGAGAGGAATAATTTTACCATCAGCGAAGCGTTCAAATTGCATAAAGACTAAATTCCAAAGCTCTAAATAACGGTCGCAGTCACAACCGAGAGAACATTCTGGACGTCGACAACCGATGTGCGGGCCTTGGTCAATAACGATCTCCGAACAAGGACCACAAGGCCCCGTATCGCCCATCTGCCAAAAATTATCTTTGCTGGGGAAAGCTTTTATCCGTTCCTGGGGCACAAATTGGCGCCAAATTTCTTGAGCTTCTTCATCGATACCTATGCCCAGGGCAGGGTCGCCTTCATGAATGGTCACCCACAGCTTTTCGGCCGGTAATTTTAAATAAGCAGTCAAAAATTCCCAGGCCATAGAAATAGCTTCTTTTTTAAAATAGTCTCCAAAAGAAAAGTTACCCAGCATCTCAAAAAAAGTGTGGTGACGGGCGGTATAGCCTACATTTTCCAAATCATTATGCTTCCCCCCGGCCCGCACACATTTCTGGGAGGAGGTAGCTCTCAAAAAGGGAGGTTTTTCTTCCCCTGTAAAATAATTTTTAAACTGCACCATACCGGCATTGGTGAAGAGAAGGGTAGGGTCCTTTTGCGGAATGAGGGGGGAACTGTTGACGATGGTGTGTCCCCGCTCCTGAAAATATTTTAAAAATTTCTGGCGAATCTCTGCCCCGGTCATCATTCTTCGGTCAAACCTCCCTCTCTGGAGAAAATATTGGTAATCTCTTCCCAGGAATATCCGTACCGATAAAGTTGGTTAGCTAATTTTTTCAATTCCTGATTAGAAAATTCAGATAAATTGCGGTTTTTTAATTTTTTCTCTAAAAGTTTTTTCAATCTTTCCTCCGCTGGGAAAATTTTTTCTTCTTGGGCGACGACTTCTTCAGCTAAATCTGGGCCGATGCCCTTTTCTTTGAGTTTGTGCTTAATCCGCCATGGCCCCCAAAACTTTTGTTTTCCATAAAAGTTAGCCAAATTTTGGGCATAGCGCAGATCGTTTAAAAGTTGAAGAGTTGAAAGTTTATGGAGAACATTTTCTATTTCCGTCAAAGAAAATCCTTTTTGCCCAAGCTTCTGCCGCATTTCTGCTTGGCTGTAATCCTTGCGCGCCAAGAGGCGCAGGGCAAATTCTTCTGCGTTTTTATCCAGACGCCTAGCCGAGCTAAGCATAACAAATTTTTAAGATTCTTTAGTCCTCCGCAGAAGGCCGAAGTGTTCTTTTATTTTTTCTTCCATGGCCCGCGCCACGTCAGGATGCTCTTTAAGGAAAATTTTAGCATTTTCGCGCCCTTGGCCTATACGCTCGTTGTTAAAAGAAAACCAAGATCCGCTTTTTTCGACAATTCCATTTTCCACAGCCAGATCTAATAAATCCCCCTCGCGGGAGATTCCTTCTCCATACATGATATCGAACTCTACTTCCTTAAAAGGCGGAGCTAATTTATTTTTTACTACCTTCACCCGCGTACGACTACCGGTTACGTCTTGCCCGTCCTTAATCGCCCCTACTCGGCGAATGTCTAACCGCACGGATGAATAAAATTTGAGAGCATTGCCGCCAGTGGTAGTCTCCGGGTTGCCCATAAAAACGCCGATTTTCATGCGGATTTGGTTGATGAAGACGACGCAGGTGTTTGATTTACTTATCGTAGCGGTTAATTTGCGGAGTGCTTGCGACATCAAGCGCGCTTGCAAGCCCATATGAGCATCCCCCATTTCCCCTTCCAGCTCGGCTTTGGGTACAAGGGCTGCCACTGAATCTATGACTACTACATCAATAGCTCCACTGCGGACGAGCATTTCGGCGATCTCCAATGCTTGTTCGCCAGTGTCGGGTTGAGAAATTAAGAGGTCGTCTGTTTTGACCCCCAATTTACGCGCATAGGCTACGTCCAGAGCGTGCTCCGCATCAATAAACCCGGCAATACCCCCTTTTTTCTGCGCTTCGGCGACAATATGTAAAGCTAAAGTAGTTTTGCCCGAGGCTTCCGGGCCAAAGATCTCTACCACTCGCCCACGGGGAACTCCGCCAATTCCTAAAGCTATGTCTAAAGCTAAGGACCCCGTAGAGATGACGGGTATGTCGGGAATTAAGGCATCTGTGCCCAAGCGCATGATGGCCCCTTTGCCAAATTGCCGTTCAATCTGGCTGATGGCCAGGTCGATAGCTTTTTCTTTTTGATTCTCGGCCGGCATATTTTCCTCCTTTGCCAATTTAATTCCTTTAAGGTTCCTTAAAAATGATGTTCTTTCTTTTCCTTGCTAAAGGGGCCTTCTATTTTATGAACCAATTTCCCGAAAAGAAAAAGTGCGCAGGCGAGTATAAACAGCCCCAGTCGGTTTAAGGTCACTTTTAAAAAGGACAATTTCGCGAACTGCAAATGTGCCCAATTCTAAATTTTGGTTGGCTACGATGAGCGGCTGAAGTTCACTTAAATTTCTCCCCGAACGTACCCGCCCCATAGTAAGATGGGGAGTAAAAGGGCGTTCCTCAGCCGGAAAACCTTCACCCAACAACTTTCTTTCAATTTCTTTTTGTAGAAGAACAACTTCCTTATTGCCATTGTTGATTCCCAACCAGATTACCCGCGGACGATGGCGCGAAGGGAAGCAGCCTAAGCCAGAGATGGTGATGGAAAAAGGCGGGCAGTGAGCAACAATGGGTAGAATAATTTGGCTCACTTGCGCTAATTTTTCGGAGGAAATTGCCCCAAAAAATTTTAAAGTAAGGTGAATGTTCCGGGGAGCAACCCATTTAACATCAGCCTGAGTTTCTTTAAGCTTTCTCTGTAACTCCTCCATTGGCGGATGCAAAAATTCTGGTATCTCAATGGCTAAAAAGGAACGGATTTTTTCCATATATTTTACCGGGTAAGACCAGAAAGAAGATTTAGAAAATATCTGCGCACCCAATCGAGAGCTATTTGAGCAGATAAAGTCTTAATCTGGTCCCGATCTCCGGTCAGATTATATTTTCTGCTTACCACCCCTTCGGGAGCAGCCAGAGCAATAAAAACAGTGCCCACCGGCTTTTCCTCGGATCCTCCAGTGGGGCCAGCGATCCCAGTTACGGCCAACCCTAAAGTGGCCTTGCTGATTTCGCGCACTCCCGCAGCCATTTTCTCAGCCACGGGCGCGCTCACCGCCCCATTTTTATTTATAATATTTACCGGAACTTTTAAAATTTCTATTTTGGCCTGATTACTATAAGCTACTATACCGCGCTCGAAATAATCTGAACTACCTGGAACTTGGGTTAGCCGATGAGCAATCAATCCTCCCGTACAGGATTCGGCTACTGCTAAAGTAGCTTTGTTTTTGCGCAAAATCTGGCCCACGATTTGTTCCAGAGTCTCCTCGTCAATGGCAAAAACCCGTCCCGCCAGTTTTTCTCTAATGAGTTTTTCCAATTCCCAGAGTTTTCTTTCTGTTTCTTCTTCTGATTTGCCTCGCACTGAAATTTTTACATGATTTTCCGGAAAACGCGGTAAATAAGCTAAGGTAGCCGAGTAATCGGCTAAATTTATACCATGCAGACGGTCAGCAATGGCTGACTCAGTTAAACCAAATACTTTTAAGGTACGCGCCCGCCAAAATTCTTTCTCTTCTTTTCCGGCCCTTTCCTTTATAAGAAAAGGAATGATTCTTTCCTTGAATAAATATTGTAATTCTTTAGGTACTCCGGGAAGGAAAATGAAGCTTTTGCCCCTATGGCGCAAAATGAATCCATTAGCCGTGCCCATTGGGTTAGGAATTATTTCGGCCTGGGCGGGGGAAAATGCTTGTTTTTCATTGGCTAAAGGCATTTCCATTCCTCTTTGAGCGAAACGCTCCCGAAGCTGCTGCAAAACTTCTTTATTGATGATTAGATGTCTTCCAAAGGCCTGGGCGGCCGCGCTAACAGTTACATCATCAGCAGTCGGCCCTAATCCACCCGCGACAATAATCACATCAGCATGCTCCTGGGCTTGTTGCAGGGCAGTTTCAATATAAAATTCTTGGTCTCCCACTGTAGTAATAAAAGTAACTTCAAAACCATGCGAGTTCAATTCGCTGGCCATATAAGCGGAATTGGTATCTATTATTTCGCCAGAAGTCAATTCATTACCAATAGTTATAATTTCTACTTTCATAACTCTTCTTTTTAAAGAATCAGCTCATTTAATAGCGATTTAGCCCCACTAGTTTAAAATTCGTAAAATAACATTGGCACAAACCCCCGCTATTACATCATCCAAAACAACTGCCCAGCCACCTGATAGACGCTGGTGAACTAAATTAATAGGAGGTGGTTTAATTATATCGAAAAGACGAAAAAAAAGAAATCCCCATATAATATTGGCAAAAGAAAAAGGAATAAAAGAAATAGAAATAATACAGCCCAATATTTCATCAATAACTATTTTCGGGCTGTCTTTTAACTTGAAGATATTTTCTCCATAATGGGCCAACCACACCGCCAGAAAGAAGAGGGTTATGATGGTCAAAAGATAGATCGCCGGCGGAAGAGGGGCGATAAAGTAAAAAATTATAATTCCTAAAAGCGAGCCAAATGTTCCTGGCGCAAAAGGGATAAAACCCGTAAAAGCGCCCGAGGCCAAAAAAATTATAATAAATTTAGTCATTATTTTTTTATTTTCTCAGATACTTTAAAAGATTTTAATAAATTAGCTTTTTTTCTTTGGACATGTCAATATCAAGTAATCCTGACCGTCTAACAGTTTTAATATTTCTCCCCAGCAGGAAACAGTCCAGAGGCAGGCGGGACTGTTATTTCCCGCCCTTACCTATAAAATGACAAGTGCCTCATTTTAATGAGCCTCTTTCCCATCCCCCTAAATTTGGCCCAAATTTCAAAATTGATCGAGGGTCGACAAGTATTCTTGACCTTAGAAGAGTTAGCCCGCCTCTACAAAAAGTAGTCTCGAAAATTTTAATCGTTAATCAATCTTTTTATAGTTTTTTCTTTTAGATCTTTTTTTAAATTGCCGATAAATTCAATCAGAAGTGGGTAGAAATAACGCTAAAACTTGACCGCACCTTGAATCTAATATACTGAAAAAACTCAATTTTTGGGAGTAAAAGGATGAGCGTTCGGCTCGGCGAATTATTAGTGAGCAAAGGTTTGATCACGCCTAAGCAATTGGAGGACGCCCTCCAGGAGCAAAAAATTTCAGGAGCTAAATTAGGCTCTGCTTTAGTAAAACTTGGTTATATTACAGAGAAAAATTTAGTTTCTTTCTTAAGTCGTCATTATGGAGTTCCAGCTATAGATTTGGCCGAAGTGCAGATTGATCCCGAAGTCATTAAAATGATCCCCCCTGATGTAGTTTTTAAATATCAAGTTATTCCCTTTAAACGGGTCGGTTCTACTCTGCGGGTGGCCATGAGTGACCCCTCTAATATTTTAGCCATCGATGATATTAAATTCTTAACGAGTTGTCATGTAGAGGTATTTGTTTCTACCGAGAGCGCCATAAAAGCAGCCATCGATAAATTTTATGATTCTACAGAATCTTTGGCCGAGATTATGGGGACGATGGATGAGATAGATAAGATGGAGCTCTTGGAAGAATCCGAAGAAGTTGACATACGGGAATTACAGCAGGCTTCGGAAGATGCTCCGGTAGTGAAGTTAGTTAATTTAATTCTCAATGAAGCCATAAAGCGAAGAGCCAGCGATATTCACCTGGAGCCCTATGAAAAGGTTTTTCGGGTTCGCTTTCGGGTAGATGGCGTTCTGCATGAATTTATGAAGCCCCCCATGAAGTTGAAAAATGCCATCATTTCCCGAGTAAAGATCATGGCTAAATTAGACATCGCTGAAAGGCGGCTGCCTCAGGACGGCCGGATAAAAATGAAATTCGGCAAAGACAAAGAAATGGATTTTCGCGTCTCGGTTCTGCCTACTCTTTTTGGGGAAAAAGTGGTTTTGCGCCTTTTAGATAAATCTAATTTGCAATTGGACATGACCAAGTTGGGTTTTGAAGAAAAATCTTTAAAAGAATTTAAAGAAGCTATCCATAAGCCTTACGGCATGGTATTAGTTACAGGACCAACCGGCAGCGGCAAAACGACTACTTTATACTCAGCTCTGGCTGAACTGAATCAGATAACGGAAAATATTTCCACGGCTGAAGACCCCGTGGAATTCAATCTCATGGGAATTAATCAAGTCCAAATTCACGAAGAAATTGGCCTAACTTTTGCATCTTGTTTAAGGTCGTTCTTACGACAGGATCCAGACATAATCATGGTGGGCGAAATCCGGGACTACGAGACGGCGGAAATTGCCATAAAAGCTGCGCTTACGGGGCACCTTGTTTTAAGCACTTTGCATACCAACGACGCACCGAGTACTATAACTCGGCTTTTGAATATGGGAATTGAACCGTTTTTAGTAGCCTCTTCGGTTAATCTGATTGCCGCGCAGCGTTTGGCGCGGATGATCTGTGAATATTGCAAACAGCCCGTGCAGGTTTCTCCGCAGATGTTATTAAATTTAGGCGTCTCCCCCGAGGAGATTCCCGACTTTGTTTGCTATAAAGGGACTGGTTGCCCGCGTTGCAATAATACAGGCTATAAGGGCCGGATAGGTATTTATGAAGTTTTGCCCATGCGGGAGGAAATCAGGGAATTAACTCTGCAAGGTGCTTCCGCTATGGAGATAAAGAAGGAAGCTATGCGCTTGGGAATGAAGACTCTTAGGCAAGCAGCTTTAACAAAATTAAAAGAAGGAGTCACTACAGTGGAAGAAGTATTGAAAAGCACTGTAGAAGATTAAGAATAAAGCCTTAATAGAATTTGGAGGAGTAACATGGACGTTTATGTATGGGAAGGGCGTTCCCGGAAAGGCACAATCGAACGGGGTGAAATAGAAGCCGCCAATGAGGCGGCCGTACGCAGTATCTTGCGCCGGCAACAGATTCAGGCGATCAAAATTCAGGTGAAACCTAAGGATATTTTAAAAAGAATCACTTTTTTCAAACGTCGCCGGGTAAAAGAAAAAGACATAGTCGTCTTTACCAGACAATTTGCCACCATGATCGATGCCGGTTTACCCCTGGTGCAATGTTTAGAAATTTTAGCCAGTCAGCAGAATAATGCCACTTTCAAAGAAGTCCTCCTCAAAGTCAAGGGGGATGTGGAAGCAGGCTCTACTTTTGCGGATGCTTTACGGAAGCATCCGCACATCTTTAACGAACTTTTCTGCAATTTAGTGGCTGCCGGGGAGGCTGGTGGTATATTAGATACGATTTTAAACCGCCTGGCTAATTATATTGAAAAATCAATGAACTTGAAAAAGAAGGTTAAAGGAGCCATGGTATATCCGGCTACGGTGTTAGCCATTGCTTTATTAGTCGCCGCCGGCATGCTCATTTTTGTTATTCCCGTTTTCCAAAAAATGTTTGCGGATATGGGAGGAACTCTGCCGGCTTTCACTCAATTAGTAATCAATATAAGCGAATTGCTGCGCCGCTATTTTGTAGTGATCATAGCCGCTCTAGTTCTCTTAGTCTTCCTCTTCCGGCGTTATTATAAAACTGAAAGCGGCCGAGAAGCAGTGGATAATGCTTTGCTCAAAATCCCTGTTTTTGGAGAATTGATCCGGAAAGTAGCTATTGCTAAATTTACCCGCACTTTAAGTACGATGCTTTCCAGCGGCGTGCCCATATTGGAAAGCTTAGATATTGTGGCCAGAACTGCCGGCAATAAAATTATTGAAAAAGCCATCTTAAAAACAAAGATGAGTATCGGAGAAGGAAAAACCATTGCCGAGCCTTTAGCCGCCAGCAATATTTTTCCACCCATGGTGGTCCAGATGATCTCGGTCGGCGAATCGACTGGCGCTCTGGATTCCATGTTGAGTAAAGTGGCTGATTTCTATGACGATGAAGTAGACGCCGCCGTGGCTGCCCTGACCTCCTTATTAGAACCCTTATTAATGGTCTTCTTAGGAGGAACAATTGGCGCCTTAGTAATAGCCATGTACCTGCCTATTTTCCAGATGGCTTCTATTTTGGGCAAATAAAAAGCACTTTAAGCGGAAAAAACTACCCGAATCCGGCCTGCCCATGGTAAAATTTTTTTACTGTACGGGTAAGAAATTTAGGGGGAGAAGGATTAAGCAACTTGGCCATTTACTTAGACCATGCGGCTACTTCTTTCCCGAAGCCGCCCTCCGTCTACCAGGCGGTTATGCATGTCCTCAGGCAGGTAGGCGGGAGTCCTGGTCGTTCGGACCATCGCGCGGCGCGGGAAGCCAGTCAGATAGTCCAAGAAACGCGGGAGAAAATTGCCCGTCTATTCGCGATCCCTCAAGCTGAACAAATTATTTTTACCCCTAATGCCACTACGGCCATTAACTTGGGTCTAAAGGGCCTGCTCACCCCTAAAGACCATGTCCTTATCTCCTCTATGGAACATAATTCCGTAGTCCGCCCCCTGCGCGGCTTAGAGGAGCAAGGAGTAAAATTTTCTATAATTCCTTGTTCAAGGGAAGGCTATCTTGATCCTTTGGCCTTTAAAAAAGGATTACAGCGCAAGACTAAATTGATTGTTTTAACCCATGCTTCAAACGTAACCGGCATGATCTTTCCCATCGAAGAAATAGGGCACTTGGCCAGATCGCGGGGCATTTTTTTCATGGTTGACGCTGCCCAAACAGCAGGTTTGCTTCCCATCGACGTCCAGAAGATGAAAATAGATTTGTTGGCCTGTCCGGGCCATAAATCTCTTTATGGTCCCCAAGGAACTGGCTTCCTTTATGTTTCCAAGGAAATAAAATTAAAACCTCTCCTCGAAGGCGGCACCGGAACTAATTCAGAATCTGATAAACAGCCTCAAATAATGCCCTTCTGCTTAGAGAGTGGAACCCTTAATACGCCCGGAATTGCCGGATTAGGGGCGGGAATTTCTTTTATTAGGCAAGAAGGTCTGGCTAAAATTTGGAGAAAAGAGAGCAAATTGACCAAATTTTTAATGGAGGGATTGAAAAAAATTTCGGGACTTAAAATATACGGTTCTTTAAACGCCGCAGAAAGGGTGCCCGTAATCTCTTTCAATTTAAATTCTATCCATCCCGGTCACTTAGCTTACCTTCTGGATGAAATATATAATATTGGTGTACGTTCGGGCTTACATTGTGCCCCGCATGCTCATCGCACCTTAGGTACGTTTCCTTACGGAGCTGTGCGAGTTAGTTTAGGTTTTTTTAATAGAGAAAAAGACGTGCAGGCGCTGCTTAAAGCCCTTGAAGAGATTTCGCGGAGGAAGGTATGAAAATTTTGGGTATAGAAACTTCATGTGATGAGACTGCTGCGGCCTTAATCGAAGATGGTAAAAATATTTTAGCTGATGTAGTTGCTTCTCAAGTATCGATCCATAGCAAATTTGGGGGCATAGTTCCAGAACTTGCTTCGCGAAGGCATGTGGAAGCCATTCTACCTGTGCTTGAAGAAGCTTTATCTAAGAGCAAGCACACGCTAAAAGATGTAGAGGCTATAGCAGTAACCCAGGGGCCCGGCCTCGTCGGTTCTTTACTTACCGGCATTGCCGTAGCCAAGTCTTTGGCCTATGTACTCAACATTCCTTGGGTAGGAGTGAACCATATCTACAGCCATATCGAGGCTATATTCCTTTCGCCGACTTACCCCCAGAGTTTCCCTTTTATTGCTTTAGTAATTTCGGGCGGCCACACTGTTCTATACCGAGTGGAAGACCATAATCATATGAACTTATTGGGGCGCACCAGAGACGACGCGGCCGGAGAGGCCTTTGATAAGGTGGCTAAATTTTTGGGATTAGGGTATCCTGGCGGAGTAATCATTGATCGTTTAGCCAAGCAAGGCGATCCCCAGAGCATCGACTTTCCCCGTCCTTTATTAGACAATGATTCTTTTGATTTTAGTTTTAGTGGTTTGAAAACCGCGGTCTTGCAGTATGTGCGCAATCTAAAAAAGGAACTTTCCCCCGTCCAGATCTCGGCCATAGCCGCTTCATTTCAAGAAGCCGTGGTGGATACATTACTGACTAAAACTATGCGGGCTGCTAAATACCATAAGCTTAATCAAGTGGTTATCGTAGGCGGAGTGGCCTGCAATTCCCGTTTGCGAGAGAAATTTTGGCAAGAAAGCCAGGAAGCAGAGATTTCTGTTTTTTTCCCTCCTCCCAGATTTTGCACGGATAACGCAGCTATGGTGGCTGCAGCAGGTTATCATCTTTTATTAAAGGGACAAAAAGCTGATCTTGGGCTTAATGCTTATTCTCGCTTAGCCAAGTCGTCCTGAAGCGGAGAGGATTATCTATTTTTTGTCTATTCTGCCGCTGCGCGGGAAAATAGGGAAAAACAAAAAAATTACCTTAAGCTTTAGCTGGCCATGAGTCTGCTAAAAAAGATTAAAGAACTAAGGATTTCTCCGCGGAAAAAACTGGGCCAGCATTTCGTTATCGATGGTCGAATAATCCGAAGAATAGTAAATTCCGCCGCCTTACAACCGGATGATATAGTGGTAGAAATTGGAGCTGGTCTGGGTAATCTCACCGCTCCTTTAGCAGAGCAGGCTGGCCATGTGTACGCCATTGAAATTGATCGGCGCTTATTCGGGGAACTGCAAAAAGAATTTCAAGGAAATGAAAAAATAGAAATAGTTCCGGGAGATGCTCTAGAGCTGGATTTTGCCCCGTGGTTTAAAAGATGGCAAAGGCGGATGAAAGTAGTAGCTAATTTGCCTTACGAAATTTCTAGTCCAATGATTTTTCGTTTCTTTCAAGAGCGGCAATATTTTTCGCTTTTGGTGTTGATGCTGCAGATGGAAGTCGCCCGCAGGGTAGTTGCTGTACCAGGTACAAAAGAATATGGACCGTTGAGTATCTGGTCTCAACTCTATGCCCATGCCCAAATTTTATTTACGGTCAGTCCCCAAGCCTTCTTCCCTCCTCCGCGAGTGGAATCTGCCGTAGTTAAATTCGAAGTCTTAGCTGATACCGACTTAGAGAAGAAAGAGGAAGAATTATTAAATTCGTTAGTACGGGCGGCTTTTACCTATAGGCGAAAGACTATTTTAAATGCCTTAAAGATGGCCGGTATATCTTCCTTTTCCCCAGAAAAAATATTGGTCGCCTTAAAAGCGGTGGGAATTTCTCCGCAAGCGCGAGGCGAAGCCCTCTCTTTAAAACAATTCCAGGATCTTAGCGAGCAATTGCGGCGAATAAAAGAGCAATGAAGAAAAAGAAAATTATTTTATCCGTTTTTTTAATCCTCCTTTTTTTCAGTTTTGTATTCACTTCCTATGGGGAACGCCTTTTTTGGAGTGTCTTAGTCTTGAATGAAATTCTCCATTTTGAGAAACCTGGATTACTTTGGCAGGTTTCTTCAACCCCTAAAATAATAGAGGTAACCTTTCCCGGGCCGCGGGGGATGGTGAAGGCTGATTTGTATTTGCCACAACCCATAATTAAAAGGGCTGGAATCCTCCTTAATCACGGCGTGATCGATACAGGCAAAGATGATCCTCGTTTGCGGCGCTTGGCCGAAATCCTTTGCCGAGCCGGCTTCGTAGTTTTGATCCCAGACTTCACTGGAATGCGCTCTTTTCGTATCTCGCCAACGGATATTGAGGAAATCCAAAGTGCCTTTGAACATTTTATCCAAATGGAAAACTATATTTTAAAAGAAGCTTGCGGCTTATTCGGTTTTAGCTATGGCGCGGGACCGACTATTATAGCAGCTTGTCAGCCGAAAATTCGAGATAAAGTTCGCTTCGTCGTCTCGTTTGGCGGCTATTTTGATTTAAAGAATGTTCTTTCATACATAGGAACTGGTTATTTTGAATTCGGCGGAAATAAATATTTTCGCCCGCCTCAAGAATATGGGAAATGGGTTTTCTTAGCCAACAACCTGGACTTGGTAAGGTCTGCCAAAGATCGTTCTATTTTAAAAGAATTGGTTAAAGTCAAACTTAAGGATGAAAAAGCACCGGTGGGCCACTACCTTAGTGAACTGGGCCAAGAAGGCCAAGATATTTTAGCTCTTTTATCTCATCATGACCCCAAACAAACAGAAGCCATAATCAAAAGACTGCCTCTTTCGATTCAACGCGACTTAGATGCCTTAGCCGTCGGCGCTGCCTTACCCAATTTAAAAGCTGATATTATCTTAGTCCATGGGGAAGATGATGATCTAATCCCTTTCACAGAAACTCTACGTTTAGCCCAGTCTGTCCCCGATCCTCAAAGAGCCTACTGGAAAATTATCCGCACCTTTGCTCATGTGGATCCTGAGCGTTATCCACTAAATATTAAAAATTTATTTTATTTTTATCTTCCGGAAGGGTGGAAGATGTTCGCTTTGGTAAATAAGTTAATGCACTATAAAAGGTAAAAAGTTGAAGAAAGAGGGTAGGGGAAATAAAGAGAAATGAGTAAACTTTATCTTCATCTTCGGAAAAGGTTTGAACAGGCAATTCTTAAACATAAGATGCTTGCGGCCGGAGATCGGGTATTAGTAGGCGTCTCCGGTGGGGCTGACAGCCTTACCCTTCTTAAGTTACTAACCGGCCCCATGCTTTTTGCCCCTAAGCCAGATTTTGTCTTAGCCGTGCACGTGGATTTGGGGTTTGATGGAAGCGCGGGAGATTCAATTTCTGCCTTGGAGAAATATTTCCAGGTCGAGGGATATAATTACCAGATTGAAAAAACGAATATTGGCCAGCTGGCGCATAGCGAATTTAACCGCAAAGCCAGCCCGTGCTTTTTATGTTCCCGTCTGCGCCGGAAGAAACTTTTTGAATTGGCCAGAGATTATAAGTGTAATAAAGTAGCTTTAGCTCATCATAAGGATGATTTGATCGAGACTCTACTGCTCAATATTTTTTTTGCCCGAGAGATCAGCACCATGCCTCCTTATCAATCTTTCTTTAAAGGAAATTTTTACTTGATGCGGCCGCTGGCTTATATCGAGGAAACACTTCTCAAAAGATTTGCGCGTGAAGAAGGACTACCGGTGATGAAAGTAAATTGTCCATCGGCTGGGAAGACCAAAAGGCAGTATATAAAAGATTTATTAAAAAAATTGGAAGAGGATCATCGGGGAGTAAAAGATAATATTTTTAAGGCTATGAAGCATGTGAAACCAGATTATTTGTTGGTTGAATAACCCTCCCAACATCCCTTTAGAAAAGAGCGGAATCCCCCTTCTCTTTTTTTCTAAGAGACTGTGTCATAATGAATAAATAGCTTAAATTTCACTTCTCTCCCTCCTGCCTTTCTCCTGTTGGCGAGAGATATTAAAACTGATTGACTTTGAGCCCATAAAAATATTGACAATCAAATAAAATTTAATATTATATTTCTATATTCTTCTTTCATCGTGGCGGTGTAGCTCAGTGGGTTAGAGCATGCGGCTCATATCCGCAGAGTCCGGGGTTCGAATCCCTGCACCGCCACCATTTTTCGCCCATTTAAATTTTAATTCCCCTCTCATATTTCTTTTGTATTTATTCATATAGGAACTCTAATTTTTTAAAATTATTTAATTATTTTGTAAAAAATAAAGGGCGAGATTATATGATTTTGAGCACCTTCAGGGTCATTCCTGTCCCAGGTGAGAATCCAGAAGAGATTAAAAAGATCTCTTAAAAAGTTTTGAAAAAAATAAATTTGGCCATTCTTGGGAGGCAAAAAGTCTATTGATTTTAATATGTTCTTAGGCTCCTGCTTCCGCAGGAGTGACCAAAAATGGGTTTTCAGAGATCTCAAAAAAAAACCGGATTGCTGTTTTCATAGGAACCACGAAGGCTTATCTTGCTCAAAAGCTGAATGTATAAAACGAATCAGGCATGATTATCGGGCATCACTAATATATTTCAGTTAGTGACTATTTTTTTAAAAAGAAAGGTTCATTTTGGGTTTTCTTTAACCGGAATTGCGCAAATAAAAATATCGCTGACCGTTGATCACTTTTAATATTTATCGCCAGCAAAAGACAGGCGGGAGGGGAGAGGTAAAATTAAAATCGGCTGGGAATTGCTTAACTCCTTCTTACCCACCCTTTATCCGCCATAAACAGCGGGGATAAACTTATCTTGAAAATAAAAACGCGAATAATTCTCCCTAATTTAAAGTGCAGACTTTTTTATTCCCCGCCCACGCCGATGAAAGAACCAGGGCCTCATTTTAATGAGCCTTTCTCCCTCCCGCCTGAAATAGGTACGAATTTCAAAAGTGATTGACGGTCAGAAAATATCGACCTTGACTTTTCATTCGGCACAGTTAATATAATTAAAAATTTATTTGTAAATTTATCCTACAAAAAATCGAGTGGGGAGGGATAATTTATGTTAAACAATTTTAAATCTTTTTTTTCGGTAATCGTTTTCTTTTTCTGCTTTTTTATTTTGAGCTCTCCTAATGTTCATGCCCAGGATTTTCCAACCAAGCCAATTACAATTTATTGTGGCTTTGAAGCCGGAGCCACTACTGACCTTACAGCCCGAGCTTTAGCCGAAGAAGCCCAGAAGATCATGGGAGTGCCTGTAGTGGTGGAAAATAAAGCCGGCGGGGGAGCTACCGTGGCTGCTACGCTTGTAGCCAGCAAAAAACCTGACGGGTATACTTTAGCGGTTATTTCCTCTTCCGCTTTAGACACTCGCCACATGATGCTGAACGTACCTTATGACCCCTTTAAAGACTTCACTTATATTCTCGCCTACGCTACCTACATTGGCGGCATTTGCGTAAAGAAAGAAGCTCCCTTTAGAACTCTTCAAGATCTTTTAGAAGAGGCGCGCAAACGTCCGGGTGAATTATCTTATAGTTCTTCTGGAACTGGAGCCACGCAACAACTTGCCGTAGAATATTTAGCCAAGCAAGCAAATATAAAATTTAAGCATGTTCCTTACAAAGGAGGCGCTCCTGCTTGCACTGCACTCATTGGCGGCCATGTAGACTTTACTGCCGGAGCCGGTATTCATTTAAACTATGTTAAACAAGGCGTATTCCGGATGCTGGCCGTGACTGTAACAGAGCAAAGAGATCCTGATTTTCCTGATATTCCCACTTTGAAAGACCTTGGTTATAAAGATGTTCCTCCTGCTCTGTATCTATTGGTCGCCCCTAAAGGGCTTCCCGATCCTATTTTTAAAAAAATAGAAACGGTTTTTACGCAGGCCGCCCATTCTCCAGAATTTAAAAAAGTGCTCAAAAATTTATCAGTACCATTTACATTTAAGAATAGGAGAGAGTTGGAAACCGATTTTCCCAAAACTTATCAGTTTTATGCGCAGCTGCTCAAAGAGATAGGCATCGAAATGCGCAAGAAGTAAACTTAAATTGCTGCTTACCATATCGGAAAAGTTGCCGAATCTCTCGGGGATGCATATTTTTAAATCTGGTCGCTCCATCTTTCTTCCTTTAGAGATTTAAATTTTTCCCTTAAAAAAATTTTTATTTATCTTTTAAAAGTGAGCAAGAAAGTAATAATCTCCTCTAGCCCCTCCTTAAAAAAGAGGGGAATGAATAATGAATTTAGAAAAGGAAAGAATTCAGAAATAAGGAATTTGCTGATTATGGGCAACGTTTTTTAGGTATGCCCTTGCGGCCAATTACATCCTATTCTTAATAAGGTGAAATAAGTATAGGACCAGGGCTTGGCCCTTGCTGGATAGCGGCCAGGGCTGAAGGTCTGCCTTACGAAAAATATCTTTGACAAAAAGTGATCGACGGTGAGTTTAAAATAATATTGACATGAATTAAAAAAAAATTAAAATAAGCTTTAATCTAATCTTTGGTCAATTGCTATAATTGAAATTGCTAAAGAACGAAAAAAAGACCAAGATTAAAAAAAATTAATAAAAGGAGGGGGTTATGAAGAAAATATTTCTATTATTTATGGCCATATGCTTTATTTTAATCGCCGATATGGCCACAGCACAAGATCTGCCGAGGAATCATTTCAAAGTAATTGGCTACCACAGCACCGTAGTTATGTCAATTAGAGATGAAATTCCTTTTTGGCGAGAAACTTTACCTAAAGCATCAAAAGGTGCGATCACTGCGGATATTACACCTCTTGACCACATGGGGATAGATGACAAAACATTATTACGTTTGATACGCTTAGGCGTTATGGACTTCGCCAGCATGGATATATCTAAGATGGCTGGTGATGATCCGCGCTTTGAGGGAGTTGACTTAGCCGGCTTAACGCTAGACCCAGTTAAAGCCCGCGCTGCCTGCGAAGCATACCGAGCTGTATTGGATAGGCAAATGCAAAAAAATTGGAATGCCAAATTATTGGTTTTTGGGGCCAATCCACCACAAGTATTTTGGTGCCGGGAAGTGATTGGTGGTCTTAAAGACCTTAAAGGAAAAAAGATTCGGGTTTTTAACCCCACGATGCGTGATTTCTTGGGTGGTATAGGAGCGACAGCCGTAAGCATGGCCTTTGCCGAAGTTGTGCCTGCGCTTAAACAAGGGGTGGTTGATTGTGCAGTTACCGGAAGTCTTTCTGGAAATACAGCGGGCTGGCCAGAAGTGACTAAGTCGCTTTACCCAATGTCCTTGGGCTGGAGCATTAATGTGACTGCTGTTAATTTAAAAACTTGGAATAGACTTGACCCACAGACGCAGAAATTCTTGCTGGAGCAATTCAAAGCTTACGAGGAAAAAGTATGGCAAACCCATAAATTAGCCATGGAAGAAGCTGACAATTGCAATACGAATAAACAGCCATGCACATTGGGCAAACCTGCTAACATGGTTATCGTACCCGTAAAGCCAGAGGAAGCGGAAATGCATAAGAAGCTGGTAGAGTCAGCAGTGCTTGCCGGCTGGGCCAAGCGGTGTGGTCCAGAATGCGCGGCTGAATGGAATGAAACAGTTGGTAAAGTACTTGGCCTAAAGGCCCCGATCAAATAATTAAAGGGATTAGTTACCTGGGAAGGGGAAGATGGAAAAGCTAATGAGCTTGGCCACTCAATTAAGCCGCTATAGCTTGAGGTTTGGTGGAACCTTAGTTCTTCTGGCTGCTCTGCTTATTGGCGTAGACGTGATTTTGCGCAAATTCTTTCAAAGTTCCATCGGAGGTGCCGATGAGCTTGCCGGTTATGCTTTAGCCCTCGGCACCTCTTGGTCGCTGGGAGCAACCTTGTTAGACCGCGCGCACATCCGCATCGATTCTTTATATTCCCTCTTCCCGCGGGGATTTCGTCTTTTTTTAGATTTTATTGGATTGATCCTCTTTTTAAGTTTTTTCGGCTTAGTTGCTTGGCGTGGTCTGAGTGTCATGGAGCAGTCTTGGGTTTCCTCGTCGCGAAGTCATACAGCCTTAGCTACCCCCCTGATTATTCCCCAATCAATTTGGGTCATAGGTCTCCTAATCCTCATCTTTTTGGGAATTATCCTTTTCGTGCGCGCCGCCTTGCTCGTATGGCAGGGAGAAATTGCTGCTGCCTCTCGAGCTATCAGCACCCGTGCAGCTGCTGAAGAAGTGGAAGAAGAGGTGCGCTATCTTAAGGAGCGTAAGCCTAAGAGGATGGAGTCCTGATGCTCGGGACAGCTTTCTTAATCCTTATTGGACTCCTTGCTTTTGCTGTGCCTGTGGCGGCTGGGCTGGGAATTTTGGGCTTGGCTTTAGAATGGATTTATTCGAAGCTGCCCCTTAATATGGCCTTAGGTGAAATCTCTTGGGCTACCTCAAATAACTTTTTGCTGGTAGCTATTCCTTTCTTTGTTTTGCTGGGTGAAATTCTCCTTCGTTCGGGAATAGCCGAAAGAATGTACAATTCTCTTATCCTTTGGGTGCCTTGGCTGCCAGGGGGGCTCATGCATACTAATATTGTCTCCTGCGCTATGTTTGCCGCGACTTCTGGATCGAGTGTCGCTACTGCCGCTACTATCGGCACTGTCGCCCTGGGGGAAATTCAGAAGCGGGGGTATTCAGAACGCCTTTTCTTAGGAACAATTGCGGCCGGCGGTACATTGGGTATCCTTATCCCACCATCGATTAATATGATCGTTTATGGAGTGCTTACTGATACCTCGATCCCCAAATTATATCTGGCTGGTTTTATCCCAGGATTTATTTTGGCGAGCTTATTTAGTTTGACTGTCCTTATTTGTTGTCTAATTAATCCTGAATGGGGAGGCAAACCTATTCCCGCTACATGGAGGCAAAGACTTAAAGCCCTACCCGACCTTATACCGCCTATTATTATATTTATAGCAGTTATCGGTTCTATCTATGCAGGCTGGGCAACGGCTACAGAGTCAGCTGCCTTAGGAGTAATTGCTGCCTTAGCCATTGCTGCCTGGCGGCGTCTTTTGTCCATAAAAATGCTAACCCACGCCTTTGAAGGAACCATGCGGACAACGGCAATGATTATGGCAATTCTAATCGCTGCCTATTTTCTTAACTTTGTAATGGGTTCTATCGGTCTGCTTAAGAAAGTAAACGATTTTATTATGGGTCTGCAACTAACTCCCAGGCAATTACTTTTTGCTGTTATAGTTTTCTATGTCATTTTAGGCATGTTTATGGAGACTCTCTCTATGATGGTAGCTACTGTGCCAATTATTACGCCGATTATGGTAAAAATGGGGTTCGATCCTGTATGGTTTGGTGTTTTAATCGTGATCCTCATGGAAACGGCCATGATCACCCCCCCAGTTGGTATTAACCTTTATGTGGTGCAAGGCCTGCGCAAGAGCGGACGCATCAACGATGTCATTATTGGCGCTTCCCCTTTTGTACTGGCTATGTTTGCGATAATGGCTATTATTTCATACTGGCCTGAACTTGTCCTCTGGTTGCCCAAAGTACTGGAAAGATAAAGTTGCCTAATTTTTCTTCTGCGGGCAAATCTTTTTGGTATAACCAATAGGGCAAGGAACAATCCCTTGCTTGGCAATGTTTAAGAATTTATCTAAATGCCATTACAATAAAGGAGAGGGAAATTTCCTACATTTTTATTAACCTAAATTAGGCGATTTTTCATTATTCATTATATCAAAGATACTGGATTCTTGCCTGCTTCAGCCTGCTTCAGCCTGCTTCAGCCTGCTTCATGCTTCCGCAGGAATGACAAATATCAGCCAACGAATGAGAGTGTCATTCCCGTGAAAACGGGAATCTTAACGGTTTTGTCTTCATAAATGTCAAAAGAATCTCTCAGATTAGGATTAAATTTTATTCCTTGAAATCATATAGATTCGCTGGATTATCAGCTAATACAGCTCGGCGGATCGATTCATTGGGTATCCATTCTAACAAAAGATCCAGAAGATCTGCCTCTTCTGGCTTATTTCCAGGTGTATGATTGGGATGAGGCCAGTTGGTAGCCCAAACTAAGCGATCAGGACGAACGGAGACTAATGCTTTAATTTTCTCGCCGACGTCTTCATAATGAGGGGGTCCTGATAAACTGGCCAAATAGGGAGCAGAAATTTTTACCCAGCATCTGCCCGTTTCCAGGAAACGGAGGAGTTCCTGAAATCCGGGATCGTTGATTCCTTTTTCAGGAGGAGTTCGCCCCACATGGTCAATAACCACATCCACAGGGATTTTTTTCAAAATTGGAATCGCGGCGGGGAGCCAATTGCCGCGGTCTTGAATTTGGAGGTGCCACCCCAAAGGAGCAATGCGTTTGGCCATTTCTGGGACATCGCTCATGCGGAAATCATCTACTAAAAGGTAGAAACGCAGCCCCCGCATTCCGCCCTCGTGCAGCTTTCGCAATTCTGCATCACTTATATCTTTTTTGGTCACCGCCACTCCTCGTGCCCGTGCTAAACCTAATTGTTGGATAGCATCGAGAGTGCAACTATTGTCGGTGCTGTAGAGGGAAGGCTGAACAATTACACATCTTTCTATACCCAGGCGATTAAGCATTGTTTTATAAGCTTCGAGCGAAGCCAACCAATTTGTGGGCCGACGTCCTGGAAAAGGTGGATATTTATCAGCTGGACCATAAATATGGGCATGAGTATCGCAAGACCGCGGCGGCGCTATCATACGGGGTTTACGCCCTTCACCTGGAATTATTAATGGGAGCATAAAATAAACGCCATCTTAATGCGTGGTTCGGCAAGCCCCAAGGGCTTGCCCTACGAGAAATTTAAAAAACCTCAAATGTAGGGCAAGGGCTTGACCCTTGCCGCATTTGGTTTTATTTCTTATATGCAATTACGACCCAATTTCATTGGGGAAACTCGATAAAGCCAGACCACGGAGTAAGATAAGAGTGATAACTGTAAATATTTAATTGCTCCGATTAATAGGTATATTTCTTTTTTAATGAAGTCCATGGTGATTCCTTCCTTTTTTAAGATTTTTTCTTGGCCAAATGGGCAATAAGAAAAGTAATCGAGGCTATAAAGAGTCCTAAAAGGTCGGTTTTCCATTCTGGAATGGACAAGGCTATTCCAGCAGTGAAAAAGATAATTCGCAAAGAAAAATTGATTTTACCGAGGCCGATTAAATACCCTTCAAAAGTTGACCCAATCAAAATAACTCCTAAACCAGCAGAAAGAACAGCTTGAATTACTTCTCCTGGTCCTGATTGCAAGATCAAGGCAGGGTTAAAAACGAATATAAAAGGTAATAAATAAATTACTCCACCCAAACGAGAGGCGGTATAGCCAACCTTCAAGGGAGATGTTTGGGCAATAGTTGCTGCTGGAAAAGCAGCTAAGGCAACAGGAGGGGTAATAAAAGAGATCATGCCCCAATACATGACAAAAAGGTGCACAGCTATCTCATTCAAACCTAATTGGATCAATCCTGGCGCCAAAACTAAGGCCAAAAAAACATAACAGGCAGTGATAGTCATACCCATGCCCATAATAAAACTGGCCAAGGCGCCTAAAAGGAGCATAAAAGCTATATTCCCTCCGGCAAAACTGACGAGCTCGCGAGCAAAACTGGCCGCTACTCCCGTGAGGGAAAGGGAGCCCATAATCATGCCAACCCCGGCTAAGATGGCTACTAACTCAGCCAGGAACTTTCCCGATGATTCAATCAACTCAAAGAATTTGCGCGCGTTGAATCTATTTTCTCTTTTGAACATAGCCACTATAAGAAGAATAGCCATGGCGTAAAAAGGGGCTTGGCTTTCTACGCGCAAAGAAAATAAAAAATATATTAAAACAATTAGCGAGAAAGGAAAAAACCAACCCTCCTTTAAAGTTATGGAAAGAGGAACGATTTCATTGGCTGGAATGCCGGCAATTCCTTTTCTGGCGGCAAACCCGTCCACTTGAATTAAAAGGCCAAGATAATATAACAAGGAAGGAATAGCCGCGGCTAAAGCAATCTGCGCATATGGTTTTTGCAAAAAAGCAGCCATGACAAAGGCCGTAGCTCCCATGACTGGGGGCATTAATACCCCTCCGGTTGAAGCGCAAGCTTCAATAGCCCCAGCATAATGAGGTGGATAGCCAGTTTTTTTCATAGCCGGAATGGTAATTGAGCCAGTAGTTATTACATTAGAAATGGCACTGCCGCTCATGGAGCCAAATAAAGCACTGGCCATTACCGCTACCTTAGCAGGACCACCTCTGGTTGACCCCAAAAGAGCAAAAGAAAAATCAAGGAAAAATTTTCCGCCTCCGGTAACTTGTAAGGCAATCCCGAATAACATAAAACCGATTAATAAATCTCCAAAGACTTTCATAGGAATTCCTAAAATGCTGTCAACACTCAGAGAGTGAAAAGTAGCGGTAGTAACAAAAGAACGACCATGGCCCTCTAAAAAGGCAGGCATATAAGGAGCAAAAAGGGGATAAAGAGAAAAAAAGAGGATGACTATGGCTAAAGCGAGCCCAGTTGTTCTACGGACAGCTTCTATAACTAAGGCCCAAAGGATAATAGCCATATAAGTTATTTCTTCGGGAGCAAAATAGCCCCATCCCCTTTCAATTATTGTGTAACCATAACGGGCAAAAATAGCTGGGATTATAAAAGAAATAAAGGCTAAAAAACAATCCAATAGCCATAATGATTTTGAAGAAGATCCTCTCACCAAAGGAAAATATAAGAAAACCTGGGGCATGAATAAAGCCAAGATTAAATAGAGATAGGAATTATCCATAATCATTATTCCCCCCAGACGCAGATGATAAATCTGATAAATAGCTAAAATAATAGTCACCAAAGAAAATAAGAAGGTAATTGACCGCAGGGGGCCAGTTAAATTTCTATATCTTGAGATAGTTACTTTGGCTTGGCTGAAATTTTGATCGTTCTTCATTTTTCCCTTTTTCATTACATAAATTTTAGAAAAGAAAAGGGCAGCGATGATATTCACCACCACCCTTTTATGCTAATTAATTAACCTTAAGCTAAAAGCCAGCAGCTTTCCTCTTCTTAAGCCAAAAATCAGGGAAATCTTTGGAGGGAATTTTCTTTTCTAAGGCTTCAGACATGACCGTATCCCATAATTTTTTTAAATCAGCTTGTCTTTTTAAACGTTCTTTATTGAGAGCTTCTCTCTGGGACGTCCACTTACCAATTTCTTTAAGGTAACGGATAGCACCTTCATGAATAGGAATAGGGTAATCTTCATAAAGTTCTAAGAATTTTTCCGGAGCCCAATACGCTTCTAATGATTTATGCTTAGCAGCATATACCGGGAAGGATTCATGAAGAAGCTTGGTAATTATGTAAGCTTTATCTGCCGGAAGGAAATCATAAGTCAAAGCTACTGGGTAAGGATAAGTAAGTGTCTCTAAAGGCTTGTCTGGAGATATACCAGCGCCAATAGTTGCTTTCATTGGAGAATAATAAGGATAACTTTTTTTCAATCGAGCCCATCCTTCTTTATCTGCCAAGGGAAGAGGAACATATCTTATCCCATAGGGCATGGCCGCCATCTCGTAGGCCGTAGAAGCTGTGGGATTGATATGAGAGGCATCAATCTTTCCTTCCATGACCATCTTCATTCCCGCAGCATAGGTCGGAACATCCACCTTTTGTACATCTGTCCAGCTCAGGCCAGCAAAAACTAAATGAGCCTCGCTAATCATAGTCAGAGCATAAGTTGGAAAATAGGCGACCCTCTTCCCTTTTAAATCTGCTGCCGTTTTGATGACGGAATCTCCACGTATTCCCAAACACAATCCGGGATGTTGGGCTAAGTAAAGGACGCGTACAGGTTGTGGCCCCCAATCAATGGTGGAATAATCGTATAGACCTTCTTGCATAAAATAAGAACCAATGCCGTGAAAAGCTACTTCCGCATCTTTAAGCCGGAGGGGATAAACGCGGGGAAGATCAGTCCCGGCAGGAATAACGCGCACTTTTATTTTATATTTTTCCCACAAAGATTCGCTTACAAAACCCACTTGCATATAACCCGAGGATCCTACGTCATAAGCTGTCCAGGTCATCATCTTGGGCAGTTCCACTGCTTCGGTGTAGAAACTTAAGGCCCCCGAAAATAAAACTACCATCAATGAGAGAAATTTTTTGACAAACATAGATTACCTCCTTTTTGGAATTTTTTATGATGCTTTTCTTAAAAAGTGGCCAATATTACGTCTTTTGAAATTCCCCAGCCATCATGGTAGCTTTTTGCCCCTTACCAACTTTCTTTTACAAATAGTTGAACAGGCAACCTTAATCCTTTCTTTGAAATAGAAAGAATTTTAAAGGCAATTATAAAAAAGTCAAGCGAAATTGGGATTTAATTATAGCCCATAACTCCTTCGTCGTTTCTGATAATACCCTGCACTTCGTGTTCTTCCCGCTGATACTTTATGATGATATGATTAAGAGGAAGCGTAGCTTGCTAAAAATTCTATAAATTGGCCAAGAGAAGGAGATCTTTCTCACCTCTTCAAAATGGCAATGACCGTTTTAGGGCTTAAGCTGGTAAAATATGTTCATTAATAATGGGTTACCTAAAAGGGTAAATCATTCTTCATGATTTAAAGAATTTTTTCTTCTTTTTTATGCGCCAAGAGTTGAATTTTAATTTTTTGGAATCCCTTCATTCCTAAAATTAAAATGAACAAAACTAACCCAAGCAGATCAGTCACCCATTCTGGGGTCATGAGCAAAGCACCAGAAAAAATGATAAAAGCCCTTTTCCAAAATCCTAAATTCCCTAAAAATATATTATATCCTTCTATGCCAGAGGCCAGCAAAAAAACTCCCAAAAATCCTGTACTCAAGACTTTTAAAATTTCCACAAAATTTCCTTGCAGAACAAAAGCAGGTTGAAAAACAAAGAAAAAAGGAATGATAAAGAGAACTATGCCCAAACGGATAGCTTGAAAACCTGTGCGCATAGGGTCTGCCCCGGCCAAAGAAGCTGCGGCATAAGCGCCAATGGCTACCGGCGGAGTAATGAAAGAGAGCATGCCGCAGTACATTAAGAAAAGATGAACGCTCAAAGGATTGAGGCCAGATTTAACCAAGGCAGGAGCAAGGAGCACTGCTAATAATAAATAGCAGGCCGTGACCGTAAGCCCCATCCCTAAAATAAAGCTAGCTATTGCCCCCAAAAAGACTAACAAAACGATATTGCCACGGGCTAAAGCTATAATTTCTGTAGATAGAGTTTGCGCCACCCCTGTAATAAGCAGAGAAGCAATGAGCAGGCCTATAGCTGCTAAAATGCCGGTAATTTCTCCTATAGTCCTACCAACTCCTTCTAAAAATTCGACGAAGCTCTTAAAATTTAAGCGGGTCTCTTTCTTGATCATGGTCAGCACCAACACAGCACTGGCGGCATAGAAAGGTGCTTGGGCTTCTCGCCGCAGAGAGAAAAGAACGTAAATCAATAGAACAAAAGCAAGTATATAAAACCAGCCATTTTTTATTGTTGTCCACCATGAGGGAATATTGCTCGCTGGGAAACCTTTAAGGCCAATCTTCGCTGCGTAGCAATCTACCTGGACGAAAAGTCCAAGGTAATATAATAATGAGGGAATAATTGCGGCCAAAACAACTTCTGCGTAGGGTATATTCAAAATAGAAGCCATGACAAAGGCTGCTGCGCCCATAATGGGAGGCATAAGCACTCCTCCGGTGGAGGCACAAGTCTCGATAGCGGCCGCATAATAACTTGGGTAGCCTGATTTCTTCATGGCCGGAATGGTAAAAGAACCTGTGGTAATAACGTTGGTAATTACGCTTCCGCTTATCGATCCCACCATAGCACTGCTGACTACAGCAACTTTAGCAGTTCCCCCCCTAACCCTACCCAATAATGAGAGGGCGAGATCGAGAAAAAATTTGGCCCCTCCAGTGGAAGTAAGCGCAACTCCAAAAAACATAAAACCTATAAAGAGATTACCCAGAACATGAGTGGGAAGGCCTATTATTCCCTCTGGTCCCATAGCATAATATCCAACTAATCGTGGGAAAGAGAAACTTTTTGTAAAAAGGAATCCTGGCATATGTTCCCCGAAAAGGGGATAGACGGAGAATAAAAAAACTAGGCCAAAGAGAACCCATCCTACTATCCGGCGGGCGGCTTCGAGAACTAACCCCCAAAGCAAAATGCCCAGGACAAAAGCTAATGGCGGTGGAGAAACCTCCCATCCTTTAAATAAAATTTGTTGACCCTGAAGAAAAAAATAAAAAGCACTGCTAAAGCAAAGCAAAGCCAAGAATAAATCGAAAGAACTTACTTTTCCTTTAAAACGCGCAGCCGCCGGAAAATAAAGGAAAACTAAAGGGAGGAAGAAACTTAAAATTAAGTGCAAATAAGCGGTACCGACGATAAATCCTCCCCAAAAGCGCACTCCTATATGAAATAGATAAACGATAGCCGATAAAATTCCAGCACAAGAGAAGACTATGGCTAATAAGCGAATTAAAGGGGGTAAAACCCGATATCTGCTAATTTCAGGCAGGGGTGCTTGATTCATAAGACCTCTTTGATTTTTTAGGTTTTTACTTTTTTGCTTCCCATTCTTTTATTCTTTTTCTCTCTTCTTCCAAAGCTTTGTTTTGCCAAGCTTCATGTTCGGGAGTCCATTTCCCTTTTTCTTGAGCATACTTAATAAGGCCTTTATGGAAAGGAATAAAGATCGGCTTATTGAGGTCTAAAGTAATTTCCAGAGACCACTCTTCAGTAGAAGGCTTGCTAACATCTTTGTAAAGATCCCGACCTTCAACTAAAGCTTTGACAATTGTATAGATCACCATTTCGTCAACAGTTTCATAGGTAGTTAAAGAATACGGATAATAGGCAAGCCACTTGTAACCTCCTTCTCCCAGAGCTCCATAGTTTGCCCAAATCGGAAAGGCCATGAAGGGCGCAAATTTCTTCATTCGTTCCCAGGCTTCTTTGTCTTTCTGATCCATAGGTAAGTAACGCAGTCCATAAGGAGCAGATTCCCATTCTTTCATGATGGGAGTAACCGGGCAGGCGTGGCAGGCATCGGCCGCCTTTTCCATAACCATTTTTATTCCCGCTATATATCCAGCGGCTTTAACTAACACAACATCTTCTTTCCGTAAGTTTCCATAAGCTAAAAGGGCAGGGACAGTTAAAGAAAAAAGGCCGGGAGGATAAGCAACTCTTTTGCCCTTTAAGTCAGCCCAGCTCTTAATTCCCGAGTCACCTCGTACGGCCATTCCGTGATGGATAACATTGCCAGCAAAAACTAATCTAATATTTTGTGGTCCCCAATCTTTAGCAGCAAATTCTTCTAATCCATTACTGACAAAATATAGTGTGGCCGCCGTGAGGATAGAAACTTCAGCCTCACCCTTTCTTATAGGCAGAAGCCTCCCCACATCTGTATCTGCTGGTGTGGGGCGAGCTTTAATACCGGTCTTCTTTTCGATGGTATCTGAAAAAGCAGTAGCTAAAATATTACCAAGAGATCCTATAGGGTAGCCCGTAATAGTTATAACTTTCGGTAACTTAGAAGGAGCAGAACTTGAGATGGAAATAAAGACTAAAAATATTGCGGATAAAGTCAAAGCTGTACAAAAAACTAAAACCTTCTTTTTCATAATAGCACCTCCCTTTTTTTGTTCCCCTTCTTAGATAGGACTGCTTATAAAAGCATTCCTGAAGGGCGACATCGCCTTTCGTATAAAAGAGTACATCTTTTCTTGTTAAGGAAATTTTTGTTTTTTGATAAATTGGCGCCCTGCTCAAAATTGATAAAAATTATGCTGATAGTTGAACTTTTCAAATTTTTTGAATATTAATATTTAAAACCCCCAACTTGTCAAGAGGATTTTTGACTGACCGTCGAACAGTTTTATTTTTCGCTCCCAAATGTGACTGAGCGGAAGGGGGAGAGGCGAAATTAAATAGCTCCTTATCTTCCCCCCCCTGCCTATAAAAAAATAAGTGCCTTATTTTAATGAGCTTTTCCCCCTCCTGCCCTGAATTGCGCTGAAATCTAAAAAGTGATCGACGGTCAGGATTTTGGAGACCTCTGAAAAATCCATTTTATTGTCCCTCCTGGGCAGCAGGCGTTAACCAGCATCTGGCGATTATTTGATCCAAGATTGGCCAAGAATGGACATATTTCTGCCTTAAACACTTTTTCGGAGATCACCCAAAAATTGATTGCCAACTAAAATTTTTTTTTAAGAAATTTAATCTGGCAAAAGTCAGTTAATAGACATTATTAAAAAGCAACCCTGGCGAAGCACAGTTTGAAAAATGGTTGAGTTCGTTGATGCAGATTTTGAATACTTTATAATAAAATAAAGGCCTTTTAATATCAAATTATTTTTTCTTTTTTCAAATGCTCGAATTCCTCTTTAGAGAGTTTCAATAATCCCAGATAAATTTTCTCATTATGTTGGCCAAGCAAAGGGGCAGGGCAGGGGAAATCTGCCGGGAGTTCATAAAAACGAATAGGGAAGCCAGCGGCTTTCACGCCAGTAGGTCCACAAAGGGGGTGCCATAGCTCCTGGATCATTCCCCGCGATTGCAATTGGGGATCTTGTAATACTTCCTTTATTTCCAATACTGGGTCGCAAGGGACTTTTTTATTCCGCAAAATCCTTAGGGCTTCTTCTGTGGTATATTTCTGAGACCACTCCACTACCATAGCCTCCACTTCATGGGCATTCTTCAATCGGTCCTCTACGTTGGCAAAGCGAGGATCATTTAAACAGTCTTCTCTCCCGATGGCTTCCAAAAATATCTTCCATTGCTCATTGGAAAATACACAAATAGCAATATTTCCGTCCTTCGTCGGGAATGTACTCCAGGGAACTGCCCTGGGGTTCCGATTTCCTTGCCGAGTAGGAATACCGTTAGCCACAAGAATATCTAAAGCTTCATCCATGATTAACGAAAAATTACAATCCTGCATGGATATATCAATCCTTTCGCCATGGCCGGTTTTTTCGCGGGAAATTAAAGCTGCTAAGATTCCACTTAGTCCGTACAAAGCAGGAACCAAGTCACCAATCCACGCTCCACAGCGCAGGGGAGGACCATCTGGATATCCTGTTACTGCCATAATTCCGCTAGTTGCTTGAATAGTAAGATCAAAAGCTGGAAAATCTCGATAGGGACCGCTTTGGCCATAGCCAGAGATGGAGCAAAAAATAATTTTGGGGTTTATGGTCTTTAATTTTGGGTAATCAATCCCGAAGCTTTCCATGGTCCCGGGAACAAAATTTTCCAGGAGCACATCTGCTTTGGCGACTAAGAGTCGAAAAATTTCAATGCCGCGCTTACTTTTTAAATTGAGGGTGATACTCTTTTTACCCCGGTTGCGCTTTAAATTGATGAGGGAGATATCTTCGGCAGTTCGACCTGCGAATCGGACGCCCTTTGGACCGGCGAAGGGAACTGTGATTCGGGTGGGGTCACCGATGCCGGGGCGTTCCACTTTTATGACCTCGGCTCCCATGGCTGCAAGTTGCATGCTCAAAAAAGGACCGGACAGCCAGGAGGTTAAATCGATCACGCGGATTCCTTCTAAATGTTTTGTTATAGAGGGTTTCATCGATTGATTACTCCTTAAATAAATTTATTAAAAAGCCGAGTAAGGGTCGCTTTATCCTTTAATACCACTAAAACCACCAATACCCAGAGTCACTCGTTTTAAAAATTGTCATTATTAGACTAAATTAATTCAATTATAAGACAAGATTTTATTAAAGCCAATCAAAGGCTTATATTCTTTAAGTGATACCATTTCATAGTAGATTATGCCCGCGAAGCTTCTTCCAGCATCCTTTTAGCGGAGAACATGCATCCAGATATTAAAAAAGTTAAAAAATTTGAGGACTAGATTCCTGATAGCGGAAGAACGACTTCATCTTCCACATGGCGAGAAACTCTAAACGGAGGGAGAGGGTGAAGCGGAAGCTAAAGTTCAAAGGTAAAAGGCAAAAATTTCTACCTGTCATTCAATCATCCCATTTTTTCCCTTTGCCCTTATCCTTTTTCTTAAAATGACCTGGAGGATAATGTTTAATTACGTGAGGGTGGTGGACATAAGGACGGTCAACGTCCATTTCTAAGCTAATATATTCATTGGCAATAATTCGAATTCCTGAGGGGAGACTAGCGGATACTTGCCATGCTCCTCCTTGATAATAAAAATATATTCTTCTGCCCACATCAAAATATACTTGGACCTCAGGATAATAATAATAAACGTATTTTACTCTATAACCATGAGCTGGAGCCCATGGTGGTGGAGCAGGCTTAGCTGGGGTAGGCGGAGGGGGAGATTGAACGGCTACCTGACGCTCTCCAATTGTAAGTGAGCAGCCCGTATTAAGCAATAAACTCAACCCGCCAAGGGCAAAAATTATTAAAAATATTTTTTTCATTAAAACCTCCGTTAATTTTGATAATAATTTTTATTATATCTTTTTGATTAAAACTTCGGCAAAAAGAGGGAAAAAATTTAAATTTCTTTTGATCATCCTATATGGCTATTAAAAATTATATCCATTCTAAAATGTTGCAGAATAGAAATAAAAGCCGGGTTCAGCAAAGGATCTGTCTTCATTCCTAACAAATGCGATATACAGGAGCAATCCGAAGAACCAAATCCAGGGATTTCCCATGAAGCAATCTTTTGGAGCTCCCCCGCGAGAGCGCATTCAATGTCCGTAGAAGATCTGATGGGAATGGCTTTATAAAATTGGGCTTGATTTAGAAAATAATCAATATGCCAAAAAAATTTTTTGTTTTGGCGCTGGTGGCGAGCGATTCTTTGGGACAAATTTTTTTTAGCCGAGCCCACATAAAGATAATAACCTGCGGGAAAGTGCCGAGGTCCAAGCTTACCAATGAGCAATTCTTTTTCCAAAGGCAAATAAAGTATTAAAATATAAGCGCCGCGATTTTTATTTTCCCTTTCCAAGATCGACCAAGGGATCTGGAGAAGTTCTATAGAAGAAATTTTTGAAAAATTATCCTGCAACTTGATCGCTAAAGGGAGGATAGATATTTCTTCTTGGGCTTGGAAAAGTTCATGGGCGAATTCAGGATCGGTATGATACTCAGGAAGGAAATATTTGGCTGTGGGTGAAAAAATGAGGAAAAGAATGGCCCCTTCTTTTCCTTGCTTCGCCAACTCTCTTAATTCTTGAATGTGTTTTCTTCCGCGCCTGGTGACAGCATCTGGGAACATGGCTACATATTTTCCATAAAGGGTACAAGACTTCACTTCTAAGATGACCTCTCTTTTCCCTTTCTTTAAAAGAAAATCAAACCTGCTGTTGCCCCAGGAGTATTCTCTTTGTTGCACGCTAACCCCTTCCAGGCCGGGAATGAGATCATTTTGGATGAGAAAATCAACCAAATAGTTGGTAAGGTGGGTATTAATAAAAACAGGATACCCATCTCGTTCTGCAGCTATAGCAGTATAAGACAGCTTTCTATTTATATTTGTGGTTTTTTCAAAATAGATGGTAGCTCCGGGCCAAAGAAGTTCCCAGAGACGGCCGGGATTGGGCAAAAAGACCTCTATCTTTCTTCCCCTAAAAAGACACTGAATAACAAAGCGGTTAATTCTGCTTAAGAATTTAGCTTTTTCCAATGGCGGAAAAAATTCAGATTTTATTTGCCGTACTAGCAAGGATGGCCCCTCTTAATTAATTTTTTGTTTAAGCCTATTTTTAATCTTAAAAGAAATGGGCGCAAAATAAAAGTATTCTCTTTAAACTTGCTTTTAGTAAGGGAATCGTAATAAGATTATTTAAATTTAATCAAAAATGCCCCCGTAGCTCAGGTGGATAGAGCAAGGGATTCCTAATCCCTGTGCCGCGTGTTCGAGTCACGCCGGGGGCACTCGTCTCCAAGAAATAATAAAAATTTATTTAGGCCAAGAGAAAGAGAGGAATGAACTTGGCTGAAAAATATCAATTGCCCAGACGAGATTTTTTTAAAATCACAGCTGGCGCTTTGGGAATTTGGATTAGTGCTGACCGTGTTTCTTCCTCCATCGCCCAAACCAAAGAAGAAACCTGGCCCAAAAAAATTAGTAAAGAGGTCCAGCGGCTACTTAAAGAAATGGAAGCTCAAAGTAGTCGGTATTGGAGCGTACCTAAGAAGGATGGACAATTTTTAAATTTTTTTATAAGGGCGATGAAGGCTAAACAAGTTTTGGAAGTAGGTACTTCCCAGGGATATTCGGCAATTTGGATGGGCTTAGCTTTAAAAGAAACAGGGGGGCACTTAACTACTATTGAAATAGGAAAGAGCCGGTATGAATTGGCCAAAAAATATGTAAACCAGGCCGGCCTCTCCACCCACATCACTCTTATCAATGGAGATGCGCACCAAGAGATCATTAAACTAAGGGGTCCTTTTGATTTTGTTTTTCTTGATGCCGATAAAGAAGGGCAGGTAGATTATTTTCAAAAGCTCTATCCTCATAAAATTTTGCCTGGGGGAGTAATTGCCGTCCATAATGCCATCCAATACGCCAAATCCATGCAAGACTACTTAGATTTAGTCCGGCATCATCCCAATTTTGATAGCATAATCGTGAGTGCCACTCTGGAAGATGGTTTTTCCCTCAGTTATCGCTTACCCACTTAGAATTATTACTCGGAGCAATTAAATATTTACAGTTATCACCCTCACCTTCCTCCATGGTGATGGTCTTATCGACTTCCCCGAATGAGACTGGGTCGTAATTCGAAATAAGAAAGGAAATCAAATGAGGTAAGGGATAAAACCTTGCCCTCCAAATCTGGTCTATTGCCCATCTCGTAATTTCATAACTCCCCCTTCTCCCCCTCTTACTTTAAGAGGGGGTGGGGGGGCGTTAAACCCTTGCGCCATGAATTATATTTAGCAAGCGGCAAGCTGAATCTGCATCAAGATGTCATTCATTTTATGCTCCCATTAACAATTCCCAAAAATTATTCTTTCTTCGGTTTTTACCTAAAAGAGGGCCAGAATTCGCGGAGAAGAAATTTAAGCTCTTTTATCATCTCTATAGTATATTTTAAAGGTCCGTTCTTAGGGGGTTTAGATGGCCAAGGCAGAGGCTCTGCTAAAGGCCAAGGGAAATTCGCCAAACCGGTCAATAAAGCAAGCCAAGCATAAGGTAAAATCTCTTTGTTATAGCCTGAACCGATCATGTCAATAACCCTACCTTGGCAAATATTATCGGCCAGCTCCCGCACTGTTTGGCCAATCATCGAAAATCCTTTCACTGTTAAACCTAAATTAGTTAACTGATCAGAAAGATGAGGATCAGATCCGCCATTCCTTATAATAATTTGGGGCTGAAAATCAAAAACAACGGGTTTAACGATTTCGGCCAACACTAAGGCATAGCATTGGTCATCAGCTCCAGGAGGCATGGGCATATTAATGGTATAGCCTCGGCCCTCTTTTTCACCGAGTTGATGGATGAAACCAGTTCCCGGATATAGCGTCCGGGGGTCTTGATGAATATCGAGGAAAAGGACGCCGGGGTCTTCATAAAAATATTCAGCCGTCCCATTACCGGCATGAGCATCGGTATCCAAAATTAAAATTTTTTCCCACTTATAAATTTTTTGCAAATATTTGGCGGCAAAGGCGACGTCATTATATATACAAAACCCTTCGCCTCTATTTGGCTTGGCATGGTGCAGACCACCGCCCAAGGAGACCACTTTGGTATATTGATTAGTAGCTATTAAATCACAGGCTTTTTTAGCCTGGCCCACAATCAGTCGGGCTGCCTCTTCCACCTTTCCGGGGCGGCCCACTGGGCGATTGTCTCCGGTATGGAACTGAAAGAAACGGCTATTATAATCCTGCCCCAGATTAGCCATTTTGAAATAGTAAGTGGTAAATTCGATATATTCTTTTTGACAGATAAGCAACAGGTCTTTTTCTTCTGCCCAATCCGCTTCCAAGAATTTGTAAATTCCTTTACTGGGAAATTTTTCTCTCAAAAATTGGGGAAATATTTGGTAGCGGTCACCTCGAAAGGGATGACCAGGTCCGAAGTCGTACTCTTTTAATTCTTCGCGGTAAAGGATGGGCAAAGTCATAATTAGCGTTTTCCCTTTAATTGTAAAAAAAGAGCTTTACGATGATAATTGCCAATATAATGCCCATGAGGTCAGCAATAACACAAACGGGAATTAAATAGCGCGTCTTTTTAATTCCTACGGCACCCAGATAGATGGCCAAGACATAGAAAGTGGTTTCCGCACTGCCCATGATTACGGCCGCAATTCTGCTGGCCAGAGAATCTGGGCCTGTATTTTTCACAATATCTGTAAACAATCCCAGAGCAGCACTGCCCGACAACGGCTTAATAAAGGAGATAGAAATAATCTCGAAGGGTAAGTTAAAAAAGTTGCTGACTCCCCGGAAAATTTCTTGTCCTAAATTAAATGCTCCCGAGGCCTGGAAAGCTTTGACAGCAACAAAAATGGCCAACACATAAGGGAAGATACGCAGGGTTACATTTATTCCTTCTTTGGCCCCATTAACGAAACAATCATAAACTTTTACCTTTTTAAAGAAAGCATAAGAGACTATCGAGAAGATGAAAATTGGAATAATAAGTTGAGAGATAAAATGCACAATATTCATTTTAAGATCTTGCGAAATAAAAATAAGATTCCTATGGCCAATATCGCGGAAATGAAGGTAGATAAAATTGTTGGCCCTACGATAAGAGAGGCCTTAGGAGAACCGAAATCAGAAAGAATGCCTATTACCGAAAAAGGGATGAGCTGAATACTGGCCGTATTAATGACGATAAAAAGCATCATTTCGAAAGTTAAAGTTTCCTTATCGTTATTTAATGTTTGGAGATCTTGCATGGCCTTGATGCCTAAAGGAGTAGCCGCATTTCCTAAGCCAAAAAAATTTGCTAAAAAATTAAGTGTAATGGAAGTGATGGCGGGGTGGTTAGCAGGAATTTTCTTAAAAAGGGCACAAATCAAAGGTTGGAAAGCGCGAGCTAAACTGTAAATAAGGCCGGATTCTTCGATTATTTTAGTTATGCCCAACCACAGAGAAATAATTCCCCCAAGAAAAAGAGAGATCTCTACGGCTGCTTTGGCCCCCTCAAAAAAAGATTTAGTTAGCTCCTCCAGGCGGCCATTTATTAAAGAAACAATTACACTGACGAAGAGCAATAAAAACCATACCGTATTCATAAAATTTTAAGCGTTTTGGTATAAGTATTTAATTCCACCTTAGCGCCAATGGGTAGAGTAATCTTATTTGGTCCATGACCGATATAAGGGCAATAGACTAAGGGAAAATCTATTTTAATCTGTTCCTGCAAGATATTAAAGACATCTTTATTTTTCAGCCCCCGAAAATCTCCTAAAATAACGCCTTGAACTTTAGCAAATTTTTGAGCCAGAATCCATTGAGAAAGCAGCCTGTCTACTTCATATAGCTTTTGATCTACCTCTTCTAAGAATAAAATTGTCCCGGCAGTTTTTATCTCCCATTTGGTGCCCAGCAAAGCTGATAAAGTAATTAGATTGCCGCCTTTAAGAACTCCGCGGGCTATTCCAGCCCGGTAAATGCCTAAAGGAGCACCGGCAAATAAATTCTTTTGCGGAAATCCCTGACAAGCATTGAGGAAGGAGCGGGTGGTAAAAGGAGTGACGGGATGGAAATTGATGATCATCGGCGAATGCCAAGTGATTAGTCCTGTTTTTTCATAGATAACATTCAAGAGAGCGCTAAGGTCGCTGAAGCCGGCAAAAATCTTGGGGTGCTTTTTAAGAAGAGTAAAATTGAGCTGGGGGAGGAGTTTCATACAGCCATAACCTCCCCTTTGGGCCATGATTATTTCTACTTTTTTATTCTTCACCGCCGCATGTATTTGCTTAATCTTTTGCTTAAGGGGAGGCATTTTAGTCAAGAACTTTTTATTCTGTACTTTAAAACCCAAGTCCTCTAAGGTCTTTATGCTCGCCTTAAATTCTCTTTCTTTTTTCATCAACCAACTGGGAGTGATGATAGAAATTATGGGCAAATTCGTTCCTTTCTATTATAGTATTTCCAAAGGCAGCAGCATTTCTTCCGTATAACCAAATTCACTAAGGAAACGTTGCGTAGCTTCCATATTTGGCTTCCATCCCATCTTTTCGCCGCGAAATCGAGTGGCTAAAACATAGTCGAAGATAGGGGAAAAAACTCCCATAGCCAGAAAATTTGGTTGACTACGGGGGTACCCTCCTGGCCCTTTTTCACTAGCCCAAAGGGCATCTAAAAGACAAAGTTGCTGGCGGGGGTAAACTACTTTTCCAGTCTGCAGATCCATGGGACCCAAAATCTCTGGGGTTTTATTAATGGCCAACAAATAATCGAGGGCGCCTTCCCGATGACCGGGAGCCGGATCAAAGGTACCAAAGTGATTTTTCATAGTCATGGTAAAGCCTCCAAAAGTCTGGCTATGTCCTTTACACATGGCTATATTGATGAGAATATCCACATATCCGTCCACCAAAGGTTTGAGGCATTTTGCTTGTCCACGAGATTGCCGCCAGGGTTCGGGAACTTTAGTTAAAGCAGTCACTCCTCCCCATTCATTTTCAATTTTGACGCCTGCGGGCAGGTCGGCAAAAGGTGTATTTTGGGCCATAGAGCCACCATGAATTCCATCGTAAATGTGAATGTTCTCAGGATTTATTCGGCAGATCTTGACCAGGACGTGGCAAATTTTAGACATCACCGCGCTGCGGGTATGTTGGAGAGCAATGTTATTAGTTTTAATGGCCACGACTGTTTCCGACCAGGATTTACGCGGTGGTTTTATGAAAATGGTTGACCAAGCTTTCTCAGGATTAGACAATTTAGTTAGAGCGCAAGCTAATTTATCTAAGTTTTCCCAAACTACTTCTTTAACTACTAATTTTTCCTGCCAAGACCAAGAAGAAATCGGCTGCAAGTCTCTGGTCATGCGTGAGTCAATAATGCCCACCACGCGCCGATGGTCAATATGTGGGTGAACCTGGGTACCTTTGGCCCAGTGGGCTTTAATCTCGCGGCCGTAAAGAAAAGGGGCAACAGCCGCGGAGGTAGCGATTATTGATTTTTTAAGAAAGTTGCGACGGGATATAGACATAAAATTTTTCACCTCCTCATGATTTATTTTGACCCACTTTGGAGGTTTTCAGCAAGTTTTATTTTGTTATAATAAAAAATAAAAATAGGGGAGGGAATATGAATTTAAAAAATTTGCGGGTGAATGAGCATCGGCTACGTACATCCTTGGAAAAAATGGCGGAGATTGGCCAAACCCCCAAAGGGGGTGTACACCGCTTGGCCCTCTCGGATGAAGACCGCGAAGCCCGAAATTTGTTTGTCAATTGGCTCAAAGAATTGGGCTTAGAAATTATTATTGATGAGTTGGGAAATATATTTGGTCGCCGGCGCGGCGAACAAGACCATTTTCCTGCCGTGCTTATGGGGTCTCATTTAGACACTCAGCCGCAAGGGGGGAGGTTTGACGGAATCTTAGGAGTTTTAGGAGCTTTGGAAGTCATGCGTACCCTTCATGAAAACAAGATTAATACAGAGCGGCCTTTGGTCATCGTTGATTGGACCAATGAAGAAGGATCACGATTTTCCCCAGCCATGATGGGCTCGGGAGTTTGGACGGGAAAGTTGAACCGAGATTGGGTTTACAATAGAACGGATATAAAAGGAAAGAGCGTAGGGGAAGAGCTGGTCAGGATAGGTTATCGCGGTGAAAAAGAAGCTAAGAGTTTTCCGGTGCACGCTTATTTTGAATTGCACATAGAACAGGGACCCATTTTGGATAAAGAAGGCATCAAGATTGGAGTGCCGCGGGGGATCGTGGGCATAGTTTGGGCGGACCTTTTCGTGGAAGGGAGATCAAACCAAGTAGGGCCTACGCCCATGGAGGGAAGGAATGATGCCCTTTGTGCCGCGGCCGAAATGATTTTACAGGTGGAAAAATTGCCCCGAGATATGGGTGGAAATATGGTAGCTACCGTAGGAGAAATCCATAATTTACCTAATTCGCGCAATATTATTCCCGGGAAAGTGCGCTTTACAGTAGATATTCGTTCTTGGGATGATGAATTACTTAGGCGCGGAAAAGAGTATCTGCAGACCCAAGTCCAAAAAATTGCGGAGCGGCGGGGATGCGCTTTCCGCTGGGAAGATATCTGGATGATAAACCATACCCCGTTTGCGGAAGAATTGATCCAACTGGTAGAAAAGACGGCCACAGAACTGGGTTATTCTACGAGAGAGATGGTCAGCGGCGCAGGACATGACGCCAGTTATTTAAGCCAAATAGCCCCGACCGCCATGATTTTTGTGCCCAGTATTGGGGGGCGGAGTCATGTAGAAGTGGAAGAAACCAAGTGGGCTGACTGTGCAGCCGGAGCGAATGTCCTCTTGCATTGTGTCTTGCAAGCAGCAGCCGGAAGAGCAGAATGAATTTCTGTTTTAAAAATTTTAAGAACAACACCCTTGACCGTCGATCAGTTTTTAAATTCCACGTTAATTCAGGCGGGAGGGAGAGAGACTCATTAAAATGAGGCACATATTCTTTCATAGGTACAGGCGGGGAAATAGACATTTATTTTAAAAGAAGGAAGCTATTATTTAAGTTTATCTGGCAGGACAAGTATGTCCCCGCCGTTCTTGGCGGAGAGAAGGTGAGTAAGAGAGGAATGGTCATTTCCCAGCCGATTTTAATTTCGCCTCTCCCCTCCCGCCTGTTTCCTGCTGGTGAGAATCATTAAAACTGTTAGACGGTCAGATAACACCCCTAGTGATTCTCGAATTGCTTAATTTGACATACCAATAATCATAGTGCTAACTTTTAATTATGCTGCCGAAAAAATTATTCCTAAAAACTTTTGGCTGCCAGATGAATGTTTATGATTCGCAAAGGATTCTGCAATTGCTCGCCCGGGAGAATTATATACTTGTTAATAATCCGCGCGAGGCCGATTTAATTTTCTTGAATACCTGCACGGTGCGAGAAAAGCCAGCCCAAAAGGTGTATAGTATCCTGGGTCGTCTGCGGCCTTTAAAGAAAAAAAATCCGAATTTAATCATTGGAGTAGGGGGGTGCTTGGCGCAACAAGAAGGAGAAAATTTGCTGGCCAGGTTTGCCCAAGTGGATTTTGTTTTAGGGACCAAAGAATTTAACCGCCTCTTGGAAATTTTAAACATAATTGAGAAATCAAGGACGCGCCTGACGGCCACTGAGCTTAACGGCAGAATAGATCCGTATGCCGAACTTCCTTTGGTGGGCGAACCAAATTCTGGGGCGACGGCCTTTGTGTCGATCATGCAGGGGTGCGATAATTTCTGCTCTTTCTGCATTGTCCCTTTGGTGCGAGGGCGAGAGGTTTCCCGGCCCAGCCGGGATATTTTAAAGGAAATTTCTTTATTAGCCCAAATAGGAGTTAAAGAAGTTACTTTATTAGGGCAAAATGTTAATTCTTATGGGAAAACCTCTCCTGGAGAATTAGATTTTGCAGGATTGCTTAGGGCAATTCAAGAAATCCCGGGAATAGAAAGAATTCGTTTCACTACTTCTCATCCCCGTGATCTTTCCGAGTCGCTCATCGAGTGCTTTGGTCAACTGTCCAAACTTTGTGAGCATATCCATTTGCCCTTACAATCTGGATCTGACCGCATCCTTAAGCTAATGAACCGCGGCTATACCTTCCAGGAATACTTGCAGAAGGTTAAGAGGCTGCGCCAAGTCTGTCCCGATATAAGTATTACCACCGACATGATCGTAGGTTTTCCCGGGGAAAAAGAAGAAGATTTTCAGGCCAGCTTAGAGGCGCTGGGTCTAATCGAGTTTGATGAGATGTTCTCTTTCAAATATGCCGATCGACCGGGGACAAAGGCCTCTTCTTTAGGTGCAAAGGTTCCCGAAGAAATTGGGGAGAGACGCTTAAGAGAATTGCAAACTTATCAAAAAAAGATTACGCAGCAAAAAAATAAAGCCTATGAAGGGAAAACCGTCCAAGTTTTAGTGGAGGGGAAGAGCAAAAATTGCCCGGAAGAAAGCACAGGAAGGACCCGGACAAATCGCATCGTTAATTTCCCAGGTATTTTTGCCCCAGGAAGGTTAGTGAATGTGAAAATAGTCCAGGCTTACGCCCACAGCTTGCGGGGAGAAGTCCAAGATCACTCCCTTTAATTAAGAAAGAGAAAAACAAATGATAGATCTACATACCCACACCCTTTTTAGTGATGGAGAACTTTTACCTGCGGAATTAGTGAGAAGAGCCTTGGTTATTGGCTACCAAGCCATTGGCCTGACCGACCATGCGGACTCTTCCAATCTCGATTTAATCGTGCCTCGGCTAGTCGAGGTTTGCCGCGATTTAAATCGCTATTGGCCGATCAAAGTGATTCCTGGGGTGGAATTAACGCATTTGCCTCCAGAATTAATTGTTCCCTTAACTGGTCGGGCCAGGGCATTGGGGGCGCAAATCGTTGTAGTTCACGGTGAAACAATAGCCGAGCCTGTACCTCCAGGTACCAACCAGCAAGCTATTTTGGCCGGGGTAGATATCTTAGCTCATCCAGGGTTAATATCTGCCGCAGAAGCGGCCTTGGCCAGAGAAAAAGGCGTTTTATTAGAAATTACTTCTCGCTCAGGGCATAGCTTAACCAATGGGCACGTGGCCCAGGTCGCTAAAGAAACAGGGGCCCATTTAATTTTAAACACTGATACCCATGCTCCTGGTGATCTCATCTCGGCCGAAAAAGCTTTGCGGGTTGTTTTGGGTGCAGGCTTGCCGGAAGATCATTTCCAAATAATGTTGGAGAATGCCCGCCGAATAATTGGCCGCGTGGGGTAGTTTTAAAAAGAAATTTTTGCAATACCTCGGTGGAAAATATTAGCCTTAAAATCGAAATTCGGGCTTGATTTTGAAATCTATCATAGCCGTGTCTTTCTTTTCCCCGATTTCTTCCATCTTGATCCGTAACCTTAAATCGTTGGCGCTGTCCGCATACGCCAGAGCATTATCGAAGTCTATAAGTTTTTTCTGGTAAAGGTCAAAGATGGCCTGATCAAAAGTTTGCATCCCTTCCAATGTTCCTTCGGCCATAGCTTCTTTTAATTTGTCTACTTGGGCCTTATGGATCAAGTCCTTAACTCGGGGGGTATCCAAAAGAATTTCCACGGCGGCAACCCGATTGCCATTTATACTGGGAATTAAACGCTGGGAAATAATGGCCCGCAGATTTAAAGAGAGCTGTAAGTAAATTTGCTGATGCCTTTCGGGCGGGAAAAAGTTCATCACTCTCTCAATAGCCTGATTAGCATTGTTTGCATGAATGGTGGCCAAGCAGAGGTGACCAGTTTCCGCATAGTCAATGGCTGATTCCATGGTCTCGACATCGCGGATTTCCCCAATGAGGATGACATCTGGGGCCTGCCGCAAGGTATGTTTTAAAGCAGCGGCGTAACCGTGGGTATCAATACCTATCTCGCGCTGGGTAATGATGGACTTTTTATGCTCATGAATGAACTCAATGGGATCTTCGATGGTGACAATGTGTCCAGTAGCATTAGAATTTCGGTAATCAATTAAAGCGGCCAGAGTGGTTGATTTCCCTGAGCCAGTGCGACCAGCAACTAAAACCAGACCTCGTTTCGTCATCGCAATTTCTTTAAAGATTTGGGGGAGGCCGAGGTCATCTATAGTCTTGATGTTGATTTTTATGTGGCGCATGACTAAGCCAAAGCATCCTCTTTGGCGGAAAATATTGACCCGGAAACGCCCCAGATTAGGATAGGAGATAGCTAAGTTCATCTCCCACCTTCGGGCGAAATAGGTTTTTTGGGTTTGGCTCATCAGGGACATAGCCAATTGTTCGGTTTCTTCCGCGGTATATTTACGTGTTCCTCCGGGAACCACCACTCCTTCTACTCTATACATAGGAGGGCTGTCGACCGTAATATAAAGATCTGAAGCCTCTCGTCTAACCATCTCTTCCAATAATTCGCGGATATTCATAGTCATCGCCTTCACCTCCTTAAGTGTTAAAGATATTCGGATTGGTGGCTAAATAGAGGCATTGTTCTTTGTCTACAATACCCCGGGTTACTAAATCTTTCAAGGATTGGTCCAGGCTAATCATCCCGTACTTTTGGCCCGTTTGAATGGCGGAGGGGAGCTGAGCCACTTTCCCCTCACGGATAAGGTTGCGCACAGCGGGCGTACCGATCATTATCTCTACGGCAGGAACGAGACCCCGCCCATCCCGCCTCTTCAAAAGGACTTGAGAAATAATGGCTTGGATGGATTCGGCAAATTGGGCTCGTACCTGTTCTTGTTGATGAGCAGGAAAAACATCGATAATGCGATCTATGGTTTTGGCCGCGCCGCTTGTATGAACTGTGGATAGGACTAAGTGGCCAGTTTCGGCGGCCGTTAGGGCTAAAGAAATGGTTTCTAAGTCCCGCATTTCACCGACCAGGATTATATCAGGGTCTTCGCGCAGAGCGCTGCGCAGCGCATTGGCAAAACTATGGGTATGAGCTCCTATCTCCCTTTGGCTGATCAAACATTTTTTAGATTCGTGCACAAATTCAATCGGATCTTCAATAGTGATAATATGCCCCCGCCAAGTATTGTTTATGATGTCAATCATGGCCGCTAGGGTGGTTGATTTACCACTACCAGTAGGGCCAGTTACTAAAATTAGGCCTTTTTCATTTTTTACCACTTCCCGCAATTGGCGCGGCAAACCAAGTTGCTCTAAGGTCATAATCTTAGAAGGAATTACGCGAAAGACTATGCTATCCCCCCGAGCCTGACGAAAAGCGTTGACCCGGTAGCGAGCTACGCCTTTTAATTCCAAAGAGAAATCTAACTCATGCATTTCTTCAAATTTTTTCCGCTGCTGGTCGTTGAGGACGTCATAGAGCATCTTGTGAATTTCTTCGCGGCTAAGAGGTGGCATTTCAATCCTTTTCATCTCCCCATGGATGCGCACCATGGGTGATTCGCCAGCACTCAGATGTAGATCAGAAGCATTCTCCTTTTGGACAAAAATTAAAAGTTCCGAAATATCCATTTTTCACCTTTCTTTCCCAATTCTTGGTTAATTAGTGACCTTAAAATTTATATGTCAAGTGTTTATACCGGACTCAAAAGATTTATCGGCAAAGAAATAAAGAAACTTCACTCAATATCTATATTTATAGCTTACTTATTTAAGCCAGGGTAAAGCCCTTTCCCTACGGGCAAATATGGAATAAATGATGATAAATTGGAATAATGGAATAATGGAATATTGGAATAATGGGGAAGGGAGCGAAGCGGGGAGCAAGGAGCAGGGCGCAGGGCGAATAAAAGTGCTGCAGTTGGGTAGCGGGACAATTAAAGGCCAAGCGGAAAGCGCAGCGAGTTAGTGTTGAATGTTAAAAGAAAGGGAATGATAGAATATTCGAATGGTGGAATATTGGGGTGAATCGTAATCCCTCCCCACCTCCCTTTAAAAAAGGGAGGATCAACTCCCCTCTTTTTTAAAGAGGGGACGGGGGAGATTATAGAACGCAGATTATCGCTGATTTTCAGGATTAAAAATAATTATTTAAAAATTTTTTCTCTATACTACATACTTGCAAACCCTTTAAATTTTATTAAGTAAAAAGATGACTCTCCCAGAGCTCGCCGAGCGCCCGGAGAAAGAAATGAATAAAATTATTAAAAAATGTTAAAGAAAAAATATAGAATAACGGAAAATTGGGTTAATATTCTCTTTATTTTTTTTCTCTTTTTGGCAAATAATTCATCTCTGTGTGCTCTGGGCCCTCTTTGGCTTATAACTAAAAATTTCTCTGCGTCCTCGGCGCCCTTGGCGGTGAAACATTTTAGCATTTATGGCTGTCCGTTCTGCGGCAAGGGCCAAGCCTTTGCCCTACGAAACTTCGCGATAAATTTTTATTAATCTTCGGAAGGCAAGGCTTTGGGGCTGTGACCTCTTTTCAGCAGGGGATGAACCCTTGCCCTACGCCTTACTACGTTGCTTAATGTGCTATTTAAAACCTTATATAAAAAATGGCTAAATGCCTTAAAAGTTATTATTTTCGGAATTGCAGCCGAAAAATTAAACCTTTCATCCTTCAGAGAGGTATTATGGACAAGAACAAAAAAATTGCAAAAAGAAATTGATGTGTTAGAATAAATTTTTGATGACTGAGGAGATTAAAAAAAACTTGGACTATTGGCTAGACAGTTATCTGCATTATTTGGCCGTGGAAAAAGGATTGAGCCCCCATACCCTAGAGGCTTATGCCCATGACTTGCAGGGATATGCTCTTTTTCTAAGAGACCAAGGGGGAGAATTGTGGAAAATAAACTCCTTGGAGGGAATGAGAAAATATTTCCAGGAGTTACGTTCCCGAGGCATTTCTCCTCGTAGTCAAGCGCGGATTCTTTCCGCTTTGAGGGGGTTTTATAAATTTTTAGTTCGGGAGCAGGCCTTGGCTGAGAACCCGCTGCAGCAATTGCCTACCCCCAAAATTACCCCCCACCTTCCCGAGATACTCAATGCTCAAGAAATAGAAAAACTTTTGGATCAGCCCAACCGCCAAAATTCTTTAGGGATTCGCGATCGGGCCATGTTAGAGCTTTTATATGCCACGGGTCTGCGCGTCTCCGAATTAATTCATCTCACCTTGAATGATGTCAATTTAGATTTAGGCTATGTGCGCACTAAAGGGAAAGGGGGGAAAGAGCGAATTGTCCCTTTAGGCGGAGAAGCTCGGCGAGCCCTTTTAGAATACCTCCAAGGCCCTCGCCGGCAGGCCCAAGAGAAAGATGGGGAGGCTACTTTATTTTTGGGAAAGAGAGGGAAGGGTATTTCGCGCCAGGGATTCTGGAAAATAATTAAAAAACATGCTTGGGCCGCGGGGATAAACAAAAGAATCACTCCGCATATGCTACGCCATTCTTTCGCTACCCATCTTTTAGAAAGAGGTGCCGACCTTCGTTCTGTACAATCAATGTTGGGACATGCCAATATCGCCACTACGCAAATTTACACCCATGTGTCCCGGGAGCATTTAAAACTAATCCACCGTAAATATCATCCCCGGGGTTAAAAATGGACGTGATTACCACCCATATTAATGCTGATTTTGATTCTTTGGCCTCCATGCTGGCAGCCAAGAAATTATACCCCCAAGCCGTCATTGTTTTCCCGGGATCGCAAGAAAAAAATTTACGGGACTTTTTTGTGCAATCGGCATTTTACGTAATGGAGACCAAGCGCTTGAAAAACATCCCTTTTGATAAAGTGCGCCGGCTAATATTAGTGGATACCCGCCAACCTGGCCGCATAGGGAAATTTGCTGAATTAGCTCAGCGACCCCATGTGGAATTACATATTTTTGATCACCATCCGCCATCTGCAGAAGATCTGCATGGGCAGGTAGAATATATTCAAGAAGTGGGCGCCACTATAACCGTATTAATTAAAATTTTAAAAGAGCGGGGGATACCTATTAATGCCGAAGAGGCTACGATTATGGCCTTAGGATTATACGAGGATACAGGATCTTTTACTTTCACTTCGACTACTAAAGAAGATCTGGAAGCAGGGGCTTTTCTCTTGGCTCACGGGGCTAATTTGAACATGGTGGCCAACATGATTACCCGCGAACTTACCTCGGAACAGATTTCCCTCTTGAACGAATTGATCCATAGTAAGACTTCTTATCTCATCAAAGGCCTGGAGATAGTAGTGGCCAAAGCTACGGCTAATAAATATGTAGGAGATTTTGCTCTCCTGGTGCATAAGTTACGAGACATGGAGAATATACGGGTTCTTTTCGCTTTGGCGGAGATGGAGGACCGCGTTTATTTTGTGGGGCGGAGTAGTATTCCCGAAGTCAATGTGGGGGAGATTGCGGCTCTTTTTGGCGGAGGTGGGCATCCTACAGCAGCCTCAGCATCCATCAAAGGAATGAGCCTGGCCCAAGTAGAAGAAAAGCTTTTGACTTATTTGGAAGGTCGCCTGCCAGCGACAAAGTTGGCCCGCGATCTGATGTCTTTTCCGGTAAAGACCGTTGGGGTAAATGATACTATAGCCCATGCCAGTGAATTGCTTACCCGCTATAATATCAATGTTTTGCCGGTCATGGATAAAGAAAAATTAGTTGGTCTAATCTCCCGGCAAGTAATTGAAAAGGCGGCTTATCATGGATTCCGGGATGCTCCCGTTAAAGATTATATGACGAGCGAATTTGCTATTGTTCATCCGCGCACCGCCTTGACTAAAGTGCAGGACATAATAGTAGGCCATAACCAGCGGTTTTTGCCGGTTATGGATAAAGATAAATTGGTAGGCGCCATCACCCGTACCGATCTGCTCCGCTGGATGTATACCAGCACTCATCAATCTTGGCCTGCTCCTGCCGAAAGAGAATTTTCAGCCCTCCGCCCGCGCACCAAAGGAGTGGCAAACATCTTAGAAGAACGCTTACCGAAAGATGTACTTTCCTTAATGAAAACCATCGGGGAGATGGGTGCTAAATTAGGCTATCAAGTATATGCTGTGGGCGGATTCGTCCGGGACCTTCTGCTGCGGATTGAAAATTTTGATATTGATATTGTAGTCGAAGGGGAGGGGATTAAATTAGCGCAACTCTTAGCGGAGCAGGGAGGCGGTCAAATTCAAGTACATAAAAAATTTGGCACAGCTACCTTAATCTTTCCCCAAGGAAGGCGGCTCGATATTGCTACCGCCCGCTTAGAGTATTATGAACATCCAGCCGCTCTTCCCCGTATCGAACATAGCTCTATCAAACTTGATCTTTTTCGCCGAGACTTTACTATAAACGCTTTAGCCCTCCACCTCCACCCGCAACACTTTGGGGAATTGATAGACTTTTTTGGCGGGCAGAGGGACCTGAAAGAAAAACTTATTAGGGTTATTCATAATTTGAGTTTTATAGAAGATCCAACCCGCATTTTTAGGGCCCTGCGTTTTGAACAACGGATCGGTTTTCAGATTGCCCGCCATACGCAGATGCTCATGGAAAATGCAGTCCGACTTGAACTTTTCGGGCGTTTATCAGGTAAAAGACTTTTTCATGAATTGGTACTTTGTCTGGCAGAGGAAAAGCCTTGGCGGGTTATCAAGCGGTTGGGAGATTATAATTTATTAAAATTCTTTCACCCCCGGCTAAATGTAGACCGATCTCTGGAGAACCTTTTTCAAAATTTGGAAAATGTTATCTCTTGGTATCAACTCTTATTTACGGGGGAGAAGTATGATAAATGGCTAGTATTTTTCCTAGGGTTGGTTGAACATCTGAACGAAAAAGAAATTCAAGACTTATTAAAAAGACTTGCTCTTCCAGAAAAATTCAAAGAAAGATTTTTAGAAAATAGACGGTTGGCCTGGAAAGTGGAAGAAGAACTAATTCGTTATCCAGGGCTAAAGCGGAGCGAAATATATTTCCTGCTCAAGCCCTTGCCGGTTGAATTCCTTCTTTATGCTATGGGGAGAACAAGCTCGGCCGAGGCCCGCAAGGCGATTTCCCTTTATTTTACTACTCTAAAACCAGTCCAAGTTTTGTTAAAAGGAAAAGATTTGAAAAAATTGGGATATCCGCCGGGGCCGATTTATAATAAAATCTTTCATGACCTGCTCCGGGCTCGTTTAGACGGAGAATTGCATACTTATCAAGATGAAGTTGCTTTTGTGCAAAAACATTTTGCCTCTAATCGCGATATGGCTAAAGAGGATGGTTACCTAATTAATTTAACTTCCGCGAAGGAAAGGAGTACAGTTTGAGGTATGGATAAACAACGTGTCTTAAGTGGTATGCGTCCCTCAGGAAAGCTGCATTTGGGGAATTTAGCGGGAGCCTTGGAAAATTGGAAAAAACTGCAGGAAGATTATGAATGTTACTTTTTCGCGGCTGATTGGCATGCTTTGACCACCGAATATAGTAACCCGGAGATAATTAGGGCCAGCATAAGCGAAATGTTCCTTGATTGGTTAAGCGTTGGTTTATCGCCAGAGAAGAGCGTGCTTTTTATCCAATCCCGAATTAAAGAACATGCCGAATTGCATTTACTCTTATCTATGATAACCCCCCTTTCTTGGTTAGAGCGGGTACCCACTTATAAAGAACAGCAGCAAGAATTGAATAACAAAGATTTGTCTACCTATGGGTTTTTGGGTTATCCTCTCTTGCAAACTGCTGATATAATTATCTATAAAGCCCATAAAGTACCGGTGGGCATAGATCAAGTTCCCCATGTGGAGCTTTCGCGAGAAATTGCGCGCCGGTTTAACTTCTTTTACGGGCCGGTTTTTCCTTTGCCCGAACCGTTGCTTACGGAAGTTCCTAAATTATTAGGTATCGACGGGCGCAAAATGAGCAAATCTTACAACAACGCCATTTACATTTCTGATACTCCCGAAGAGATCCGCCAGAAAGTTAGCCAAATGTTTACTGACCCTAACCGTATCCGGCGGAATGACCCGGGCAATCCCGAGATATGCAATGTTTTCTCCTTCCATCGCCTCTACAGTTCACCCCAGTTAGTCGAGGAGATTAACATAAGTTGTCGTCAAGGTGGCCTAGGTTGCGTGGAAGACAAAAAGATTATGGCTGAAAATTTGATTAACTACTTGGCGCCCATCCATGAAAAAAGGAGGCAAATTTTACAGAACCCCCATTTATTAGAAGAAGTAATTGAGGATGGCTGCCGCCGGGCTGGAGAAGTAGCGAGGCAGACCATGGAGGAAGTTCGGCAGGCTATGAAAATAAGTTAGGAAGAGGCCGCTAAATAGAGGAAAAAACGATGGCCCAAGATAGTCTTTATCCGGAATTCGAACAGCCCGAATTACCTTTAAACGTGAAGCTGGAAATTTTTGAAGGTCCGCTGGATCTTCTCTTGCATTTGATCAAAAAGAATGAAATCAATATCTATGATATTCCCATTACCTTGATTACGCAGCAATACTTGGAATATTTGGAGATGATGAAGAACCTCAACTTAGATGTAGCGGGTGAATTTCTGCTCATGGCGGCAACCCTTTTGCATATAAAATCTAAGATGCTGTTGCCGCCTGCGGAAAGCGCTGAGGAAGAAGGGGAAGAAGAGGCGGCTGAAGACCCGCGGGCCGAATTAGTAAGACGGCTACTCGAATACCAGAAGTACAAAGAAGCGGCTGTGGAATTAGCCAAGAGGGATTTGCTGGAGCGTGAGGTATTTACCCGAAAAGTACTAAGCGATGAATTAATTAATCTCCCTGCGGAAGAGGTAGTCATAGGTGAATTAACCTTGTTTGATTTGATCGAGGCTTTAAAGAAAGTCCTCCAGCGTGTTTCGCCAGAAGAGTTTCAAGAAATTTCTCTGGATAGTTTTAGCCTCAAGGAAAAGATCCAGCAGATAATGGAGTTAATCTGGAAAGAAAACAGCATTTCTTTTACCCAGCTTTTTCCTCCGGAAGCTTCCAAGCGGGAGATTATTCTAAGTTTTTTAGCCCTCTTGGAACTTTTGCGCCTCCGTTTAGTAAAAGCCTATCAAACAGAGGCATTTGGCCCGATCCGTATCTTTTCACCCATAGATGTGGAAGAAGGAAGAAAATTTATAGCGGAAGGGGTTTGGTAAAATGGATAATCAACATTTACCGGCCATCATCGAAGCTTTAATCTTCGCTGCCGAGGCCCCTTTGCCTTTAGAAAAGATTAGAGAAATTTTGGATGTGCCCAAGAAAGAAGTCCAAGGCATACTGGAGCAGCTGCGCGCCGACTATGCTAATCAAGAGCGAGGTTTTACTTTGGTAGAGGTGGCTGAAGGCTGGCAGTTTCGCACCCGTCCTGAATATGCGCCTTGGATCAGAAAAATGAAGAAAGCAAAGACCTTCGCCCTCAGTCAGCCTGCTTTGGAAACTTTAGCCGTCATTGCCTATAAACAACCAATCATGCGCTCAGAAATCGAAAAAATTCGGGGCGTAGATTCCGGAGGGGTGCTGCGGACGCTATTAGAAAAAAAGCTCATAAAAATTTTGGGGAGGAAAGATATACCCGGCCGTCCCTTAGTCTATGGGACGTCGCGGCATTTTTTGGAGACTTTTGGACTCAAAGATTTGACCAGTTTACCTACCATAAAAGAAATGGAAAGTTTGGGGGCTGGGGAGAGAGAAAAAATTTTATCGACCAATGGGCTTATGAATCCTGGCCAAGAAAATGTACCTGAGGGAGAAGGGGATGATTGGGGGCCGCAAGAAACGGAAAGGGAACTAAAAAAAGAAGAAGTTAAGGAAAATTTGCCGGAAGCGAAAATAAATGAACAATCTTGTGAGAATATCGAAAATTCTGGCTGACGCGGGTTTAGCCTCCAGGCGTAAAGCCGAGGAATTAATCCGGGAAGGAAGAGTTACGGTTAATGGCCGGGTGGCGCAGATTGGCGACAAAGCTAACCCGGTCCAAGACCATATAAAGGTAGACGGCCGGCGCATCTCGCCTCTGACTAATAAAGTTTATATAATCCTTTACAAACCTAAAGGAGTAGTAACTTCCATAGATGATCCGGAGGGGAGAACGACGGTCTTGGACTTAATTAAACCATTAAAAACTCGTCTTTTCCCGGTCGGTCGCCTCGATTTCGACGCTGAGGGAGTTCTCCTTTTGACGAATGATGGCCAGATGGCCCATTGTTTAACCCACCCTTCGTTCCGAGTGCCCCGCAAATACTTAGTTAAAATTAAGGGCCAGCCTACGGAGGAAGAAATAGAAAAACTCCAGCAGGGGGTAAAATTGGCCGATGGCCATACGGCTCCTTGTCTCATTTTTCCGGTGAAAAAAACTACCGAAAATCTCTGGGTAGAGATGACTTTATACGAAGGGCGCAATAGACAAATAAAGAGAATGTGGGAAAAAACCGGTTATCAAGTATTGAAATTAAAAAGAATAGCTTTTGCCGGCCTAAGCTTGGGAAAAATGCGCCCTGGGGAATATCGTTTTTTGACTCCGCGCGAGTTGCAAAAGCTGCAGAAAATTATCCAAAATAAAAAATCCATCCCCATGGGCTAAGGCAAAAATTATGGAGTTCTCTAAAAAGGGCGATGAAGGTTTTACCAGTCTTTTAGGTGGGGAAAGAGTTTCTAAAGCAGATCCCAGACCGGAAACTTACGGCACAATTGATGAGGCCAGTTCTGCTTTAGGATTAGCCCGAGCTACAGCTGCTCGTGAACAAACCCAGGCCATTATTCTTTCTATCCAAAAAGACTTGCAGATCTTAGCGGCCGAGTTAGCTAGCGGAGCCCTCGCCAAGACTCCTTATCCCTACCGAATTGAGACAACTCATGTACAAAGGTTAGAAAATTTAATTGCTGATTTACAAAAGGATGTAACTCTACCAAACGAGTTTATTTTGCCCGGCAAGACTCTTTCTTCTGCCGCTATCGACTTAGCCCGGACTATTATCCGCAGAGCAGAGCGCCGCGCCGTGCTTTTGTACCAGGAAAAAATTATTGACAATCCGCAGGTCTTAGCCTTCCTTAACCGCTTGGCGGATCTCCTTTTTACTTTGGCCAGATATGAGGAAGCTTGATTAATGTTTTCGCTTCTCCAACAGGTCAAAAAGACCATAGACAAGTATGAAATGCTCCAACCTGGCGATGGAGTAGTGATTGGCGTATCCGGAGGACCTGATTCCATGGCTCTTTTGCGGGTCCTCTGGGAATTACGGCTAGAGCTTCGTCTTTCCCTTTATGTAGCCCATTTGAACCATGGGCTTCGCCCGGAAGCAGAAGAAGAGAAAAAGTTTGTGCAAAAAGCGGCCGGGGCTTTAAGTCTGCCCTTTTTTTATCAGAAAGCTGATGTGTTAGCTAGGCAAAAAGAGAAAAATATTCCCCTGCAAGAAGCAGCCCGGGAGGTGCGCTACGCTTTTCTAAACGAAGTCGCCCAAAAACAGCGGGCCACCAAAATTGCCTTGGGACATACTGCTGATGATCAAGTAGAGTCAATTGTGATGCGCTTCCTGCGTGGCTCAGGGTCGCGGGGCTTGGCCGGAATTCCTCCGGTGCGGGAAGGCCTTTATATTCGCCCTTTGATCGAATGCTGGCGGGAACAGATCGAAGATTTTTTACAGAAAAAGAAAATCTCTTTCTTGACCGATCCTTCCAATCGTTATTTACATTATTTACGGAATCGGATTCGGCATGAGCTTATTCCTTTGCTCCAAAAGTATAATCCCAATTTGCCCCATACGCTCTGGCAAATGGCCGAGATATTTCGGGCGGAAGAAGAATACTGGGAGAATCTCCTCCAAGAGAAGTTTTTTTCTTTTGTGCGCCAGCAAAAAAAAGACGCACTTATTTTAGATATTCCCTCGTTACAGGAACAGCCTTTAGCCATGCAGTGGCGAGTTATCCGCCAGGCTATCCGGAATAGCTTAGGTCATCTACGCCGCATAGGTTTTATCCATGTTTGGGATATAACCCGTTTGATTCAATCTCCAGAACCGAATAAGACTCTGTTACTTCCTCACGGAGTGCGCGTGATCAAGTCTTATCAGACACTAACTTTAGCCTTACAGCCTGAGCACATCCCCTCTTTTAATTATCAAATTTTGGGCCCAGGCTATATAGAGATACCGGAAATAGGCCGAGCCCTGAATTTGGAAATTACTTCTCGCCCTTCTCTAAATAAAGAAAGGGCTTCTAATAATGTAGCTTTCTTGGATTTTGATCATTTAGACTTCCCTTTACTTATTAGGTCATTCCGGCCCGGGGATCGCCTCCAACCTTTGGGCATGGAAAAGGAAAAGAAGCTAAAGGATCTTTTTATAGATTTAAAAATTCCCGTTCGCCAACGGCGCCTGATTCCGCTACTCTTTAAAAATGACCAGATTCTTTGGGTGGCTGGAATCCGTCTTGACCACCGGGCACGGGTAAAACCAGAGACGAAAAGAGTTTTGCGGGTCGAGATATTCTGAATCTTTGGCCCATATTTTCTGCGTAAATATTATCCGCCTTAAGAAAGTAGATCCCCCATTAATCCTTTCGCAAAGGAAGATGCGGCGGGATTTGTATAACAAAACTTCCAGATTTGGCAAATATTTAGTATAGCGGGGAATTAAAGTTAAAGAAGATTTTTCCGTTGTGCAAAACCTTACTTTGTGCTATAAATATTTAAACTTAGAAGAAGCGTAAAAATAGTTTCTTTTTCCTTTTTTAAGCAAATTAACCCGGAAAGTAAAATAAGCAAATTAGTACCCAGGGGTGAAAAGAAACCAAATTTTAATCAATTAGAAAGAGGCTTATGGGGGAAAAGAGAGTGGGCCCCTTTTATAAAAATTTGGCGATTTGGCTGGTCATCAGCGTGATGATGATCTTGCTCTTCAATCTTTTTAACCAACCTCGTTCTTCCTCAGAAAAAATAATTTTTAGCGAATTCTTGAGCGCCTTAGACCGGGGAGAGATTAAAGAAGTCACCATTCAAGGACATAATATCTCCGGCCGGTTTGCTAATCGCCGAGAATTTAAAACTTATGCGCCCAATTATCCTGAGCTCATTAAAATTTTAAGGGAAAAAGAGGTAAAAATTACGGCCAAACCAGAAGAGGAGTCTCCTTGGTATATGACTCTGCTCGTCTCTTGGTTCCCCATGCTGCTGCTCATTGGCTTTTGGGTCTTTTTTATGCGGCAGATGCAAGCGGGGGGAACAAAGGCGATGTCTTTTGGCAAAGCCCGGGTCAAATTGCTCAATGAACGGCATCAAAAAGTTACTTTTATGGATGTAGCCGGCATAGATGAATCCAAGGAAGAGTTGCAAGAAATCATTGAGTTTCTCCGGGATCCGAAAAAATTTACTAAGCTCGGAGGGCGTATTCCTAAAGGAGTACTGTTAGTAGGTCCTCCGGGAACGGGGAAAACCCTTTTAGCGAGGGCTATTGCCGGCGAAGCAAATGTGCCTTTCTTCTCCATCAGCGGCTCTGATTTTGTAGAGATGTTCGTAGGGGTGGGCGCCTCGCGAGTGCGCGACCTCTTCATCCAAGGGAAGAAGCATGCGCCCTGTATTATTTTTATTGATGAAATTGATGCCGTTGGTCGGCATCGCGGAGCCGGCCTGGGCGGAGGCCATGATGAACGAGAGCAGACTTTGAACCAGCTACTGGTCGAAATGGATGGCTTCGAATCTAATGAAGGAGTAATCATTGTGGCCGCCACGAACCGTCCTGATGTTCTCGATCCAGCCCTGCTTCGTCCGGGAAGATTTGACCGGCAAGTAGTCGTGCCCCGTCCTGATGTGAAAGGAAGGGAAGAAATTTTAAAAGTACATACCAGAAAAACCCCTCTGGCGGAGGATGTTAGCCTTTCGGTGCTGGCCCGTGGCACTCCTGGTTTTACCGGCGCAGATTTGGAAAATTTAGTCAATGAAGCTGCTCTTTTGGCTGCCCGGAAAGGAAGGTCCAGAGTCACTATGGACGACTTTGAAGCAGCGAAGGATAAAGTACTCATGGGCGTGGAAAGGCGAACGATGATTATCAGTGAAGAGGAGAAGCGGCTCACCGCCTACCACGAAGCTGGACACACTTTGGTGGCCAAATTCCTACCCTGTGCTGATCCGATTCACAAAGTGACCATAATTCCCCGGGGACGGGCCTTGGGGGTGACCCAACAGCTTCCTGCGGAAGACAAACATACTCTTTCCCGTGACTACATTTTGAATAAAATCACCATTTTCTTAGGAGGTAGGGCAGCAGAAGAGCTGGTTTTACACACACAGACCACAGGAGCAGGTAATGATTTAGAAATGGCTACAGAATGGGCGCGGAAAATGGTCTGTGATTATGGGATGAGTGAAAGATTAGGACCAGTCACCTTTGGCAAGCGAGATGAACATATCTTCTTAGGGCGAGAGATTGCCCAAGCTAAGGACTATAGCGAAAAGACCGCCATAGAAATTGATGAGGAAATTAAACGCTTAGTATTAGAAAATTATAATCGCGCCAAGGGGATAATCATAGAAAACATGGATAAACTCCACCGTTTGGCCACAGCTCTATTAGAGAAAGAAGTTTTGGCTGGAGAAGAGATTGACCAGGTCTTAGGACTAAAACCAGCCCACCCCGAAGGCCTGCCGAAAGAATTAGTCCAAGAAGGGAGGCTTTTTTAAAAGGGCCTGCAGATCAAGGGCTAAGGGTGGAGTTTATAACCCAGGTTCCTTGATTTAGTGCCCTTTTTTATTTTATTAAGCACGAAGACAATAGAGAATGATACTTAATTTTCGCCAGCAAAAATATGACCTAAGTCAGCGTACCCTTATTATGGGGGCTTTAAATGTCACTCCTGATTCCTTCTCTGACGGCGGCCTTTTTTTTGATCTGGAGAAAGCGGTGGCGCGCGGGAGACAGATGGCTGCTGAAGGAGCAGACCTGATCGATATTGGCGGAGAATCAACCAGGCCAGGGGCCAAACCCTTAGATGAAGAAGAGGAACTTCGCCGCGTAATTCCCCTTATCCGCACTTTGAGCAAGGAGATTAATATTCCTATTTCCGTGGACACACGTAAAGCGCGAGTGGCGGAAGAATCCTTGGCCGCCGGGGCCGAGATGATTAATGACGTAAGCGCTCTAAGATTCGATAAAAGAATGGCGAAGGTGGTTAAAGAGGCCAAAGTTCCGGTAGTACTCATGCATATGCGCGGCGATCCAGAGACCATGCAATTAAACACTCACTACGATGATCTATTGGGGGAGATTTTTTCATTTTTAAAAGAAAGGATAATTTTTGCGGAAGACCAAGGCATTTCCGCCGAAAAAATAATCATAGATCCAGGTTTGGGTTTTGGAAAATCTTTAGAGGAAGGGCATAATCTTTTAATATTGAAGTACCTGCAGAAATTTCGCGAACTGGGCAAACCCTTGCTCGTTGGTCCTTCGCGCAAGGCCTTTATCGGTCACATCTTAAACCTTCCGCCGTTAGAACGGGAAGAAGGAACAATGGCGGCCGTGGCTATTGCTATTTTAAACGGGGCTAATATCGTCCGCGTGCATGAAGTCGCCCGGATGCGCCGCGTAGTAAAGGTGGCCGATGCTATATTGCGCTGTGATCATCAGCGGCTAACGTCAGAATAAGATAGAGGGAGATGAGCAATAGTGCGTAAACTTTTCGGCACCGACGGCATAAGGGGCGTGGCCAATGTAGAACCCATGACCACCGAGATGGCCATGCAAGTGGGCCGCGGGGTTGCTTATATTTTTAAGAATAAAAAGCGACGACACAAAATCGTCATCGGCAAGGATACCCGTCTATCTGGCTACATGCTGGAAAATGCCTTGGTAGCCGGAATCTGCTCGATGGGGGTGGACGTCCTCCTCGTGGGACCTTTGCCCACTCCCGGAATCGCCTTTATTACTGCTTCCATGAGAGCCGATGCGGGGATTGTTATTTCGGCTTCCCATAATCCTTTTCAAGATAATGGCATAAAAATTTTTTCTGGTAACGGCTTCAAGTTACCCGACGATTTGGAGTTGAAAATAGAGGAATTAATCTTTTCGGAAAAAATTGACTCCTTGCGGCCGACGGCCGCCGAAATAGGCAAAGCTTACCGGGTAGATGATGCTGTGGGTAGATACGTGGTCCATCTGAAAAATTCTTTCCCTAAAGATCTCACGCTCGATGGCGTGAAGATAGTCTTGGATTGTGCGCATGGCGCTGCTTATAAAGTTGCGCCGGCCGTTTTTGAAGAATTGGGAGCGGAGGTAATTGCCCTGGGAGTGGAACCTAACGGGGAGAATATTAACTACCAATGCGGTTCCCTTCATCCTCATTTGGTTATGGAAAAAGTGCAGGAATGCCAAGCTGATATCGGTATTTCCTTAGACGGCGATGCGGATCGGGCCATATTTGCCGATGAGCAAGGAAACTTGGTAGATGGAGACCAGATTATGGCCATCTGCGCCCACGACTTGAAGAAGAAAAAAAGACTTAACCATAATACTTTAGTAGCTACGGTGATGAGCAATATGGGCTTAGATTTAGCTATGAAAGAAAAAGGCATAAAAGTAGTGCGTACTCAAGTGGGTGACCGCTATGTAGTGGAAGAGATGAATCGGGGGGGGTACAACCTGGGCGGGGAACAATCAGGTCATTTTATCTTTTTAGACTATAATACCACGGGCGATGGCGTGCTCTCCGCCTTGCAGGTCTTAGCGGTTATGAAGAGGGAAAATAAAAAGCTTTCCGAGTTATCCACGATCATGATGAAATTCCCGCAAGTTTTAATAAACGTACCAGTGCGGGAAAAAAGAGATCCAGCTCAGATTCCAGAATTAGCCAAGTTGCTGAAGAATATAAAAGAAAAGTTAGCAAATAAAGGGCGCTTGTTAGTTCGCCCCTCAGGAACTGAGAATCTCATGCGCGTAATGGTGGAAGGAGAGGACAAAGAAAAGATTAATGCCTATGCCCAAGAAATTGCCGCGATTATCCGCAAAAATATGGCTTAAAAAATTTTGCCTACCCCTGTCCCGATTTCTAATTAAAAGGAGGAGCGGTGAGCAAATTATCAGTTAATGTAGATCACGTAGCTACTCTCCGGCAGGCCCGCCGAGGCAAACAGCCCGATCCAGTAGCCGCGGCAGTTTTGGCCGAGTTGGCTGGCGCAGATGGGATCATTGTACATCTCCGGGAAGACCGGCGCCACATCCAAGAACGTGATTTGGAAATATTGCGCCAAGTGGTCAAAACTCACCTTAACCTGGAAATGGCCAACACCAAGGAGATCATGCAAATTGCCCTGCGGATTAAACCAGACATGGTGACCTTCGTGCCGGAAAGAAGAGAGGAACTCACGACCGAAGGGGGCCTTGATGTTGTAAGTAATCGGGAGGCGCTGCAAAAAAGTATCCAAAAATTAAAAGCCGCAGGAATTCAGATTAGCCTTTTTATTGACCCAGAACCGCGCCAAGTGAGGGCCAGTAAAAAAATAGGCGCCGAATTTATAGAAATCCACACGGGAAGGTATTGTGAGGCCAGCAATGAACTGACGAGAGCACGAGAATTTCAACGCATTGTCGCTGCTATTCGTCTCGCTCATCGTCTTGGTTTACGCATCAAGATTGGTCACGGATTAGATTATCAAAATGTGCTTCCTTTTACCAATATCCCCGAAATCGAAGATTTTAGTATTGGACATAGTATTATCTCCCGAGCTGTTCTCGTTGGTATAGAGAAGGCTGTGCGGGAAATGAAAGAAATTATAAAACAAAATAATATTTCTCGTCCCCAGCCTTCCCTCCCGAGTAAATAAATACAGTACGGGAAATTTTTAAATTTTCCTTTAGGACCAGGCTAAGAAATTTTTTAGATCCGCTCACTCAATTAGAGCAGGCTTCGTTTAAGAATAAGTTATGCAGGGGGGGATGAGGTTAGAGAGGATTTGCTTAATAAATTATAAAGAGTGGGCAATTATTTAGCATGCGGGAGGGGATATAAGGATTTTTTGATGATCTATGGCATCGGAATTGATATAGTCCAAATTAAAAGGATAGAAGAGGCTCTGCAGCGTTGGGGCGAAAGGTTTAGAAATAAAGTTTTCACCTCTAGAGAAGTGAACTATTGCCAAAAAAAACGGAATGCTGCCGCTAATTATGCGGCGCGGTTTGCGGCCAAAGAAGCTTTCGTCAAAGCTTTAGGAATAGGTATGCGCCGCGGAGTTCATTGGCGCGAAGTAGAAGTGGAGCGTGGGCCGTTAGGAAAGCCCCTATTAAAAATTTCCGGCCGGGCGCAAGAGATTTGCCAAAAAGAAGGGATCAAAACAATTTCGGTCAGCCTAACGCATGATCGAGATTATAGTTGTGCCTTGGTCGTTTTGGAAAAATGACCAGCAGGGTGGCCAAATTAAAAATAAAGGGAAGAGGTAAGCAATGAAGATAGTAACCGCAGAAATCATGAAACGTTTAGATCGCCGCACCATAGAGGATTTCGGTATCCCCGGCATAGTGCTTATGGAAAATGCTGCTCGTTCCATAATCAATGCCCTGCAACGTTATTTCCCTGATTTGCCCAAACGCCGGGTGGCTATATTTGCTGGCCGGGGCAACAACGGGGGAGATGCTCTGGCCGTCGCCCGCTATTTGCACAATAAAAAAGTAGTATATCGGGTATATCTGCTGGCTGATAAATCTGAATTAAGAGATGAAGCGGCCACCAATTTAGAAATTCTCACGAAAATGGGCGGGGAAATTTTTTCTATTGTTAATCCCGAAGATTTAGCCAACCTTAAAATGCCGATTGCGCACCACGATCTTTTTATCGATGGTATTTTCGGTACGGGTTTAAAAGGGCCGATAAAAGGGTTAGCCTTTGACGTTATTGATTTCTTGAACTCTTTGCAGCGTCCTGTGGTAGCCATCGACCTACCTTCGGGAGTCGATGCCGATACTGGGCAAATTTGGGGAATTTGTGTGCAGGCTTCTTTAACCGTTACTTTTGGCTTACCCAAGCGCGGGCTCTTCATTTACCCGGGAGCGCAGTATTGCGGCCATATTCTAATTGCGGATATTTCCATCCCGGAATCGGCCGTCCAGCAGGAAAATATTAAGGATTATATTCTCGAAGCCAGGGAATTTGCCCGTCTCCTTCCAGCGCGACCACCCAATACGCATAAAGGGGATTTTGGCCACCTCTTTGTCTTGGCCGGTTCGCCCGGTAAAACTGGGGCAGCCGCTATGGTTGGTGAAGCCGCCGTAAGAGTAGGGGCCGGATTGGTCACTTTAGGCATTCCGGATAGCTTAAACCCTATTTTAGAGGTAAAGTTAACCGAAGCGATGACCGAACCTCTTCCCGAAACCAAAGAAAAAACTCTCTCCCTCAGCGCCCTAAACCGCATTCGGGAGCTAATGTATAGAAAGACGGCCCTCGCCTTGGGGCCGGGCCTTTCTATGAATCCGCAAACAACCCGTCTGGTGCAGAAAATTCTACGGGAAAACGTTTTGCCGGCAGTAATTGATGCTGATGGATTAAGCGCCCTCACCGGGAAGACCGAGTTATTGAAAAGGAGTCGTGCGCCAATTATCTTAACTCCCCATCCAGGAGAAATGGCGCGACTTTTAGGGATAAGCATCCCCGAGATTCAGCAGAACCGGATCGAGGTGGCCCGGAGATTTGCCGAAGAGAATAGGATAATTTTGATCTTAAAGGGGGCCCGCTCCATCATAGCCAGCCCCGAGGGCGAGGTATTTATAAACCCCACGGGCAACCCAGGCATGGCTTCGGGGGGGATGGGAGATGTACTGACCGGGATGATTGGCGGCTTCTTAGCCCAAGGACTTCCGGCTTTGGAGGCCGCGAAATTAGGCGTCTTTCTTCACGGATTAGCAGGTGATTTTGTCGCCTATAAAAAAGGAGAAAGAGGTTTGGCGGCCACAGATTTAATCTGGGAAACACCCAAAATTTTAAAGGCGCTGGCTGCCCAAAAGACCCAGATTGAGGATTTTTCTTTCCCCTTGGGGCTGGAGGTAATCTATTAGTAAATTAGAGACAGGTGCGGATCTAAAAGTAATCTTTCAATGGCGGTCCCGAAGCCCGGAAGAGACGATACAACTTGGACAAGCATTAGGAGAAGTATTAGTGGCCGGGAGCATAATTGCGCTTATCGGCGATTTGGGGACTGGCAAAACAACATTTACCAAAGGAGTGGTTCGGGGTTTGGGGGGAAGTGATGATGACGAAGTAACGAGCCCCTCGTTTGTTTTGGTTAACCAGTACCAAGGCCGCTTGCCTATTTATCATTTGGATCTTTATCGCCTGGAGGATGAAAGAGAATTTAGCGATTTAGGCTGGGAAGAATTTGCTTTTTCTAGAGGAATAACTTTGATAGAATGGGCAGAAAAAATTATTCCCTTTTTGCCTCCGGAATTTATAGAAGTTCACTTTCAATGGTTAGATCAAGACGCCAGGGAGTTAACTTTTGTCGGGAAGGGGGAACAAGGAGGACAAATAATCAATTTATTAAAGAAAAAATGGAAAGGGGAAAAGTGAAGTGGCTTTAATAGTGCAGAAATATGGCGGAACTTCGGTAGCCGATTTAAATCGGATGCGCAACGTGGCCCGCCGGGTAGCTAAAACTCGCCAGGAAGGAAATGAGGTAGTGGTAGTCGTTTCGGCCATGGCGGGAGAGACTGATCGATTACTCCAGTTAGCGGCGCAAACAGGAGAAAATCCGGATTTGCGCGAGGTGGATAATCTTATCTCTACTGGAGAACAAGTGAGTGTGGCTCTGTTGGCCCTCACCCTGAATTCTTTGGGCGTACCGGCGAAATCTTTTTTAGGCAGCCAAATAAGGATTATAACCGATAATGCTTTCGGCAAGGCCCGTATCCAAAAGATAGAGGTGCAGCGATTGCAGAAGGAATTGCAGGAAGGGCGAGTCCCTGTAGTAGCTGGCTTCCAGGGGGTGGATCATGAAGGGAACATTACCACTTTAGGACGGGGTGGTTCGGACACTACGGGAGTGGCCATCGCGGCGGCCCTCAAAGCTGATATGTGTGAAATATATACAGATGTAGATGGGGTATATACCACTGATCCTAATATTTGTCCGGAAGCACAGAAATTGGCTCAAATAACTTATGACGAAATGATGGAAATGGCTTCCCTGGGGGCCAAGGTTTTGCAGATTCGCTCGGTAGAGTTAGCTAAGAAATACAATGTGCCCATCCATGTGCGTTCCTCTTTCTCGGATAAGCCCGGGACAATAGTAACCAAGGAGGTAGAAAGAATGGAAAAAGTTTTGGTATCCGGTGTTACTTATAATAAGAATGAAGCGCGCATAACCATAGTGCGTGTACCTGATAAGCCAGGGATTGCCGCCCGCATCTTTAATCCTATCTCGGAGGCTAATATCGTCGTCGATATGATTATTCAGAATAGCAGCGCCGATGGGTATACTGATTTGACTTTTACGGTGCCCAAAGCAGATTTTAAGAAAACCTTAAAACTCGTGAAGAAGACGGCCGAGGAAATCAAAGCCCAGGAAGTATTAGCCGATGAGAATATTGCCAAAGTATCTATTGTGGGCGCGGGTATGGTTAACCATCCAGGGGTGGCGGCCAAGATGTTTGCGGCTTTGGCCAAAGAAAACATAAATATCATGATGATCAGCACTTCGGAGATAAAAATTTCTTGCGTGGTGGAAGCAAAATATGGAGAGCTGGCCGTGCGCGTTCTTCATAAAGCTTTTGGGCTGGAGAAGAAGGAGTTGAAAAAAGAATGAAAGGGAGCAAAATCGTTATCTATGATACTACCCTGCGGGATGGAACGCAAGCCGAGGATATTTCTTTTTCCGTACAGGATAAAATTCGCATTGCCTTACGCCTGGATGAAATGGGTATTGATTATATAGAAGGGGGCTGGCCGGGGTCCAATCCTAAGGATATGAGTTTTTTTCGGGAAGTTCGTAACTATTCTTTCAAAAAAGCGACCATCACTGCCTTTGGCTCCACGGCTCGGGCCCGAACTGCCCCGGAAGTAGACCCTAATTTAAAAGCCTTGCTGGCTGCTAAAACAAAGGCGGTGACTATTTTCGGTAAATCATGGGACATTCACGTCCGGGATGCTTTGCGCATCACTTTAAGCCAGAATTTAGGCCTTATTCGCGATTCTTTAAAATTTTTAAAGAATTCTGTGCCCATCGTTTTTTATGATGCGGAGCACTTCTTTGACGGTTTTAAGAATAATCCCGAATATGCCCTGGCCACGCTGCTGGCGGCCGTGGAGGCGAAAGTAGATGCCATTGTCTTATGCGATACTAACGGCGGAACTCTTCCTCATGAAATTTTCGAGATGGTAAATATAGTGCGGGGAAAGATTCCTCTTCCCTTGGGTATCCACGCCCATAATGATGCTGAGGCAGCTGTAGCCAATACGATCATGGCTGTCCAGGCCGGAGTGCAACATGTCCAGGGAACGATCAACGGTTATGGCGAGAGATGCGGCAATGCCAACCTTTGCTCGGTAATACCTAACCTCCAGTTCAAATTAAAACGCCCATGCTTAGCCGAAGAGCAAATAGCAAAATTGGTGGATGTTTCTCGTTTTGTGGCCGAATTAGCCAATCTGCAGCCCGATAAACACCAACCTTATGTAGGCGTCTCAGCCTTTGCCCATAAGGGAGGGGTCCACGTTAGTGCTATTGAAAAAAACCCGCAGACCTATGAACACCTAAACCCGGAAAAAGTGGGCAACAGGCGCCGCGTCTTGATCTCCGACTTAGCGGGAAAAAGTAACATTTTGCAGAAAGCAGCCGAATATAAAATTGATTTGCACCGCAAAGATCCGCTTACCCAGGAGATCCTTAATACTTTAAAAGAAATGGAAAACCAAGGTTTTCAGTATGAGGGGGCAGAAGCCTCTTTTGAATTGCTTATGAAAAAGGCCTTAGGCATCCAGAAGAAATACTTTGAACTTTTAGGATTTCGAGTACTCTCGGAAAAATTTAAAGAAGACCAAGCTCCCATATCCGAAGCCACGATCATGATTAAAGTTGGCGGACGTATCGAACATACGGCGGCTACGGGCAATGGTCCAGTAAATGCATTGGATAACGCCATTCGCAAGGCTTTAGAAAAATTTTATCCCCAGTTAAGCGAGATGGAATTAATTGATTATAAAGTTCGTGTCCTTACCGCCGGCCAAGGCACCGGAGCTAAAGTGCGGGTGCTCATAGAATCTGGGGATCATCAAGATAAGTGGGGTACAGTAGGCGTTTCCGAAAATGTTATCGAGGCCAGTTGGCAAGCGCTGGTGGACTCAATCACTTACAAACTCCTGAAGGATGAAAAAATAAAGAAATGACCAAAGAACAACAAGGAGTGGCGCTGTTCTTAGGGTTGATTATGCTGGCCTATTTTATTTGGGATTCCTCTTCTCTGTTTCCTCCAGCATATTTAGAAAAGATAAAGGGAGACCGAATTACCCAAATATCTTTGGGCGAGATTTATAAATTGCCCGTAGGCTCCCAGGCCACAGATGTTCTGGGAAAAAATGCCGGAATCAAATTGAGTAATTCTTCCGATTTAGCAGAGCAGGGCCAAGAAAATAGGGGCAGAGGACATCTGCCCATATCTGGCCAAGGAAAAAGCCGGGAGTCAGCATCTGGCGAAAGCGTAATTCTGCCTCATCCGCGGGCGCTTCTCAAGCCCATAAACATTAATAAAGCCACTATAGAAGAGCTGAGCACCCTACCCAGTGTTGGCCCCAAACTTGCTCAGGCGATTTTAGCATTTCGGGAGGAACATGGTCCTTTTAAATCTGCCGAAGATTTATTGCAAGTTCGTGGTCTGGGGCCTAAAAAGTTCGCCGCGATTCGGGAAAGAATTACTGTTCAATAAGCAAGTGAGCTTAATTTATTCGGCAATCTCTTTTCACTAAATAAGAGGAAATATTAACTGGTTAAGAAGCATCAATTACCACATTCGTCAAAGTGCGCAGTACCCCCGGGATAGCTTGAATCTTGGAAACGATAAAATCTCCTAAGACACTTATGGAATCAGCTTCGACAAAAGCAATGACATCATAAGGTCCAGTCACCGTATGTGCCGTCTTTACGCCGCTAATTAGAGAAATATCGCGGGCGATATTCTTTGCTTTTCCTTGGATGGTTTCAATAAAAATGTAGGCCGAGATAGCCATC
>CAZAGD010000044.1:0-34646 GCA_964484485.1 uncultured Syntrophaceae bacterium
CTACGGCTTACGAAGAACTAAAAAATATCTTTCGCCCTGGCCATGGGGACTTTACCTACCAGGTCAAATATGGGATTCGAGATCATCGCGGAGGAGGCCGTAGTTCCGCTCGGGAGACGGTAGCCCGCGTGGCCGCCGGGGTCATTGCCAAAAAAATCTTAGAAAAAGAAAAGATCCAAATCTTGGCTTACACCATAGAATTGGGTGGAATAAAAGCTGAAAAAATTGATTATGCCGAGATTAAAAAAAATAATTTGGCTTGCCCCGATGGCCAAGCCGCCCAAAAGATGGCCGAAAAAATTGTCGAAGCTAAAAAGCAGGGTGATTCTTTAGGCGGAATTGTAGAAATTTTAGTCCAAGGATGTCCACCCGGATTAGGAGAACCTGTTTTCGATAAACTTGAGGCTGATTTATCCAAAGGATTAATGAGTATTGGAGCAGTGCGCGGAGTAGAAATTGGTGCTGGTTTTCAAGTAGCTAGGATGACCGGCTCAATCTGCAATGATCCGCTAACGCCCTACGGGTTTGCCAAAAACGACGCGGGAGGAATTTTAGCTGGCATATCTACGGGAACAGACATTATTCTTAGAGTAGCTGTTAAGCCAATCCCTTCTATCTCCCAGGAGCAAATGACCATAGATACAGAGGGTAAACCGCGGACTATCCAAATTAAAGGTAGGCATGATGTGGCGGCAATTCCCAGGATTAATCCAGTATGTGAAGCTATGGTCGCCATTGTCCTTGCTGATCATCTTCTTCGCCAAAAAGCTCTGCAGAGAGGTACCTATGGCAGTTAATTCTAAGTTAACTTTTTTGCGCGGAAAAATTGATCTTATAGACGAGCGCATATTGGAACTTCTAAATCAACGGGCCGAATTGGTCAAGGAAATTGGCTTAATTAAAAAAGACTCGCAGATGAATTTTTACGATTCTCAAAGAGAAGAAGCCATAATTAAAGAGCTGATCAGCAAAAACCCTGGACCTTTTCCCGAGGCCAGCTTACCCGCTGTTTTTAGAGAGATTATCTCTGCTTGCCGATCTTTAGAAAGGGAGTTAGTCATTGCTTATCTTGGGCCACCAGCCACCCACACGCACTTAGCCTGTCTCCAAAAATTTGGGAGTTCTGTGCAAACTTTGCCTCAAGAGAGCATCCAAGAAGTTTTTTCCTGGGTGGAAAGAGAGAAGGCCGCATATGGAGTAGTACCCATTGAAAATTCCACAGAAGGAGTGGTTAACCGCACTCTGGATATGTTTATCGAATCGGAGGTAAAGATTTGCGGAGAAATTTTAACCCGTATCTCTCACGATCTTCTCTCTTTAAGGGGCGACCCGCAGCGCGTGAAAAAAATTTATTCTCATCCGCAAGCGTTAGCTCAATGCCGCCAGTGGCTTAATAAAAACTTTCCCCGGGCTGAACTTCTGGAAACTTTGAGTACAGCACGGGCGGCGCAGATGGCGGCCCAAGATGACGAAGCTGCTGCCGTGGCCAGCGCCTTAGCTGCCCAAATGTATGGTCTTAAGATCATCGAATCCAGTATTGAAGATTACCGCCATAACTATACCAGATTTTTAGTCTTGGGCAAGAAAATGGCCGCTAATACCGGCCAGGATAAAACCTCTCTCCTCTTTTCTATTGCCGACACTCCGGGAGCCTTGTACGGTATTCTAAAACCCTTCGCGGAAAAATCCATCAATTTAACTAAAATTGAATCCCGACCTATAAAAGATAAACCCTGGGAGTACGTCTTCTTCCTGGACTTTGAAGGCCATGCTCAAGACGAAGTAGTTCAAGAAGTTTTGCGAGAAATAAAAAGTAAAGTGCTTTTCTGGAAACTTTTGGGTTCTTATCCGCGGAGTTCATAAATATGAATAAACCAGGAAATAAAATAGACCAAAATTCCGTTTCATCATCTTGGTGGTGGCGCTGGCTCCATAGGGGAAGGGACTGCCTGCCCAAGGCCAAGAATATTTGCATGGTAATACCAGAAAAATTAAAGGCCGAGGCCAGGCAAAAAATCCTCGGCCTTTTTATTTTAAGGGAAGGAATATTAATTTCTTAAAGGAGGTGGCTATTGTTAAGTCCTACCAAAAGAGAATTTGAGAGCCTTACAAAATTAGGTAATTTGATTCCTATCGCCGCGGAAGTCCATTTTGACTGGGAAACTCCCCTCTCTGCTTATTGCAAGATTGCCGACGGCAAATTTTCCTTTCTCTTAGAAAGCGTGGAAGGAGGAGAAAAATGGGGACGTTATAGTTTTTTGGGTTCATCTCCTTCTTTTATTTTTCGTAGTAGAGGAGAAAATTATGAAATCCTGCAACGCGAAAAAATCTATGAGCAAGGAAGAAACCGAGATCCTCTGCAAAACCTACAAAATTTTTTAGCCAAATTTCAGCCGGTTAATTATGACCATTTACCCCGATTTTTTGGAGGCGCCGTAGGTTATGTAGCCTATGACATGATTCGCCGCTTTGAAAAAATTCCAGAAATCCTCTCTGCGGACCTGCCCTTTTACGACTCTTTTTTTATGATTACCGATACTCTTTTAGTCTTTGACAATGTACGCCAAAAGATGCTCATTATCTCCAATGCCTTTTTAGATGAAGATACTTCTCCCCAAGAAGCTTATGAAAAGGCGGAGGAAAAAATTGTTAATCTTATTAGTAAACTGCGGCAACCTTTGACCAAAGTGCCCCGGCAGAAAAAAAATTATTCTTCCGGTCTGCTAACCTCTAATTTAAGTCCAGCAGAATTCCAGGCTCGAGTAAAAAGAGCTAAGGAATATATCCAGGATGGCGATATAATCCAAGTAGTCCTTTCCCAACGGTTTGTTACGCCCATATCCGTAGATCCTTTTGATATTTATCGAGCCCTTCGTTCTTTAAACCCTTCCCCTTATTTATTTTATCTCCACCTTAATGATTTGATTTTCTTAGGCGCTTCTCCCGAAGTGATGGTTCGCTTAGAAGGAAACCAGATAGAACTAAGGCCTTTAGCCGGAACCCGCCGCCGGGGGAAGAATAAAGCAGAAGATCAACTTTTAGAAAAAGAACTTTTAGCGGATGAGAAAGAAAAGGCCGAACACATCATGCTCGTAGATTTAGGGCGCAATGATGTGGGACGAGTAGCCCAGATCGGAACAGTGGCCGTGACGGAATTGATGGGTATAGAGCGTTATTCCCACGTGATGCATATAGTTTCCAATGTCCGCGGGCTCCTTGCTCCAGGGAAAAATTGCTTTGATGTCTTTCGGGCAGCTTTTCCCGCCGGCACGGTCGCCGGCGCTCCTAAAATTAGGGCCATGGAAATTATCGAAGAATTGGAACCAACGCGGCGCGGACCCTATGCCGGAGCAGTAGGTTATTTCAGTTTTTCTGGAAATTTAGATACTTGCATTGCCATCCGCTCCATTCTAATCAAAGAGGGCCAAGCTTATATTCAAACCGGAGCGGGAATTGTCGCTGATTCTGATCCGCAAAAAGAGTATGAGGAGACATTAAATAAAGCTCAGGCTCTATTTCGAGCAATTCAAATAGCCCAGGAGGGTTTAGAAAATGATTCTCTTGATCGACAACTATGATTCCTTTACCTATAACCTGGTGCAATATTTAGGGGAATTAGGAGCATCCTGCTTAGTTTATCGTAATGACCAGATTGACCTCCTCTCTTTGTCCCAAATTAATTGTCAATACTTAGTAATTTCTCCTGGCCCAGGTCAACCCAAAGATGCGGGAATATCCCAAGCTGCTATTAAAATTTTTGCCGGAAAGGTTCCCATTTTAGGAGTTTGTCTGGGGCATCAATGCCTGGGCGAAATTTATGGCGGGAAAATTATTCGCGCCCAGAAGCTTATGCATGGGAAAAGCTCGCTCATCTACCATGATGGAAAAACAATTTACCAAGGTCTCCCCAATCCTTTCTCGGCCATTCGCTATCACTCTTTGGTTATTGACCGAGAAACCTTACCCTCCAGTCTGGAAATTTCGGCGCAGACAGCCGAGGGGGAGATAATGGGCGTGCGTCATCAAGAATATTTTATGGAAGGGGTTCAATTCCATCCTGAGTCAATCATGACTCAAGAAGGCAAAAAAATATTAAAAAATTTCTTAGATTTGGGGAGAACGACGCCATGCTTAAAAGGTTTATTGCGCAAGTAGTTGAGGGAATTGATCTTACCCAAGAAGAGGCGGCGCAAGCTATGGCCGCCATTATGAGTGGAGAAGCCCTACCGACGCAAATTGCTGCCTTTCTAACAGCTTTGAGAATGAAAGGCGAGACTAGTCAGGAAATAACTGGTATGGCTCAAGTTATGCGGGAAAAAGCAATAGCCATTACTGGTCTTGCGGAGGAGATCATAGTGGATACTTGCGGCACAGGGGGCGATGGCCGCGGAACATTTAATATTTCCACAGCGGTAGCTTTTGTGGCTGCCGGTGGAGGATTGACCGTGGCCAAGCACGGCAACCGCTCTGTTTCCAGCCAATGCGGCAGTGCTGATGTCTTGGAAGCCCTTGGTGTAAACCTCGCCATGAGTCCCGAAAAAGTGGCCCGAGCGCTAAAAGAAATAAAAATTGCCTTCTTATATGCTCCTATCTTCCATCCAGCAATGAAACATGCTTTAGGACCCCGCCGGGAAATCGGCATCCGGACAATTTTCAATCTCCTCGGTCCTTTGACTAACCCGGCCCGGCCTAATGTCCATCTCTTGGGCCTCTACTCCCCGCATCTGCTTTTCCTCATCTCTCGAGCGCTTAAAAATTTAGGCAGCCGAGCAGCTTTTGTTGTCCATGGCGAAGATGGCAGCGATGAAATAAGCATTACTGGCAAGACCACTATATATTATTTGCGTAATGGGGAAATTTCTAATTTTCAGATTGAGCCAGAAGAATTGGGCCTAAGGAGAGCATCTTTGAAAGATATTCAAGGAGGAAGTGCCGAAAGAAATGCGCAGATCATGCGCGCTGTCCTGCAGGGAGAAAGGGGACCTTATCGAGAAGCTGTTTTAATCAACGCTGCCGCTGTTTTTGTTGCTGCTGGCCAAGCTGACCATCTGGCCGAAGGAATAGAGATCGCCCAAGAAGTCATCGATTCTGGTCAGGCTTTAAAAAAATTAAATGAACTCATCCATTTCTCGCAAAACAAGGAGGAATAATGTTTCTGGAGCAGGCGATTCGGAGAAAAAGAGAGGAATTGTCCCTCAAAAAAAATCTGTTTTCTTTAGGGGAATTGCAGAAAAGAGTGCGGGATTTGCCCCCGCCCCGAAATTTTCAGGAAAGTATTGCCCACGCTAAACCTTTAGCTCTGATTGCGGAAATCAAACGGGCCTCTCCTTCGGCCGGCTGGATCCAAAAAGAGGCTAACATTATGCAAATAGCCCGGGCCTATGAAGCTGCCGGAGCGGCTGCTATTTCTGTACTCACCGAATCCCAGTATTTTCATGGATCTCTCTTTGATCTGCCGCTAATTAACAAAAGTATTTCTCTTCCTATTTTGCAAAAAGATTTTTTCTTAGATCCCTTTCAGATTTATGAAGGAAGAAACTTAGGGGCAGATGCTATTCTACTCATAGTGAGAATATTAAGTTCTGACCAATTAAAGGAGCTCATGGAAGTAGCAAAGGAAATGGACTTGGGAATTTTAGTAGAAATACACGATGAAGAGGATTTAGAAAAAATTGATGGCCTGGCCATCCCTTTATTAGGAATAAATAATCGTAATCTAAAAGACTTGACGGTTGATCTGAAAACAACTTTCCACTTGCTTAAAAAAATTTCACATTCCTGCCCGATCATCAGCGAAAGCGGAATTAAATCCAGGGAAGACGTGGTAGTCTTACAGCAAGCTGGGGTGCAAGGCATCTTGGTGGGTGAAATCTTAATGCGGTCGGCCCAGCCGGCTTTAAAAATAAAGGAACTCTTAGGCCTATGACCATTATTAAAATCTGTGGAATTACCAATATTCCTGATGCCCGCGAAGCCGTTTCTCTGGGAGCCGATGCCTTAGGTTTCATCTTCGCTCCCAGTCCGCGGCAGGTTACGCCGCAAATCGCCCTGGAAATTTGTCAGGAAATCCCTCCCTCTATCTGGCGCGTGGGTGTTTTTGTCAATACTGATCTACGTGTAGTTCAAAAAATTGCTGACTACTGTGGACTTACTATTCTCCAATTCCATGGGGAAGAAACACCGGCCTATTGTGCCCAATTTTCCCGGCCCGTAATCAAAGCTATCCACGTCAAAAATTATGACAGTTTTCGGGAACTCGCTAATTATCCTTCTGCTATTATTTTACTCGAGGGTTTTCATCCGCAACAACGCGGAGGAACAGGTACAGGTTTCTCTTGGGAGATGGCTTTAGAAGTAAGAAAGAAAAGAAATTTTATTCTTTCCGGAGGTTTAAACCCAGAAAATGTAGCCCGAGCTATTTCCCTGCTTCAACCTTGGGGAGTAGATGTCTGCTCGGGCGTAGAAAGAAGGCCAGGGGAAAAAGATAAAGAAAAAATGGCTCAATTTATAAAGGAGGTTAAAAGAGCAGATGCGCTTACCAAATAAAAAAGGCCACTTCGGCATCTATGGGGGTAAATATGTACCAGAGACTTTAATGGAGCCTTTGCGGGAGTTAGAAGAAGCTTACCTAGCCTCTCTCCATGATCGCGATTTCCAAAGAATTCTAAAAAAGTTCTGGAGCGATTACGCTGGGCGACCTACTCCTCTTTACTTTGCGGAGAGGTTGACTAAACATTTAAAAGGTTGCCGCATTTATCTAAAAAGGGAAGACTTGCTCCATACGGGTGCTCATAAAATAAATAATACCCTGGGACAGGCGCTCCTGGCCCGGAAAATGGGTAAGAGGAGGATTATTGCCGAAACCGGAGCAGGTCAACATGGCGTGGCCACCGCCACGGCCGCTGCCCTCATGGGCCTCTCCTGCACAGTTTATATGGGGGAAGAAGACGTGCAGCGGCAATCTCTCAATGTATTCAGAATGCGTCTCTTAGGCGCTGAAGTTATCCCGGTCTCTTCCGGATCCAAGACGCTTAAGGATGCTATTAACGAAGCAATTCGCGATTGGGTGACTAACGTGCAGAATTCTTATTATCTAATAGGCTCAGTAGTAGGCCCTCACCCTTATCCCATGATCGTTAGAGATTATCAAGCAGTTATTGGCCGAGAAGTAAAGAAACAGGTGCGGAAGCGGGAAAGCAGACTCCCCGATATATTAATAGCCTGTGTTGGAGGCGGCAGCAATGCCCTGGGTCTCTTCTACCCTTTTTTAAAAGATAAAGTAAAATTAGTCGGCGTTGAGGCCGCGGGCTTAGGTTTAAAAACTGGCCAACATGCTGCCTCTTTAACTGCGGGCAGCCTAGGCATGCTCCATGGAAGTATGAGCTATATTCTCCAAGATGACCATGGCAACATCAAGGCAACCCATTCCGTTTCCGCTGGATTAGACTACCCCGGGGTAGGGCCAGAGCATGCCTTTTTAAAAGAAAGTGGTCGAGCTGAGTATGTTACAGCCACAGATGAAGAAGCCTTAGAAGCTTTTTTCTTGTTGAGCAAAACCGAAGGAATCCTCCCGGCCTTGGAGAGTGCCCACGCTTTGGCCTATGCCCAAAAAATAGCGCCCCAAATGCCTAAGGATCAGATCATGGTGGTGAATTTATCAGGTCGGGGAGATAAAGATGTGCAACCTGTAGCTAAAAGATTAGGAGTGGCTTTATGAGCGAAATTGAAAAAGTATTCCGCGCTTTAGCCAATAAAGGGCAAACTGCCTTAATCCCTTTTTTAGTAGGTGGGGATCCAGACTTAGAGACTTGCGCCGCTTTGGTTGGGAAAATGGCCGAATGGGGAGCGGATCTAATCGAAATTGGTGTTCCTTACTCTGATCCCATTGCTGATGGACTAACCATTCAAAGAGCAGCTCAAAGAGCTTTAAGCCGGGGAGTAAACTTAGCCAAAATCTTAAAGTGGGCCGAGGAGCTACCAGGAGTACCAATTCCCCTAATTTTAATGTCTTATTTTAACCCCATTTTCTGTTACGGCTTGCGCAAATTTGCTCAGGACTGTCAGCGATCTGGAATTGCTGGAGTAATTATTCCTGACCTTCCCCCTGAGGAAGCAGGGGCCTGGGTCAGGGAAGCTAGAACAGCAGGGGTGGATACGGTCTTTTTAACTTCCCCTAATACCTCAGAGGAACGCATTAAAAAAATAAGCAGATTAAGTCGAGGATTCATTTATCATGTTTCTTTAACTGGCGTCACTGGCGCCAGAGAACAATTAGCCCCCCATATTGGGGCAGTTGTCGAAAAAATAAGAAAGCAAACCCAAAAACCAGTGGCTGTGGGCTTTGGCATTTCTACTCCCCAACAGGCTCATGAAATAAGGGCTTTCGCTGACGGAGTAATCGTGGGCAGTGCTTTAATTAAGATCATCGAAGAAGAAAAAAGTAAAGAAAATTTACTCAACGGCATAGCAAATTTTCTGCAGCCCTTTTCTACTATCCTCCATTCTGTATATTCTTGAGTAATTTATCGCTGAGCAGAGGGATAGATTTCTTTGCTCTCTCCCCGTTGAGATTCTATCATAATCCCTTTTTAGTCATGGCGAGAAACCTCGCACTTGGATACTGGGTCATAATTAATAAATAGATAACTTTTATGTAGGGAGTAGAGGCAGGCCAGAGGCAGGCCAGAGGCAGGCATGAATGAAGAAGCATCGGCGGGAAGAGAAGTTGTTCAAAATTGACCAACGATTTTCCGCCAAGGGCAGGCGGATCATTAAGCTGAGCAAGATGATTAAGCTTCTAAATCCGCCCGCACCAATGGAAGAGCCACTGCCTCATGATTCTGAATGAATGCCTGCCTCTGGCTGCCTCTGGCCTGCCTCTGGTCGTTTCTCACCATGGCGACACAGTCTCTTGATGCAAGGGAGGGCGGCCGTCTATCTACTTTAAAGGCCTTACGAGATCGCCCCCATCGGTCCGCTCCCGCGCCATGACCCTGCGACTCAGTCCCTTTGGGGAAAAGGAGGTGGTGTTTATTTACGGATTATAAATTTTCTTGATTTCAAATTTCCGTAATGATATATTGCATCCATCCTTTATAAGGGCTTCCCTAAGAACACCAATGAAAATAATAAAGGGCACCGCAATGACCCTTTTAATCTCTATAGAAAAGGGGTAATAAGGATGTTTGGAAGGAGCGCGGGAAAAGGGGCTGGGGGGCAAAGGAGGTGATCATATGCCAACTTATGTCATGCTCACCAATTTAACTGATGAAGGTCGTAAAACCGTCAAGGAAAAACCCGAAAGAATTAAAGAAGTAAATAAAGAAGTAGAGAATATGGGGGTTAAAATCTTGGCGCAATATGCTCTCCTTGGCGGTTTTGATTTCGTCAACATCTTAGAAGCCCCAGACAACCAGACTATTGCTCGCGTAGCCGTTGAGTTGGGCTCTCGGGGGACTCTGCAGACGACAACACTGGCCGCCCTTTCCATCGATGAGTTTATCCAGATGCTAAAAAAATAAATAAACACAACTGCTGCCCCTTTCCTTCTTATCCCCGCCTTCCAAACTAATTTGTGAATGTTTTTTAAATGAGATCTTTGAAAAAGTCCCCGGGGATGTAACCACGTCATTCCTGCGCCAGCATGAAGCAGGCAGTAATCCAGTTATTTCAAGGCATTTCTGGACTCCCGCTTGCCCGGGAGAGACCGAAAAGGCGGTTTTGCAAAGATTCCTTAAATAGGCAACCTTAATTTCTTGCCTTAAAGCTTACTATTTTACTAATGGTTAGTGTCAACAAGGAATCACCAAACCTAAGCAAGCCGATAATTTGCGCATGTAAATTGGCCGAAGGAGGGTAATATGACCAGAGATGAGTTCTTATCCTTGGAAAGTAGAAGAATAGAAAAAAGGGTGACCATTACCATTATCAGTGCTAATTTGATGAGGTGGTTAGGGGGATTATCGCTCCTGCCCCAAGAAATAATAGGTGCTGTTTCTTCTTCTTTGACTAAGGCAAGGGAAGATGGTCAAATTCGGGATTTTCTCGTTTATGCCTTCGGCAGGGATATACATTTACAAATAAATACTCTGGGGAAAGGTTTACTTCAACCTTATGCCCCCAAAGTAGCATGGGCGGCGCTGGAAGCGGGTATGTCTACTGCTAACGACCTGGGGCTTTATCGCCCTGCCCACGGTGAAGATTTTTTCTCCTTATCCCCCGAAGGACGCTTAGCAGCGTTAAATTTGCGGATTGGGGAATTTCCTTTTACAGAGCGCGGCTCCGAACCTATTTATATTGCCAAATTAATCAACGGAGCGGCAGGAGCATTTAACCGGGCCCTCTTTAACCTTTTTTTCCATCCAGATAAAGGCTCACATCAACGCTTAGATGGAACAAGGTTTATAGCCGTTGTAGAAAACGTTCCCGATTTAATCGCTGGACGGAAGGAAAGACGAGTCTTCTCTTTTGGCGATCGGCCCATAGAAGAGAAACTTTTCTTGATTTATCCTTTTTGCCGGGAACCCTTAGAATTCAATAGAGACCAGGTAGGTGATTGGGCCGAGCTTCTCTCCCTGATTGCCAATCCGGCCGAATGGGTCGTGAGCGCTATTTATGCCGTAAACGGTCGTTTCGTGATCCATGGCGATGAATTACAGCCCACCCGCCATGAACCAGTGGCCGTCGTCTCCATAGAATCAGCTTATCCAGCTTCATCATTGGATGACCCGGTACTTATCTTGCGTTTACAAAGTGGCCTTCCGGCAGTAGGGGAAGCCAATTTCAGCTTAGGCGCTGATTTTCATTTTACCATTGGCGGACCTCAAGGCGGATACCATGTAGGCATTATGCCAGTCACTATGGAGGAAGCGCGCATATCTACCGTGGAAAAAGGATTGGCGCGGTTAGTGGCTTATACTTATCAATCTTATGATAACGGGCGTATTCCTCCTGCCCACGATATCATCGATGTTTATGCTCAAGATAAAGTACAGACAACTTGGCTCCAAAAGGAGGCACGAGAATTCATCAGGCCCATGCTCCAGCATGGAGAGTTCCAACCCTATGTTACGGCTGAAGAGGCCGAAAGAAGAGCCCGCCAAAGAGCGGAAAAATTAAAACCTCTCTTCCAGCCCATTCCGGCTGTGGAATCCGGGGAAATCGATCCCCTCATTGCCAGAGCCAATGAAGACTCCGCAGGAGAAACCATTTCCGACATCAAAGCCGATGCTGGCGGGAAAGTCGGCCATACTACTCCCCCAACTATTTTTGTGGGAGTGGCGCAAGCCAGTCTGGAACAGGCCCGAGAAGGAGGCCTAATTCGGGACTATAAAGTTTTTCCAGTGGGAGATGATATTCATCTTCTCATGGTCCATCGTCATGGAGTTGACGCTAATGAAATTCATCTTTTGGCCTTCCGCACTTTCTGGCGCATGATTTGGGTTACCGAAATAATTGGTTATAAGCCTTATGGGCTGGCCCAAGACTTGAAAATAGGTCCAGCTACCAAGGGAAAACACGTAGATGATTTAGCCGAACCGAACGATCGCTTTTTAGAGCTCCTGGCCAAATTTCTTCCGACTCCGGAAAAATCTTTTTTAGAAAAAATGCGCGACGCCCAGGCCAAATGGAAACGCGGCCGGGGAGAAGTAGAAGTTATTAAGCCATTTGCCGGCAATGTAACTGGCCAGGGTCCAGGCTTCGCCGAGTTACCCGTTAAGGGCCTTGGGAAAGTTGGGCTTCTGGCTGCTGATAAAGCTGGCCCCGCTGCTTTTAATCTACCCATATTTAAAGCTATGGAAGCTGCTTTAAGCCAAGAACAATTCCGCGCCCGGTACGGAGCGAGTTTAGCTTTAGAAATTTACGATGTACACAATCATCAACGCATCTTCCTTGACGCTTGCGCTCATCGCCAGGATATTGCTCTTCTTTTAGGAGCAACCAACCTCTTTAATGTAAAGCGGGTTTGGTCCCTTCCTCAAGTCGTTGAGCGCCGAGAAGAGGTAGCTAAATTTCTCCAAAAAATTCTTTTAGCTGCCTCTACGGAAAAGTTAGCTTTGATAACCGGCGGTGAATATGTGGGTAAAGATGACCCGGTACTATTGGGGGTCGAGGAATTGATCGATCCTATCTTCGAATTTATGAAGAGCAGCTTTTACATGACCCAAGGTGATGAACGAGGTTCCCATTACATGATGCTCATTCCCAAACCCTTGAGCGAGGCCGTAGCCACAGTGCGCAGCCGAGGTTTACAAGTAGGATTGTTTTTAAATCTTACTCCTTTGGGTATAGCGGAATTATACGATGTATATGCTGGTCCCAGCTTTTTAGAAGCTCGGCAACGCATCGAGCAAATAAACGCCCGTATCTGGCGAGCCCAGGGATCAGAATTTACGCCGGTGGGAGTGGGGGCGCGGGATGTAGAGCCAGCTTATCCATTAATGAAAGTTCTCAACCGGCTTACGCGCGAGGGATCACCTTATGCCCAAAAGATTGAGGGCGTTATTCAAGAGCTCTATCAGAGCATCATAAAGCAGAGCTATTAATGAGAGCATTAATTATTAATGGGAGCATAAAATAAACGACCTCTTAAGGCGTGGTTCGGCAAGCCCCAAGGGCTTACCCTACGAGAAATTAAAAAAATCTCAAATGTAGGGCAATGGCTTGTCCCTTGCCGCATTTGGTTTCATTTCTTACGTGCAATTACAACCCAATTTCATTGGGGGAAGTCGATAAAATTAGAGCATGAAGGACGCTAAGATTGATAACTTTAAATATTTAATTGCTCTGATTAATAAATATGAGACTTTGTCGCCATGGGCGGAAAAGGCCCGCGGCACGCCAGAGGCAGGCCAGAGGTGAGGGAGGGATTATTCTACCCTTCTTTTTCAAAGGATGCGCAGGAGATTTTGTTCTTTATCTTTGCTTCTGAATAATATTCCTTGCTAAAATGTATTTACAAAATGGGAAAGAGGGTTAGCCCATTAAAATTTTTTCGAAAAGGAATTTTTCATGCCCTTACTAACCGTAAGCCTAATAGCCATCGGCTTGGCCATGGACTGTTTGGCTATCGCCATTACCAGCGGACTGGTTATCAAAAAATTAAGAATTCACCATGCTGCTCAAATCGCTTTTTTCTTCGGATTTTTTCAGGCTTTAATGCCCATTCTGGGTTGGCTTGGCGGGAGCGGCTTAAGAGGATTATTAGCTACGTGGGACCACTGGATAGCATTCATCCTTCTCTTTGCCATTGGCGTCAAGATGATCTACGAATCTCAAAAATTACCCGATGCTAAAAAAGATTTTAATCCGCTCAATTTCTATGTTCTGCTCCTTCTTTCTTTAGCCACCAGTATAGATGCCTTAGCTATTGGGGTAAGTTTTGCCTTTTTACACATTCCGCTACTTTTGCCCATAATTTTAATTGGCCTAATTACTTTTTTTATTTCTTTTGGGGGAGTTTTCCTTGGTCACCACACAGGACATTTCTTCGAAAATAAAATGGAGCTGGCTGGAGGGATAACCCTGATAATTATCGGCTTTAAAGTTTTAGTTGAGCATATTTTATAAATTTATTGAAATTTAAAGAAAAATTTATCGCGAGTAAAAGGAAGATAATGCTCCGCAATAAAGTTTAGAGGTTTCTTCGCTTTGGGGAAATTATCATGCAAGGCAGTAAAGATCTCTGCTAACTCCAACTCCTTCGCCGAAGGATGCTGCGCAGCCAATAAATAAAATTTCTTACCTTCTTTTTCATATTCTTCAGGGCTAATTCTTAGCTTTCCCCGTAAATGCGGCCGGAGCTGGCCGGAAAAAGGATAGCGATATTCCCGTTCCACGTAGTCAGGGAAAATTCCCAAGATAAAAAGGCAAATATCGGCAATCCTCTTGTAAAAACCCATGCGGTATTCTTCATCCACCAGTTCACAAATTTTTCTTAAGCTATGAATATCAAGATCATTAAACCGAATTTTCTTCCAAATCCCCTTCCCTATCATGATTGGAATTGTAAAACTTTCAATCTTGGTAAACGAAGAAAGCATATCGGCCAGATACAGGAGGAGGGCCTCCTGCGTTAAAAAATCAACTATCTCCTTTGTGTCAAAAATGGGTATCTTCATAGTGCTCGACTTTTCTATGGTATACCCAGCCATCTCTAAATCCATACTCGTCCGCCGCAGGAGAATTTCAAAGAAGAGCGTTGGCGAGATTTTCAGAAAAATTTCTTCATCATCCATAATGCGCCGAAAAACTTTTTCGTCACTTATATAGGATTTGCGAAAATCCTCATCTTCCTGAATAATTTTTTTAATCTCCCCCTTATTGGAGATTTCTGGCGAAACGGTTTCCACCAGAAAATCCAAGTCTTTCTCAGTTAACTGGCTACTTTTATACTTGGCCGCCCCCATCTTCGACCCTCTTTAATCTCCCATTATTAAATATAATTAACGGATAAAATTTCATCCGTCAATACCCTCCTTCGCTGGCCTTGTTCCCAATAATTCCACTTCGTAGGTGGAACAAGGCGGGATTTATTTGGAAACGTAGGGTAAAGGCCAGATGCGGAAGTAATCACGTAGGCGCCTCCAGACGCCTACTAAACCTTCTGGTTTGAAGATAATGAATAAGATAATCAGCAGGCCAAAAACAAAATCTTTTCCTGGCCCTAAATAAATGGTGAGATTTGGATCATAGCGTTTAGCTAGAAAAGAAACGCCTACATTAAGAAATTCTGGCACCAGAGTAATGAAGAGCACTCCGAATATGGTACCTAATAAGCTCCCTAATCCACCAATTAGAACCATAGCCAAAAATTCAATGGATTTTAAAAATGTGTAATCTTCAGGGATGGCACTTCGTTGCAAAGCCGAAAAGAGAGCTCCGGCCACACCAGCATAAAAAGAACTTATAGCAAAAGCCAAAAGTTTGTAGCGAAAGACGGATATGCCGATAATTTCAGCCGAGACGTCATTATCGCGAATGGCGACGAAAGCTCTACCGATTTTTGACCTCTGCAAATTTTTTAGTCCCCACATGAGCAAGGCCGTGAGCAGAAATAAGAAATAAAAGTAGGCATAATGTTTATTAATAGAAAAAAAGAGGAAGTTTGGAGGAGGAAGTTCAATTCCGCGAATACCGCGCGTAACGCTTTCCCAGTGGATAATGGTATACTCAACAATAAATTGGAAAGCCAAGGTTGCCACCATTAAATAAAATCCCTTAATACGCAGGGACGGAATACCCACGATTAGGCCTAAGAGGGCCGCCACCAGTCCGGCACAAAGAGCAGTCAGCGGCAAAGGCCAATTCCAATGCGCAATTAACAGAGCAGAGGTATAGGCCCCTACCCCTAAAAAAGCGGCATGTCCTAAAGAGAGAAGACCCGTAAAACCAATAAGCAAGTTTAATCCCAAAGCGCCAATCAGGTTTATTAACACGAGATTAAAAATGTAAAAATTATATTCGTTACCATAAAATGGGGAAATAATTACCAAGAACAAAAAAATATAAAGGAAAAAGCGCTGAAAACGGGTGCGGAAAATTCTTTCATCTTCCCGATGACTACATACAGCCGTAGAGGCAAAATATTGATTATACAAATCCGAGAAAGATTTCATGAGTCCACCTCGGCAATGACCACCTGCCCCTGAAAAGCAGAAATACGTCCATCTTCATAATGAATTTTGATATCCAAATTATGTACTTTCTTCCCCGCGTAGATGTCAGTGATGAGTTCTTTATATCTTTCATAAATAAAGGCGCGCCGCACTTTGCGCGTGCGCGTCAGCTCTTCATCATCGGGGTGTAATTCTTTAATTAAGATGACAAACTTTTTTACCCGCATATTAGGCGGAAAGCGCTGACAGAGCTTGCTAATCTCCTCCCGAATCAAAGAATATACTTCGGGTCGCTGTGAGAGGTCTTGGTAAGTCGTATAGGCCATCCGTCTTTTTTTCGCCCAATTTCCTACTGTTTCAAAATCAATTGAAATAATGGCGGCGACAAAAGGCTGATTACCGCCGCAAATTACCGCTTCTTTAATATAAGGACTAAATTTAAGGCGAATTTCAATGTCTTGAGGAGCAAAGCGGGTACCATCAGCTAAAACCATAATATCTTTGAAGCGGTCGAAGATATAAAGGTGGCCATCTTCTCCAAAATATCCGGCATCGCCCGTACGCAGAAAGCCTTCAGGAGTTAAAACTTCTTTGGTGGCTTGCTCATTTTTATAATAGCCCAACATAACTGACTTGCCCCGCACCATGATCTCACCCTTATCCGAAATTTTTACTTCAATCCCCGGAATAGGCACACCCACAGTCTCCGGACGCACATCACCATCACGATGGGTGGTGGCAATACCCGCACATTCCGTTTGCCCATAAACTTGCCGGATGTCTAAACCTAAGGCCTTAAAATACTTGAAAACTTCGGGAGAAAGGGCGCCACCGCCAGTTATAGCCATCTTGACTCGGCCCAACCCCACCCGGTTGCGCAACGGGCGCAGAACAAAAAAAGCTAAGAGAGAAGAGAAAAATCTCTGGGCCCACCCTATCTTTTTTCCACTAAGTTCTTCCTCTGTTTTATGCAGGGCGTTCTTCATAGCCCAGTGATATAAAAATTTTTTAAAGAAATCGGCATTATCCATAGCCGCCTGAATCATCGAGACCAAGTCTTCCCAGCGGGCAGGAGTACCACCAAAATAAGAAGGCTGAAGTTCGATAAGATCACGGCGAAGCGTCTCCGGTTCTTCGGGAAAATTATAACAGGCGCCGCTCAAGAGCCAACGGATCACGGTGTATAATTGTTCTCCTATCCAGGGGAGTGGAGCGAGTGATAATAGGTCATCACTGGCTTCCATGGAAACAACTTTGCCCAAGTTCTCGGCAGCCCAAATTAAATTCTCATGACTGAGTACCGCGAGTTTGGGGAGGGCCGTTGTCCCGGAAGTAGTGAGCATCATGGCTGGCGCGTTAGCTGGCCAAAAGGACGCTACCTCTTCCAAAAAATTATTTGCCTTCTTTTTGGCCAAAGCTCCCATTTCTTCTATATCTTCAAAACGACGCAGAAAAGCGTATTGATGGAAATAATGGCTCATTCCCCGCGCATCCCAAACAATCACCCATTGCACTCTTTCTTTGATTTTCGGCCAGATTCTAAGGATCTTATCTACCTGTTCCTGGTCGCTTAGAATAGCCATGCGTGCTTCCGAATAAGAAAGGAGATAGAGAACCTCCTCGGCTAAACAATCAGGATACATGCCGGTGACTACTCCCCCGGCAGCTATAATTCCCATCTCGGCAATTATCCAGGGAGGTTTGTTATCTCCCACGATAGTGACCGTCTCCTGGGGTCTCAGGCCTAAAGCTTTTAAACCAAGAGCAAAATTTTCCACTCTTTCAGCTAATTGGGCCCAAGATAAGGGAGCCCATACCCCATAACGTTTTTCACGCAAGGCCGCCCGCCCTGGATACTCACTTCGATTCTTGATTAGCAGCTGGATTAAATTTTGAGGCAAAAGGGCCTCCTAAATTTCTCTCTTTTTTCCCAAATAAGCTTCTATGACTAATTGATTTTGCTGCACCTCGGCGGGAGTTCCTTCAGCAATCTTCTGTCCGAAATTCAAGACAATAACGCGCTCAGATAAATCCATTACGGCAGAGAGGTCGTGTTCAATCCAGAGGATAGTAACCCCGAGGTCACGATGGATATCCAAAATATAACTCGCTATGTCTTCTTTCTCTTCTACCGCCATTCCCGCCATAACCTCATCGAGGAGAAGCAATTTTGGTCGCATAGCTAAAGCCCTGGCCAAATCCACTCTTTTCCTTATCCCCAAGGGAAGAGTGTCCACAATAGCGTAGCGCACAGGGGAAAGACCCATGAAGTCGATAATCTCCTCTTCTATTTCCTGTCGATGGTTCAACTCTTCTTGCACTGCTGTTGGCCAGCGAAAAAAAATCTTCAAAAATGAAGAATTTATCAAAAAATGTCTCCCTAACTTGACATTATCGAGCACAGTCATTCCTCGGAAAAGCTCTACTTTTTGGAAAGTCCGGGCAATCCCTCGCGCCGCGATAGCATGGGGCTGGAGGTGAAGTATTTCTTCTCCCTGGAAATAAACTTCCCCTCGTTGCGGGTGATAATGGGCATTAAGGCAATTCAGCAAGCTGGTTTTGCCTGCGCCATTAGGGCCAATGATGGCCAAAATTTCCCCCCGCCGGACGGAAAAACTAATATCATTTAGTACTTTTATTCCTCCAAAAGAGAGATCCAAATTTTTAACTTGCAGAATTACCTCATTATCTAAAGCCACCTTTTTCTCCGTTTATAGCGTTTAGATTCCTGATAGCTCCTTCTTTCTTTAGCTCCCACACCCAGATAAAACTCGCGCACATCTTCATTAGCTAACAACACTGGCGCTTCCCCTTCCAGAACGACTCGACCGTTCTCCAGTACGTACCCGCGATGCCCTATTTGGAGAGCAGCCTGAGCATTTTGTTCTACTAAAAGAATAGTCAATCCTTCCCGATTTAATTTTTGGATAATCCGGAAAAGTTCCTCGGAGACTAAAGGAGCCAACCCCAAAGAAGGTTCATCAAAAAGCAAAATTTTCGGCTTAGTCATTAACGACATGCCGATGGCTAACATTTGTTGCTCTCCCCCTGAGGTATAGCCGGCTTTCTGATGGCGCAAACTCTTCAACACGGGAAAATAGGTAAAAACTTTTTCGATATCTGCTTTTACTTCTCCATCCCACCGCGAATAGGCTGCGGCGGCTAAATTTTCTTCAACAGTCAGATACCAAAAGACAGGACGATCTTCCATCACATAAGTTAGCCCCAATTTTTTTACTATTTCCCTGCTGTCCTTTCCTTTTATGGAGACATGGCCCAGTTTGATGTCTCCTTCGATAATGTCTCCATCATAGATGCTCAATAAGCCAGCGATGGCCCGCAAAAGAGTAGTCTTTCCGGCTCCATTCGCTCCTAAGATTACCGAAATTTCTTGAGGATTAGCTTGCAGAGACACCCCATTTAAAATAGAGATAACATCGCGGTAAACTACCCGCAAGTTCTCCACTGCCAGCATTTTAAATCCTTTCAATTCTTACTGTTCCCCATAATCCATAGGGGCGGATGAACAAAACAATGAGCAGCAGTATATAGGGAGCTACATCTTTAAATCCCACTAAACCCAAAGGTTCTACATAGCTACCGATTAAAGCCTCACATAACCCCACAATTAATCCCCCTATTAAGGCCCCGCCAATGCTGTCCATCCCTCCGATGAGGACAACAGGAATAGCTCGCAAGCCCACAATTCCGGTAAGGTAAGAAAGGGCTCCGAAGTTGGAGATCATTATTCCGGCCACGGCGATACACATGGAACTTGCCGCCCAGACCAAAAGCATGAGGAAACGCGCATCAATGCCAAAGGCTAAAGCTTTAGCCTGGCTTTCGGAGATAGCCCGAATAGCCACCCCCCAGCGGGTGCGAAAAAGAAAAAAGAGCAGGGCCACGAAAGTTATTATAGAAAGGAGGGCTGCCCACATCCTTTCCGAAGGGAAAAGGATATTGCCTATCTCCAGAGTAAAGTCGGGCAGCTCGATAAAAAAGGAATAAGAATGGGCTCCAAAAATAAATTGCACGGAAGCTCTCAGCACGCTGGCTAACCCAAGAGTTATTATCGTCATGGAGAGCGCCGAACGTCCCAGAAGAGGTTTTATTGACACCCGTTCGATGAGCGCCCCCATCCCCCCAGCCGCTATTAAACCCAAAGGCAAAGCCACCATCAAAGGCAAATGAAAATCAAAGAAAAAAATATAGAAGAGGAAAGAACCAACAACTAAAAATTCGCCGATAGCAAAATTGAAAGCTTCCGATGCTTTAAAAATAATTACTATGCCCAGGCCTAAAATACCATAGACGCAGCCAATAAGGATTCCTGCTCCCAAAGTTTGGATTAAGTCAGCCATTTTTTAATCTCTATTACTTCAATTCTAACTCAGTATTAATCCATGGGCTGAGAGGTTTCCATGTACCCACGCCGATTTTACGCCCGCCTTTTTCTACTTCCTTTTCTACATGACATTTGTATATTCTCACCATAGGAATAGTATGGGATTTGTATGAGAAAGCTCTCCCGCCGAAAAGACCGTGGTAATCCCACACCATATTATCCAAGGCCTTTTTCACACCTTCGCGGGTCAACTCTCCGGCGTTGTCAGCTCGCGTCAGGGCTTCGTGGAAAATTAAAGCATAAGTTAACCCTTCCATATAAAGAAACATATCTTTGATTCCGTCTTTACGGTTATATTTAGCGGCGAACTCATGGGCCATTTTTACCATGGGATTATCCATTTCGTCCACTTGCGGCCGGCAGCAGGCGCCCACCATCCCATCAACCGCCTTCCCGGCAATGAGAATGGGGTAATGACCAGTGGTGTAGTGGGTGCCTAAAATAGTCACATTCTTTAAATACTGCTTGGCCGTTTTCATAAAGATTGCTGTATAAGGGGCAGCACCTGAATAGCCGTGATAAAATACATAGTTCGCTTTGGCTTTACGGACATTAGTAATCTGCGGCGTGGCATCCGTAGCCGTGAAAGCATATTCTTCCTCGGCTACAATCTGTAGGCCAATTTTTTTAGCGTGGGCTCGCGTCATTTCTAAAGGATCCCGACCCCATTCCGTGGGGCTATAAACAATAGCCACTTTTCCTTTTCCTTTGGAATCCTCTTTAATCCAATTTAGGAGGACGCGCATTTGGTCTCCATAAGTGGCTCCTAAAGAATAATAATAAGGGTACTTAGTTGGTCCACCTTCGGGACCGAAAATTTCCGTAGAATATGATCCATCCAACCAGGGAATCCGCTCTTCTTTATTTACCTTTTCAATCAATGGTTTTAAGGCTCCGGTTATGTAGCCCGAAGCAATCAGCAATTCATCCTTTTTTTCAGCAGCGGCATAGCGCGTAAAATTGGCTACTTCGACTGTTGGGCTATAACGCATGTCCTCCACAAAATAAGTTATCGGCTTCCCATTAACTCCTCCTTTGCCATTGATATAATTCATCCCATCGATGAATCCCCAACCAAATTCTGGTAGACTCCCCACCGGCCCACTCATGGGAAACTGGGCTAATACTTTGATGGCTTTAGCGCAAATTAAAGAAGGATGAAGCAACAAGAATAAAAACAGTATAAGGCCCCAAAGAAAAAATTTTTTAAACATAATTCTTCCTCCTCTTTATTTATTATTTTCCTTCCTAGCGAAGGAATTAAGCGACCCCCTTTCTTGCTTATTGCTTTGGTTATTAGAAATGGACTGGCGAAATGTAATTTTATATAATCCAAGCTTATTTTATAAAAATAAGCTAAAAATCGTCTCTTTATTGTCTTGGTCGGTGCTGTATTTTTTGGATAATGACTGGATTTTCCCTAAATTTAGCAGATTGAATATAAATGTCAATAATATTTTTCCCTGCCCGTCAAACATTTTTAACTTTCACGACCACATGAGACAGGTAAAGGAGATTGGCGAAATTAAAAAAATTAGCCTGCATTAAAAAAGAGCGGCAGTCAAAGATCACTCCTTACCGTCGATCAGTTTTAATATTTATCGCCAGCAGGAGACAGGCGGGAGGGGGAGAACCTCTCTCCCTCCCGCCTGAATTAAGCCGGAATTTATTAATCGGAGCAATTAAATACTTACAGTTATCACTCTTATCTTACTCCGTAGTCTGGCTTTATCGACTTTCCCCAATGAAATTGTGTCGTAATTACCCATAAGAAATAAAACCAAATGCGGCCAGGGACAAGCCCTTGCCCTACATTGGAGATTTTTTTAATTTCTCGTAGGGCAAGCCCTTGGGGCTTGCCGAACTAGGCATTAAGATGTCGATTATTTTATGCTCCCATTAATAAAAACTGATCGATCACTCCTATTGACTTTATTTTCTAATCCTGTTTAAATTGGAAATAAAATTCTTGTCCAAAGGAAATTATGGATTTTAGTTTTACTCCTGAACAGAAAGCTTTTTACGAAGAAGTCTTAAAATTTTCGCAAAAAGAGCTAGCTCCTTTAGCCGAAGAGGCCGATTGGAAGGGCGAATTCTGCTGGCCAGCATGGAGGAAGATGGGAGCTTTTGGACTATTGGGGTTGATTCTCCCGGAAAAATATGGAGGAAGCGGCGCAGACGTAGTAACCGCCTGTCTGGCTGGAGAAGCAGTAGCCAAGGGTGGGGCAGAGGGAGGCCTCTGCCTTTCCTGGGGGGCCCATACATACCTCTGCGCCGATACTATTTTTGTCCATGGCAACGAAGAGCAAAGAACAAGATACCTTCCCAAATTGGCAACTGGAGAATGGGTTGGTGCTTTTGGCCTCACTGAGCCCGATGCTGGTTCAGATGCCGCAGCCATTCGCACTTCGGCTTTAAGGAAAGGAGATTACTATTATCTAAACGGTACCAAGATGTTTATCACCAATGGCCCCATTGCCGATGTTTTAGTAATCATCGCCATTACGGACAAAGAGAAAAAAAGTTCGGGGATATCTGCTTTCATTATCGAAAAAAATTATCCAGGTTTTTCGGTAGGAAGAGAGTTAAAAAAGATGGGGGTAAAAGCTTCCACCACAGGTGAATTAATTTTTGAGGATTGTCCCGTTCCAGTAAGTAACCTCCTGGGTAAAGAAGGCGATGGTTTTTTAATCGCCTTAGGAACTGTAGAATGGGACCGCAGTACTTTAATGGCCCCCTTTTTAGGAGGACTGGAATACGCCTTGGAAGCATGTGTAAAATATGCCCGGGAGCGCAAGCAATTTGGTCGGCCTATCGCCTCTTTTCAGGCTATTCAGCATAAATTAGCTGATATGAAAGTCATCATCGAAGCTATGCGCCTCCTCCTTTTCCGGGTGGCTTGGTTAAAAGATCAAGGAAAGTTCATAAACCCTGTAGAGGCGGCCGAAGCCAAACTTTTTGTGGGAGAATTCGGCATGAAGGCGGCTAGCGAAGCCGTACAGATTCATGGCGGATATGGTTTAATGCATGAGTACCCGGTAGAAAGAATTTTCCGCGATGCCAAATTAGCCGCCATAGGCGGAGGGACTTCAGAGATTATGCGCCTAATTATTGCTCGCTCCATTTTTAGTAGCGGTAAACCTACTTAAAAGTTTGACATTGGCAAATAAAATAATCAGCAGAAAAAGTATCTAAGTATGAATTACGAATTAAGTAAAGAACAAACTGAGTTTAAAAAAAGATTTCAGGAATTTTGTGCCCAGAAGATTGCTCCCCGCGCCGAAAAAATAGATAAAGAAATTTCTCTTCTCTTTGGAAATTATCTCCTTTTGGGAGAACAAAACTTCTTCGGCCTAATATTGCCAGAAAAATTTGGCGGGCAAGAACAATCTTTCTTAACTCTAATTTTGGCTTGGGAAGAACTGGCTAAAGCATGCCCCTCTACTTTTTTATCTTGTGCTATAGGCTCATCTGTGGCTAGTATTTCCCTCAATCTATTTGGGGCAGAGGTTTGCAAAGAAAAATTTCTTAAGGAATTGAGTAAAGGGAAAAAGATTGGCGCGCTGGCCATAAGCGAACCGCAAAGCGGGTCAGACCTAACTAATTTACAGAGTTATGCCCAAAAGTCAGGTGCACACTATGTCTTAAACGGCCGTAAATCCTTCGTGACTAATGGGCCAATCGCTGATTTGGTAATCGTCTTGGCCATTACTGACTCAATGGCTCCTCTGCCGAAGCGATTAAGTTTCTTTTTAATTGAAAAAAATACTCCTGGTTTAAAATCCGGGCCTCCTTTGGAAAAATTGGGCGCTCAAGGCGCTCCCGTGAGCGAGTTAATTTTCCAAGATTGTTTTATTTTGAAAGATAATCTTTTGGGTACAGAAGGAGAGGGCAGTGTGTACGCTGCTCATATTAAGGATTTTCTCCGGCTCGGCTTTGCTACGTATAGCTTAGGAATTGCTCAAGCTTGCCTGGAAGAATCTATAAACTATGCTCAGCAAAGACAGGTGGATGGTAAACCTATAGCGCGATTCCAAGAAATTAGCTTTAAAATTGCCGATATGCAGATGTTGATTGATACGGGGCGTCTTCTCCTTTATCGTTCCGCTTGGATGCTTGATCAAAGAATGAAGGCCAGCATGGATATCTCGTTAGCTAAATTATTTCTCTCCGAGGCAGCTACCTGGTGTGCCACTACGGCCGTGCAAATCCATGGCGGGTATGGCTTTCTTAAGGGATATAAAGTGGAAAGACTTTACCGTGATGTTAAGCTAGGCGAAATCGGCGAGGGAACTTCTGAAATACAACGCCAAGCAATTGCCCGCAGCTTATTAGCGGCCGGGTATTAAGAACGCTTCATTTTTGTTCCCAGCTTTGGAGAACACCATTTAAAAAATGTAAAACTAATTTGCTTTCTCCTTCAACTATCCATTCTTCCCACTCGTTATTGACTTTTATCTTTATGTTGGTGGGTAACTTATTAGCCAAACTTTCTCTTACTTGATCTTTGTTCATTCCCGGTAAAATTTCTCCCTGAGCAATTTTCTGGCAGGTCTCCGGATGCCAATATGGATGTTGCGACCATATCTGACCCGCCGGCGTCTTCAGGAACTCGGCGAAGTCTTTCTGGGCCTTTATTTTTTCCTGCTGAATATAAGACCAACCTTCAGCAGAAATTTGACCCGGTTTCGTTTTTAGAAAAATTTTATAATAAAGCCAAGCTCCGCCCAGGAACCCGATAATTAGACAAATGATAATCGAGATAGAAGTCTTTTGGTTTTGTCCAAAGGGAAATCTTCTGCGCCAAAAATTACTAATCATAAAAAAGGCCAATTTCTAACGGTGGGCACAAACTGCTGGGATTCTGCCGCATTAAGTTAGCCCGGTGAATTACCTCTTGCGTGGCCGAAGTTAGATTATAGTTATTAAGCTCAGTCAAAGGAACAAAACAGGCTTCTTGGGCGTCCGAATCAGCTTTTAACTCACCATTTTTTATTTGGCAAAGAAAATCTAATAAGACATAATGATAGCTGATTCGTCCGTCAGGCTCGTGAAATATGCGCTCAATTACTTTAGCCAGGGCTAACACTTCTACTTCCAGGTGAGTTTCTTCACGGACTTCTCTAACTACTGCTTCTTTTAAAGTTTCGCCGACGCGCACTACTCCCCCGGGTATGGACCACTGTCCTAAAGCCGGTTCTTTCCCGCGTTTGATCAGCAAAACTTGGTCATTCTGAAAGATAACTCCCCCAACGCCGATAATGGGTTGCTGCGGATACTTTCTTACCATAAATTACTAAAATCCATACTCTCCCCCTAAGCTTAGGGGGCAACAAATTTATATTGGGGGTGTTTTATGGTTAAAACAGGACAATGGGCATGATGAACTACTTTTTCAGCGACGCTGCCAATAAGCACATGAGCTAAGCCTGTGCGCCCATGGGTACCTATAACTATCAGATCCACATCTTTTTCTTTGGCTGTTTTTATAATTTCTAAGAAAGGGACGCCGATCTTTAATATTTCTTCTACTTTTAAGTCACTTCGTAAATTATTAGGGAGAACAATTTTTAACTGCTCTTTAAACTTTTTCTGTCTTTCCTCCAAAACATCTTGGCGTAGTCCACGAGGAATATGAGCTATAGCTCCTTCGCCAATAACTTCTTCGATTATCTGGGCGTCTTCTTCGGGAATAACATGTAAAAGAACCAATTCGGCCTTCATACAATGAGCCAAGAAGGCCGCCCACTCCAAAGCAAATCCAGATTGTTTAGAAAAGTCCGTAGGCGCCAAAATTTTTGTTAGTTTCATACCTCCTCCTTATGTTTTAGTCCTTTTCTACCTGCGTTTTGAGCTATTTCAAAAATACAATTTTATGATAGGTCATGTCAATCGCTTTTAATTCTGACCGCCGATCAGTTTTTAAATTCCAGCTTAATTCAGGCGGGCGGGAGAGAGGCTCATTAAAATGAGGCCCATATTCTTCCATAGGTACGGGCGGGGAGATATAAATTTATTTTAAAAGAAGGAAGCTATTATTTAAGTTTATCTGGTTTAGACAAGTATGTCCCCGCCGTTCTTTATTTCGCTTCTCTCCCTCCCGCCTGTTTCCTGCTGGCGAGAAATATTAAAACTGTTAGACGGTCAGCTTTTAATTTTAATCATCGATCAGATTTTTGGCACATAGTTCGCCATTGTTCAAGCAACGCCAAGCGGGGCGAAATTAAAATCAGTGGGCGCATTAAATGAATGACATCTTGATGTCGGTTCAGCTTCTCGCTTGCTAAATATAATGCATAGCTTAAGGGTTTAACGCCCTCAATCTCCTCTTAAGGTAAGAGATGCTCACAACCCCCTCTTAAGTTAAGAGAGGGGAGGGGGAGTTATGAAATTATGAGATGGACAATAGACCAGATTTGGAGGGCAAGATTTTATCCCTTACCTCATTTGATTTCATTACTTATTTCGAATTACGACACCGTCTCATTCGGGGAAGTCGATAAGACCAGATCACGCAGGAAGGTAAGAGTGATAACTGTAAATATTTCCATTTGCCAATCTCGCCCAAAAAATAATAATATATTAAGCAAAATTCTTTCCTAAGAGAAATTCTAAAATGCCGTTGAAAAAATTTTTCCTATTTGTTCTCATTTTTTGGCAAATTGTCTCCATCAATAAGATTCAAGCTCAGGAGAAAAAAAATCTTATTCCTCTGTTCATAAAAAACACGAAAATATTCGTAGAATTAGCGCGTACCGAAAAAGAAAAAGCCCGCGGTTTAATGTTTCGGACTAAATTGGCCGAGAACGAAGGCATGCTTTTCATCTATGAACAAGAGGAAATTCTCTCTTTTTGGATGAAAAATACTTTTCTCCCCCTTTCGATCGCTTTTATTGATCGCCATGGCAAAATCATAGACATTCAAGATATGGAGCCTTTCAGCCTTGATACTCATCGATCTCCAAGACCTGCGCAATATGCTTTGGAAGTTAATAAGGGCTGGTTCGAAAAAAATGGAATTAGAGTAGGGGATGTAGTAAAAATCCCTGCTTGGCTTAGAAAATAATTAACTCTTCAGTACTCTTCTTCAATAACTAACCGATCCAAATGGCGAAATTGGTCAAAATCTTCTTCCCGATCCTGGAAACGGTTTTTAATCTCCCGCACCTCCTCAAGATGATCGAGAAATATATCCAAAATTTGAGGGTCAAAGAAAGAGCCGCGTCCTTCGTGCAGTACTTTCAAAACTTCTCTTTCTGCCAAGGCTTCTTTATACACCCTCTTTGAGGATAAAGCGTCAAATACATCAGCGAGCATAGTTATTCTGCCCTCAACGGGAATTTCTCTACCTTTAAGTCTTTGGGGATATCCCGTGCCATCATATTTTTCATGGTGAGTAAGAGCTATTATCCTGGATTGTTTAAGCACGGCGGCAGTTGAACCTTTTAAAATATTGGCTCCAATTATAGTGTGAAATTCCATGAGCCGCCGTTCTTCCGCAGTCAGGGGCCCTGGTTTCTGCAGAATGCAATCAGGTATTCCCAGTTTGCCCACATCATGCATAAGGCTGGACCAAAGCATCATATCTACTTTTTCCTCGCTCCAGCCCAATCCCCGAGCAATTAAAGCCGAGTAATAACTCATGCGTTTAAGGTGATTCGCTGTCTCTTTGTCTCGATATTCCGCGGCTACTCCTAAACGAAAGATGGTGTCCAGATGAGCCTGTTTTAAACTTTCGGTAAGCTCAGCATTTTCAATGGCCACGGCCGCCTGAGAAGCTAAAGAAGAAACTAAACGCTCTTGCTGAGTAGGAAAAGGCACTATCCTTCCTTGATCTTTAGCCTTCAAGGCATTTATCAACTGCAGCACTCCGGTTACTTCCCCTTCACGGTTAAGCATAGGAACTACTAACATTGACCGAGTTATATACCCAGTCTTTTCATCCCAGGAAGGATTGTAGTGGAAGGGAGCTTCTACAGGAATTTTTTGCACATCCGGTATATTCAAAACCTTTTTATTTAAAGCAACATATCCGGCGATAGATTTTGGAGAAATGGGCATGGAAAACGATTCATACATTTGCCGCATGCGTCCTTCACCTAAACGGCAGCATAAACTATCACACTGGCTAATCTTAAAGATAAGCTGATTATCTTTCACTAAATAAAGAGTACCCGCATCAGCTCTGGTCAGGCGGCGAGCCTCTTTCAAAATCAAATCCAAGAGCTTATCTAATTCGTGGATACTGGAGAGGGCAATGCCTACATTAAGAAGTTTTTCAAAATCCTGGGCAAGATTGGTCTGTTTTTTAAAACCGGGCTTTAATTTTTTCCCAACCATAATTTAAGCAATTTTAATATTCTTCTGGGATAAAAGCAAGGAAGATTAATTTCTCTTTCGCCCATTTATATAACCCAGTCTCAAAGGTGAAGAATACGCCTAAAGGTGAAAGGCATTTATTAAATTAGAAATCCTGACCGCCTGTCTTTTTTATTTTTTTCTTTTTAAAGTAAGCAAGAAAGTAATAATCTCCCCTAGCTCCTCTTTAAAAAAGAGGGAAATAAATAGGGGAATGAGAAAAGAGAGCTATTGAGAAAGAGGGAATTTGCTGCCTCTGGACGATGTTTCTTTATGTTTGCCCTTGCGCCCAAATACAACCTATTCTTAATCAGGGAAAATAAGTGTAAAATAAGCGATTATCCCTTGCCGAAAAGCGGTAAGCCACAAGGGCTTACCCTACGAGCAAGATCTTTGATAAAAACTGATCGACGGTCAGTTAGAAATCTATTTGACACTTCAAAGAAATTAAGCTTATATTTTTAAAAATCCCTTTAAAGAGTTTGGGGAGGAAATCATTGCTTAAAGAGAAAAATAAGCGTATTTTAGTCATAAGCGCTCACCCGGATGATGTAGATTTTGGCTGCGCTGGAACTTTAGCTAAATTAGCGAAAGAGGGCGCAGAGATTGCTTATGTTATTTGCACCAGTGGCGAAAAAGGTTCAAATGACCCAAACCTCTCCTGTGCGAAATTGGCTTTGCTAAGAGAAAAAGAACAGCAGGCCGCAGCTAAAATAATCGGCGTCAAGGAAGTAATTTTTCTGCGTAAACCCGACGGGGAATTAATATATTCCCTTGAATTCCGGGGAGAATTAGTACGGGTCATTCGGGAGTGGCGTCCACATACAATTTTTACCCATGATCCGGCTAATCGCCTTTTTGACAACCAATATATTTTCCATGCTGACCACCGCGTGGTAGGTGAACTTGCTTTTGATGCCGCCTACCCCGCTGCGTTGAACCCTAACTTTTTCCCCGCTCAGCTCAGAAGTGGATTGGCTCCTCATGCCGTATCAGAAATTTATTTTTTCGCTACCGCTGCCCCTAACGTTTGGGTAGATATCACTTCCACTCTGCCTTTGAAGATTAAAGCTCTGCGCTGCCACCGCAGCCAGATTAAAGACCCTAAAATAATGGAAAAATTTGTACACACTTGGTTTGGGGCATGGGGTAGAGAAAAGGGTCTTCCTTATGCGGAGCGGTTCCGGCGCCTGCAAATTTTTCACGATCAAAGAGAAAGATTAAAAAAATTGATAAAGGACGCTAATCTTTAACGATAAACTCATAACGCCGGAGATACAAATCAAACTTCAAATGGCCGAAGAACAATGGTCCTGGAAAGATAAAATTCTCCTGTTTATTGTTCCCAGAATCTATGTCTGGATTCTGCGCCTTTTATCTTGGACAATCCGCAAAAAAGTACTGGGCGCTGAAAACGCGCAAAAATTCTGGGACCGCGGGGAAAATATTATAGTTGCTTTTTGGCACCAGCGCCTCCTCATGATGCCTTTTCTTCCGCACCACGGGAAAGTAGGCATGATGATCAGCCAACATCGAGACGGAGAATTCATTGCCCAGGCCGTTAAACGCTTCCATATCGATTCTATCCGCGGTTCCACGACCCGAGGTGGGCTTGCGGCCTTGCGCGGCATGATCCGCTATTATAAATTAGGGGGCAATTTGGCCATAACCCCGGACGGTCCCCAAGGTCCAAGATATATTGTTCAGCCGGGAGTTATCGAACTGGCTCGGCAGACTGGCGCACCTATCTTGCCAGTAACCTACGGAGCCTCCCGGAAAAAAGTCTTTCAAAGCTGGGACAATTTCATTTTACCCCTGCCCTTCTGCCAGGTAGTTTATATTTGGGGTGAACCAATATTCGTTGCGGCCGATGCACCTAGGGATAAATTGGAAGAAAACAGGATCCTTCTTCAGGAACGTCTGCAACAGATTACAGCTCAAGCGGATAGCTTTTTCAAAGATGAGCCTTTAAACCAAAATCTATAATTCCGCAATATAGAAAGAAAGACTAAGCAAGAGCCCGGTAGTCAGGTGAGATAAAATTGCCAAAGCTTGGGCTGGTCTTAAGCGAGGCGAACAATCAAAATTACGCAAAGCCAATAAAGCACCTTTAAAATTAATGGGTATGGTAAAAAAAGCAATTAGGGAAAAGAAAGGTAATACTTTAAAAATAATGCCCAAAGCGATGGAAATATAAACTGCAGCTACCAAGCCAAAAAATACTTTAGCGGCCTTTTCCTTTCCTAACCTCACTACCCAATGATTTTTACCAACTGCCTGATCAGCTTCCTTATCTGGGAACTGATTGATAAAAAGTACATTGGCAATTAAGATGCCTACAGGAATCCCCCCTGTGATTGAGGTTATACTAATTTGCTGAGCTTGCACATAATAGGTCCCGACCACCACCAAGGGGCCAAAACATAGGCCGGTTAAAATTTCCCCCACCCCTCTGGCGGCCAATTTTACGCGCGGTTCGACGTAAAAATAAGCTGTGATTACCCCTATCAGACCCAAAGGGATGATCGGCCATCCTCTTTTGGCTGCCAAAAATAGACCAATTCCTATTCCCAGTAATAGAAAAGTTAATCCAAAGCGATAAACTGCCTGTGGTTGTAAAAGTCCCTCCACTAAAAAAGGAGCCCCTCCATCAAAGGGACGATTGGCTTCTTTGTTTATAAGGTCATTTCCACTCTGATAATCGAAATAATCATTCAGGGTGTTAGTGGCTATATGCAGCGCCAGCACTCCTGCCATGGTAATAAGGAAATAAAAAAGATCAAATAAATGCGTTTCATACCAAGCGAGAACTGCCCCTAAAATTACCGGGATAAAGGTAGCCGTGAAAAAAGGGGCTCTAATTTCGCCCAGCCAAATTTTTAAAGAATTAATTTTCTTACCCATCTTGTCTAAAATCCTCCCCAATTTTTTTTTATTATAGCCCATTAATCATTTTCGTCAACATAATTACCAGCTGACCGTCGATAAGTTTTGAAATTCGTACCCATTTCAGGCGGGATGGAGAGATTAATTCCCCTATTTCTATTGAAGACTGCCGCTAATCGAACTAAAAGGCAGAAATAGGCAAAATAAGAAATTATTGACCCCTCTTATTTCGTAGCTCAAGACCTAGCCCTAATATGGTTAGCAAAATGGAGGGGGATATAATGGCTAATTATGCTTGTTTAAAATTTAAACATATAGAAAATTTTCAAAACCTAAAAATGGAAAAATGCGCGACCAGAGCAGCGCGATACTGGAAAAGTTGCCAAAACCCTTGCTTATGGTATTTCTCTATGTTAATCTAAAATAAAAAATTTTAAAAATGATCGGCTATCGTTTTTTTTATGAAAATAGGCCAATTTCTTCTAAAGCTCCCCACGCGGAAGATGTTTTGGAGCATCTTACTGATTTTATCTTTCGCGAAAATGATTTAAGCAAATCCTTAGATTTATTAAAACAACAGGGATGGAAAGGGCAAGAAAACTCGCCCGGATTAAAAGGAATTCAAGAATTTTTAGAAGAAGTTCGGCGGTTAAAACAACAGTTACAAGAATCATTAGCAGCAGGGAATCTGGAAGCCAGAGAAGAGTTAAAAAGACTGGAAAAACTGGAGCATGAATTTCGTCGCGCTTCTTGGGGGCTCGATTTAGAAAAAATTAATGAGCAAGAGATTCGCCAAATCTTAGGCGAAGATAGTTACCAACAATGGCAAAACTTAAAAGCTCTCCCCCGCCTTTTAGAGGTTAATGGCTATATTGAAAAATTGGGAGCAAAATACGTGCTCACCCCGAAGGGGATGCGCAAAATCGGCCAAAAAGCTCTCCAAGACATATTTGCTTCCTTGCGCAAAGATCTCACTGGCAGCCATGAGACTAAATTTCAAGGGCAGGGGTTAACCTTCTTCCTGGAAGAGAGTAGGCCTTATCGATTCGGCGATCCATTTCATCTGAATTTGAGCCGCACGCTCATGAATGCTTTAAAACGGCAAGTAATAAATTCAGATCTCTCTGAGAATGGCCCTCTCCTTAATTTGCAAGCAGAGGATTTTGAAGTTTACCAGACCGAAAAGCGTACCCGAGCTGCTATCGCTTTGATGCTGGATATGAGCGGTTCGATGGCCCGGGATGAAAAATTTTTTGCCGCCAAAAAAGTAGCCATGGCTTTTCACACCCTTATTCAGACCCAATTTCCTCATGATCGCTTGCACTTGATAGGTTTCTCTTCCTACGCGCGCCAATTAAAGAGCAAAGACCTCCCTTGCTTAAATTGGGATCTGGATAATCCTTATACTAATATGGAAGAAGGGCTTATCTTGGCCAAAACTCTACTTAATCGGGATCATACCTCGAACAAACAAATCATCATGGTCTCAGATGGAGAACCGACGGCTCATTTGGAAGGGGGAAAGGTGTTTTTCCAATTCCCTTCTCATCCTAAGACCTTGGCCAAAACCATGGCGGAATTCAAGAAGTGTGCCTCTTGTGGGATTAGCATTAATATTTTTATGTTAGGGCAGGATGCGCAATTGTTGCAGTTCGTCCGGCAAGTTTCCAAAATGAACCGCGGCCGGGCTTTCTATACAACTCCGCACAATTTAGGGAATTATCTTTTAATGGATTTCCTTTCGCAAAAGCATAAATGGATTTGTACTTAAAGTAAGAAGGGGGCTTCCGCCCCCTTCTTACTTACTTAATCGTCCACCAACCTGTTTGTTTACCCACCAGAGCAATTACGAAGAAGGCAAAGAAGACAGCTGTGATAATTAACATAATATTCCTCCAGAGGGGCGGGCGCAGTGGCTTTGGTAGATATTTGTTATTGAGTACCAAAAGATGAATAGAACCTACCACGAAAATAAATCCAGCCATATTGGCCCCGATCATTAAGAGCATCATGGGCGCGGCCAAGTTGATGGCAATACATCCCCAGGCGACAAAAATAAGCAAGGATAAATAATAAACCGTTCTCTGCCCATATTTCCACCTATGCGGTTTCTCTGTAGTTGACCAAATAATGTCTGTAACAGTGCGCACATAACCATCCATGACTGCCAATTGCGTTCCCCAAAGAATCCAGAACCCAGTGAAAAGAGCTAAGAACCAAAGAGGCTTCCAGAATTTAGCCATATACTCCGCTTGGTAAGCTCCCGCAGCCAGCCCAGTTATTTTTGTTCCCGCAGGTATAATACCAACAGCAATCAGCACACATAGATACATTCCGACAACGCAACCTATTGCCCAGACTATCCCCTGATCTACCCATAAGTACTTCCACCATTCTTTCCAAGCGCGCATGTTATGTTCTTTGGTGGGATCAAAGATACTGCCAATTTTGGATAAAGCTATTTCTTTTCCTTTTATCGCACTGGGAATAGCTCCTACAATGCTACCCATCCCAAACCCTTTATCACGCATCCAGCTGGCAGTCCAAATGTTCCCTAATCCACCAGCTCCGGAATAAGCCGCGAAGGCCCCAAGAAGGAGCCAATCTGCACCCTTGGGAATTACACCGAATTCAAATAATCCTAAGAATACTCTCCACCATGTTCCCGCTGGTACAAAGGCGATATTAAAAATCAATAAAAAGATGGCAATCCACAGCACGATAGCCGTTGAAACTTTTTCTAATCCCCGTTCTACAACCCCGCCAAATAAGAGCACTAAAACTACGCTGGCAAAACTAACGTACCCCCAGGCAAGCACGGCCCCTTTATCTGGTGCTCCGGGGATATGGCCTGCTATGGAAGCAAATATGGCGGCAGCGGAAGCTGCAGCCCAACCTGGCCAACCAACTTGTAAGGCGCCCATGATGGCATATGCCCACCCCCAAAATCGAGGCCCCGGAGAAGTTCTCATAAAGCCAGAATAGGTAGTCTCTCCGCAATACATGACATACCGGGCACACTCTTGATTAAAAATAAGCTGTAACCAAACTGACACTAAAGTGATCCAAAGAATAGAAGGCCCGAATTGGGCAGCAGCAGCTGGTCCCATCAACCATTCCCCACTGCCGATGGACATGGAAAGGCATATTGTTCCGGGACCAATTACGGAAATAGCATTGCGAAAATTGAACTCTGGCGGGGCGGGCAGATCAGCTCTGCCCCAATCTGGCATCTTTCCATGATCTATTCTTTCTTCAGCCATTTCCTTTACCTCCTTTCCATTTTCAAGTATTTAAATTAACCATGAAAAAAAAGCTCCTATGCCCTTAAAACTACTTCCTTTCCCACCACCTCCTTCCTTTTCGCCCATTTGTCCAGA